>JAYURK010000113.1:0-4404 GCA_043756235.1 Ferruginibacter sp. | reverse complement strand
CCCAGTAAAAATGATTAAAAAATGCTTCGGGTATTACCGATGTGGTATTGCTGCTTATTACTTCACTTACAAAATTACTCCAGTTATCGTCAGCAATTATTTTCATTTTTTCTCCGGTAATAGCAAGTGGTACACCAATAGCGCCGCTGGTGGTAGTTACTACATTCATATTGTGCCCCAGTGCTTCTACTAATTTTGTTTTTATTCCGCCGCCATCCATTACCGGGTTTATCAGCATATCGGCACCTTTGTACATCAAAGTTATGTCATCAACAAAGCCTGCATAAATAATATTTTTATCAGTATACTCTATTAAACTGTTGTAAGATGCGGCAAGGTTACTGCCGCAAATAATTATTTTATATTTAAAATTGTTACTGGCCAGCAGCAAAGGATTTATTTTGGTAAGAATATTATCCAATGCATCTGTATTGGGTTTATAATTTAAAGAACCATTAAACAGTATAATTTTTTCATCTGCTGCAATGTTGTATGATGATGAAATGGTTTCTTTAGCAGCAACTCTTTCAGCAGCCGTTGGCGGGCCGGTAAGCTCAAACCCATAAGTAATGATGAAACATTTTTCAGGCGCTAATTTATATTTTTCAATCCCGTATTTTTCATCATCATGCTGAATAAAAAAATTGTAATCTGCAAAGCGGTGTGTTATTCTTTCGTAATGCCATAAAATGCTCCACCACCATTTGCCAATACTTTTAAAACGCTCTGCTTCTATATTTTGAGAACGCATCACCAGCTTTACTCCACAAAACATTTTTAATAAAATTCCCAGCCATCCGTAATAAGGGTGCTCCACCATCAGGTGCGTTATTTTTTTTTCTCTAATTATCTTTTTTAATTTGAAAAAATAAATTGGATTGGCATAACGAAATTGCCCATCCTCAATAATATTCAGCACTTCATATTCTTTTACGCAGGTAATATCATTATCTTTTACCGACACACAGGTGATGTGTATCAACTGCGAAAAAAACTTAAAAAACAACGCAATGTTTTTTTGCCCGCCCAATTTTGCCGGTAAAAATTTATAAGAGATAAGTGTTAAAACTTTTATGTCGCTGGTATTATCCATCAGTTTTAACGGGCTTGTTTCCTAATGATTTTTTTATTTCCCAGGCAATGGTCCCAATCAAAAGTAAGATCATCACCCATACAAAAAATATAGTTATTGTGGAACCGGTGAGATAAACCGGGGGCTCTAATTTAAATACAATATTGTGTTTGCCTGCTGGCAGCATTAATGCCCTTAAAACATAATTGGCTTTAATAATGTCCACTTTTTTACCATCAACATAAGCATTCCAGTCTTTATAAAACACTTCGCTGAAAACGGCAAGCTGCGGTGCAGGAGTATTGCTTTCGTAAGCCACTTCATCATTATCAAATGCAGTTTGTTTAATGTAAGCCGCACTGTCGGGTGCAGCAAAATTGCCAATTTTAGGTTGATACATTTTATCAATGATGGCTGTGTCGGCAGGATTAAAATTATTTAGTGCTTTCATTTCTTCCACAGCTCCATCTACATAAGTTACTCCTTTTACAAACCAGCAATTACCTAACGCACCAGGGTTTTGAACCGCCATCTCTTCACCCTGCTTTTGGCCGGGTTGTATAATGTATTTTGCGTTGAGCATATTTAATACACTGCTGTTAGGCGTACCAGATAACTGGTAAGTGATCAGGTCATCATAAATGCCCAGCTTGGCAGCGGAATAGCCACCAATTGTTTTATGATGATAAGATGATTTAGATTGCTGAAAAGGATCGCTTTTACTCATATCATACACCCGGTAGTTGGGATCTTTATCCTGCAATATTTGTTGATCTGCTTTTGAAAGGGGAAATTCAGTATTTTCAAAATCAGCTTTACTTGCAAAACTTTTTGCATTCAAAAATTTTGTATCAAAACTAAACAATTCAATAAATGCCGCTATTATAACTCCTGCAAGCAATACAGTTGTGTTGATTTTATTTTTTATATACAATACTATGAATGCTGCTGGAATTAGAACATATAGGAGCGATGTGGTAATATCCTTTAGTAAAAAAGCCGCCCGGTCTTTTCGTAAAGCAGTTAAAATTCCTCTTGCGGCACTTTCATCCAGTCCGCTTCTGAAAATCTGATCTTCGTAAACATTATTATCAGGCAACGGTTGCAGGTCTTTGTTGTTATTGATGGCCGTGTAGGTATTTTGCATTTGCTCCTGTGGCGCTTTGCTTTGCAGCATTTCATTGATGGCTTTAGTGCGTCCTTTATTTTCTGCACTAAAATCGCTGGTAAAGTATACGCCTGTAATAATTATGAAAATTGCGGCAGTAGCCATTGCACCCCACTTCAATTTTTTCCAGGTTTCATTCTGCTGGCGATGTGTAATAATATGATCTAATGTTAAAGCCGCTAAAATGGGTACTACTACTTGTGGAATTACCAATGCCATCGTGGGTACCCTGAACTTATTATACAACGGCATATTATCGAATAAGAAATAATTAAAACCCGGTAAATTTTTGCCCATCGCCATTAATATTCCTAACAAAGTTGCTGTTATTATCCACCATTTATGTTTGCCATCTAATAAAAACATACCCAGTATCCCCAAAAAACAAATGATAGCGCCTAAAAAAATTGGCCCAACTGTAAATGGTTGATCGCCCCAGTAAACCCTTTGCGATAAACCCAGTGCAAAATTTTCAGCCTGGCCTTCAGGTACATTTAATTTTTCTGTAAGGTGTGTATATACATTTGATTTATCAGAGAGCTTTGGGAAAATTTCCTGTTCCCCGTCTCGCTCTGCATAATGGCTGCCATAACCACGGATACCCGGAAACATTAAACTAAAACTTTCCATTTTGCCATAACTCCATTGAAAGGCATAATCTTTTTGCAGGCCGGTAGTTTTAGAGTCTTTTGAAATTTTATCTTTTACACCGGTTTTATCTATTACCAGCATACCACCACGTTTGCTGCTTTTTGTATAGTCGGCATTTACCCATAAGTTTAAAATGTTTACACCAATACCAATTAATGCAGCAACCAGTACAAGGCCCAATGCCTTACCTGCCTGTGCCAGTTGTTTTTGTTTTACCCAATGTATAAAATAGGCCACCGTCATAATTGCGGCAATAATAAAAAAGTAATAATTTATTTGCTGGTGGTTCATGCCCAACTGCATCATGGTAAACAATGCCGTTAAGGTAAACCCCCATAAATATTTTTTTTCAAAAAGCAAAATCATAGCACCGAGTGTAGCAGGCACATAAGCTAAGGTGAGCATCTGTGTATCGTGGCCTGCAGTAATGGCAATAGGTGTAAAACTGCTGAAGGCAAAAGCTAATGCGCCCAATACCGACGTCCACGGCCGTAATTTTAAAACCGATAAAAGAAAGTACATGCTGATGCACATTAAAAAGAAAAAGTTAATAGGCTTGGGCAACCATAGCGTAAAAATATTATGGATAATTTCTACCGGGTTCCATGGTGTGGGATACGTAATTTGGTAACTCGGCATGCCCGAAAACATATTGCTGGCCCATAAAGCGCCGCGGCCTTTTTCATTCGTTCTTTCTATTAACTGGTGGCTCATGCCCTGCCATTGGGTAATATCGCTTTGCTGTAAAGTAAGACTGCTGTCTAAAGCCGGTTTACAAAAAATAACAGATACTATTAAAAAAATACCAATTGCAATTAAATGGGGCATTGCTTTTTTAAACCAGGCTTGCTTCATCGTATAGATTTTTTAAGGCGCTAAGATAATTTAATTTTTTAAGTGAAAAGGTTTAAGTGGATAAGGGCAATATCATTATCTTATAAATCGTTGTTTTCAACCACTATCACCTCTTGGGACAGTGTCGTTAAGTTAAGCGTTTTGTAAAGACCTTACCCCTCCCGATTTATCGGGACTCCAAAGCAGAGGGAACTGGAATGGGGAGTTTTATAATTTAAATACCCTTAACTTAATGACATTGCCCTTCGGGATTTTAAAGCCTGAAAGGCTGACATTACTATAGAGACTAAATTAATAAATGCCGCAAAAACCCCGGAGGGGTGATATTAGAAAGTGTAGCGTGAGGCTTAAATTAATGAGATTGGCAGGTAGGTGCAGATTCGTGAAATTGGATTTTTGCAACAATTACATATTTTCCAGCTTTAACCCTTTTTTAATTTTGTATAAAAAATTACCGGCAGGGGAGCGGAGCAGGTAAAATAAAATTTTCAACCTTATTTGCCACAGGTTGAGCAAAAAACTTTTGCCAAAATGTTTTTCATATACTTTTTTGCTTTCGGCAAGCGATAAAAAATAACCGCTGCTGCTTATACCGGCAGGGGCAAAGTTTACCAATGGCGTTTGTAAAAAAATAAATTTTTCATCGGCAATGCGGCAT
>JAYURK010000112.1:0-40318 GCA_043756235.1 Ferruginibacter sp. | reverse complement strand
GGCACCAGTTTACTTACACCGGCTTCCTGCATGGTAACACCATAAATTACATCTACTGCACTCATGGTTTGTTTATTATGCGTAACAATGATGAACTGAGAGTTCTCACTGAATTTTTTTATCATATTGGTAAACTTGCCTACATTGGCATCATCCAGCGGGGCATCCACCTCATCTAAAATACAGAAAGGTGCAGGCTTAATTAAATAGATGGCAAACAGTAAAGCTGTTGCGGTTAATGTTTTTTCTCCACCGCTCAATTGTCCGATAGAAGAGGGTCGTTTACCTTTTGGTTTAGCCACAATATCTATTCCGGTTTCGGCTAAATTTTCAGGATCAACTAATACCATATCTGCGGTATCATCTTCGGTAAATAATGCTTTAAATACTTTTTGAAAATTTTCTCTAACGGCATTAAACGTATCCAAAAATTGCTGGTTGGCAGTGGCTTCTACTTCCTGTATGGTAAGCATCAAACTTTCTTTGGCAGTAACCAAATCATTTTTTTGCTCTAAAATAAATTCGTAGCGTTTTTTCATTTCCGTGTACGCTTCAATGGCAGTAGGATTTATTTCGCCAATATTTTCTAACCGTTTCCGCTGCCTTTCATTTTTTTCCTGTAGTTCTTCCAGTGGTGTATCGCCGGTTCTTGGTTCATCAATGATAGCATCAAGGTCTACTTTAAATTCTACGTTCAGTCTTTCCTTCATGCCGGCCAGCTGCAACTTTAATTCGGTAAGCTTATCTTTTATTTCGTTTAATAAAGTATCAATGCCTTCTTTGCTTTTTTGCTTATGGCGCAATTCACTTTCTTTAGCAGCCAATGCATTTCGTAAATTATAATAAGCCTGGTCTGCTTCGTTCAATTTCTTTTCTTCGCCTTCTTTATTTTGTAATAGAGATATTACCAGTGCTTCCAGTGCCTGCAGTGCAATTGCAGTTTCAGCAATACTTGTTGCTGCTTCGTTTAATTGTGCGCTGCTGCTTTCTATTTGTGTTTGTAAATCTTTTAACTGATTGCTTTTAAATTCAAATTCCTGCTTTAAAGAAATTACTTTGCTCTGCTGTTTTGTAAATTGAAGATTGCTGTCGTTAAATGTTGCGGTTGCAAAACTATATTCCTGTTCGGCAGTAGCATAATCATGTTCTATCAGTTGCATTTTATCTCCCAACTCTTCCAGTTGTGTATTAAATTTCTCCAGCTCATCCCTGGTGCTGGCAATAGCATCATGATTGCTTTGCAATTGTTCCTGCAGCTCCTCTACCCTTTTGGTGCTGGTTTCTTCTAAATGATGCAGGTTTTCTAATTTATTTTGAAGAGAGAAAACGTGGTTGGTTAAATTATTAATATCCTGCTGCGTTTGCTTAATGGCATTTTCTTTTAACTGCTCATTATAAGCGATTACTTCGTTATGCCTGCTTTGAATAACCGCTTTTAAATCATTAACAATAATTTCCTGAGCAGAAATTTCGTCAATTAATTTCTCCATATTTTTTGCCCGGCCAATTTTCTTTCCTTCAAATAATCCTACGCTGCCGCCGGTTAAAGAATATTTACCTTTTACATACTTACCAGTTTTTTCCAGTACCACGGCACCGTTACTGTTGTGTAATGCTTCTTCATTTTCGGCAATAAAAACATTGCCCAGTAAATGTTTAGCAAGATTGGCGTATTTGCCGTCAATCTCCACCACACTTAATGCAGGTATTGTTCCATCGGGTTGGTGATGGCTTTCAAAATCGGTAAACTTATCCTGTAAAAAAAAGTTGGCTTTACCTTTTTTATTATCATCCAATAAATGAATAGCCTGTAAACCTTCTTCTAAATTATTAACTACATAATAATTTAAATACGGTTCTAAAACATTTTCTACTGCTGCACGGTATGCTTCTTTTACATAAATAATATCCGACAATAATGGTGCAGTATGATTCCAGCCGGAATTGTTGTGTAAAAATTTAACACTCTCCGGGTAACCTTCCATCGAGTCTATCAAACTTTTTAATAGGGCGTGTTCATTTTTTTTACTGTCTAATTTCCTGCTTTCTTCAGCAAGTTCATTACGCAAACCTTCCAGTAAACTTTGGGTGGCTAAAATTTGTTCTTTGGTAAACTCATGATGATCCTGCAATTGCTGCAAATCAGTTTTCTTTTGCTGCAGTTCTTCTTCTTTTATTTTTTTATCAGCTTCTAATTGTTGCAACTGCTGCTGACGCTGCGTTTTTTCTTCCTGTATTTGTATAATGGTACGCTGAACGTTTTGTATAGAGGTATCTGCTACTGCAACTTTTTTTTCTGCCTCAAACTGATTTCTTTGTATAGCCTGGTTTTCTTTTCTTAATTCATCAATGCTGCTGCGTTTTTCATCAAACACTTTTCGTTTATCTTCTACTGCATTTTTTAATTCGTCCAGTTTGCCTTCAAACTCTTCCAATTTTACTTCGTCGTCTTTTATTTGCAGGCTGGTAAACTGTATACTTTCATCAAGACCTTTTAACTGGCCGCCGGCCTTTTGTAAAAATTCGTTCAGGCTGCCTTCTCTTTCTTTTAAATATTGTAACCGTTGTGCACTTAAATTCTTTTCGCTTTCTTTATTTCTTAACCCATCAAGCATATCATTAAAAGCATGCTGCATTTGCTGCAAAGCTTTTTCCTGCTCAATAAAGCCCAGCTTCTCCTGCTCCAATGCAGCTTCTTCTTTTGCAATAGAAGTTTCCAGTTCAATCCGCTTATCCACCTCGGCCTGCTGCTGATGGTTTAAATCACGGTAAGTAATATTAAAACCTTCCAAAGCGGCTTTGGCTAATTCTATACTAACTTCTTTATATTCTTTTTTTATTTCGAAATACTTCTCTGCTTTTTTTGCCTGGCTCTCTAAACTTTTTAACTGGTTATTAATTTCGAAAAGCAAATCTTCAATACGAGCCAGATCCTGTTCAGTTGCATCTAATTTTAATTTGGCTTCTTTTTTACGGGTTTTATAAATGGTAATGCCGGCAGCCTGCTCCAGCATTTTACGGCGGCTGTTTTCTTTATCTTTAATAATATCGTCCACCATGCCCAGTTCAATAATAGCATAACTGTCGGTGCTAACACCGGTATCCATAAAAAGATTATGAATATCTTTCAGGCGGCAGGCTACATCATTAAGGCGGTATTCACTCTCGCCGTTTTTATAATACTTACGGGTTACAGTTACGGTATTAAATTCGGTGGGCAGTAAATTTTTGGTGTTTTCAAAAGTGAGGCTCACTTCTGCAAGGCCGCTTGCACTACGGGTTTTAGAACCATTAAAAACAAGACTCTCTAAGTTTTCACTTCTAAGATTGCTTATTTTATGTTCGCCAATTACCCAGCGGATGCTATCTACAATATTACTTTTACCACAGCCATTGGGGCCAATTACGCCAGTAATACCTTCATCAAAATTGAGTACGGTTCTATCGGCAAAACTTTTAAATCCTTTGATTTCTAAACTCTTTAATCGCACTTTTTCTATATTTAGTAAGACGGCAAATATAATGGAATGAGCCAAAACAAAAATTTGATTGTTTACACCACTTATGCAGAGTTATTCACAGTTTTTAAACAACTGCATTTATATAAAGAGAAATGGCTAAATGAACCCTCAAAATTTATTAAACCTGTTGCATGAAATATAAAATGCCTCCCTCCTTTTAAAAAGAAGAAAGGCATTAACCGAAGAAACCGTACAAATATGTATTGTTACTGCTTTATAAGTTGTCCCCTTATTTCTCCGCCGAGAAAAGCACTGCTGTGAATATTTACGTAATACAGGTTTGCCCTTAAATCTGCCTCTTGTTGGGCTGTAATTGCCATGCTGGTATAGGCTATAGGTGATGCAAAATTGGGGAGGGGAAAAACTACTGCCCCACTTGCACCAGCTGCTGCTTTATGTATATGACCATTAGTTGCTGTAACACCTGTGTAGGTAACATTCAATGTAAAGATTTTAGTAAGGGTATCAAAAATTAATGATGCCGTACCTGTGGCTGATGATGCATTTGCCGGTACTTCTGCCCCACCGCTTAATACTGCATTAAATGTAAACGTAGGATTTGGCGTTGGCGGTGGTACCGAATCGTCTTTACCGCATGCTGCAACAAAAATTACCAGTAATGAAATAGATAAAAAGCGAATAAGAAGTTTCATAATTAAGTTTTAAGAGTTAAAAAAATCATGGCAATCGTAAAAATGAAGCCTGTTTTTAAGGTATCGGTGCTGCGTATAATAAGGTTGCCTGGTTAATTACAAAAATTAAATAATACAAAGGATAATTGTAGAGTATATGAGCCGCAACTAATCTTGGTGAGCATCTTTTTTACAATTAAAAGCTTTTGGGTAAAGTATTTGTACCCTTCATTTATTTTTTTTAAAAGTAGTTTTACTATTAAAAAAAAATGAAAATAAAACCATTTAATACGATAATTACGTAAATCGAAAATTATATCGAAGTGGGCACAATAAAAAGAAAGTTGTCCCGTTTCGAAAAACAAAGAGCTGATCTTTAAAAATAAAATTGGCCCTTTTAATCCGTAACAAAATCTTAAACAAACAAAAAAAACCTATGAAAAAAAGTGTACTTATTATTGCCCTTGCTATTGCAACATTTGCAATAAGTTCCTGCAAAAAAGAATCTGTTGACCCAGCCCCGGCAGCAGATGAAAAATTTGAATTAAGTTATACCAATCCTGGAGAATGTACCCCAACTGAGGTTACTCTTTTTGCTGGTCAAACTATTAATGCCGGTACCGTTTCGGTTACCAATGATGGAGATTTTATTAATGTAACTTATTCCACTGCTAATGGTTGGGTGTTAACACAAACCCATTTATTTGTTGGTGAGTGTGCATTAATTCCGGTAAACAATCCCGGCAATCCAATGCCAGGGCAATTTCCTTACAAAACCACCCATTCTGGTGGCATTACCAGCTACACTTACCAGGTGCCGGTGGCAACAATTGGTATTGGCAACTGTGGTTGCATAGCAGCACACGCTGTTGTTGCAAAAATGAATGCATCAGGCCAAATTACAGAAACACAAACAGGTTGGGGTAATGGACCACGGATTAATTTAAGCGGTGGTAACTGGGGTATGAGTTTTAATTATTGTACCTGCACACCTTAAGAAAATTTTAATAACATAATTATTAGCCGGCACCATGTGCCGGTTTTTTTATGCCCTTTATAAAAATTTAAAGTATGAATTATTGATTTTGTTATTACGAATCAATTCGTTCGGCGGTAGCCGGACCTGGCAGAATAACTAATTTAATTGGATTAAATGAGCTGTCGGGTTTTCCAATGATGTTTGAAACAAAAATGGGGCGTGGCAGAAAAATGATTGTAAAAGTAACAAAAATTACTACCGATAAAGATATTGCTGATGCGGTATTTGAAATACCAAAAGATTTTGTAGTTAAACCCACAAAAGGTATGCAAAACCCTGATGGAAGAGGCGTTCAAATAAGGATTGAAGTATGAGGAAATTAAGCATAATAAAAAGACCACCGGGTTGATGGTGGTCTTTTTATTATGCAATATTTTTTGTGTTACATTTTGTCTACTTCAGCTTTTTTCTTGTCGTATTCTGCCGCTTTTTTAGCGTCATTTTTTTCAAGATAAAATTGACTTAACAGATCCAGTGCTATTTTATAATTGGCTTTTTGAATCGGCTTTAGCGTTGGTAATGCCGCATAAAAACCTATAACGCCTTCGGCATAAGGTATGGCTTCATCTGCTTTTTTAATAGCCATAGCTTTTAAATCGTTACGCAATTTTACATCAGCAGGTTTTACGCCCTTTATTTTTTTAGACGAGTCTTTAAAATCAAAGGCCGCATTATACAGGTGACGTGTCATTAACATTTTTGCATCTGCAGCTTTATCAAGGTTGATAGCCAATTTTAAAGTTTCGGTTAACTTATCTTTTAAAGCTGCTGCATTGGCAGGCCGGTTATCGCTGGTGTATAATTCGTTGTACAATTCCACGCCAAGGTTATAGGGATATGTATATTTTGTTGGATATTTTTTCATCATCTCCTCATACTTTGCCATCAAAGCAGCTTTATCGCCGGTTTTTGCAACCCTGTCCAATTCAAACTCTGCCCAGTAATCTTCCTGCGGATAAAGTGTTCTGCCTTTTTCAAGCATAGCGTTCATGCTGGCTTCGTCTTTATTCTTAAAATAATATTCCACCAGGTATTGGTACACATTCAAGTACTGTTCAGTAGCTATGTTTGCATCCGTAAGTTTTCTGTAATACTTTATAGCTTCAGGTTCGTTTTTGGCCTGGTTTGCCGCAATTGCTGCATTTAAAATAAGCGAAGTATCTAATACCGGAAATTTAAATCCGTTATACTCATACCCTTTTGTTTTTACATATTCTTCAACCATTAATGCATTTTTAAATCCATCAAAAGAGGCTGCATAATTTTTACTGTTAAACTCCCTGGCGCCGATATCAAAAAAACCGTTATACAGGTCAAAGTACGATCCATGATTTTCTAAAATAAAACTTACTTCTTTTGCATCCATTTGCTGATATTTTTTAAAGGCATCAAAGGATTCTGCTTTAAATTTTAAAGCATCGGTTGCAGCAACAGACGAATCTTTTGATAAAGAATTATAAATTCTGCCTTTATAAAACCAGCCATCAGCTTTGGCAGCGTTTTTTGGATCGGATAAAAATTTATCAATACCTTCTTTTGCTTTTTTGTATTGACTTTTGCCCATCATCTCATTTATCTCCGGAAGTGTTTGAGCATACCCTATTATGTTAGCAACAAGCAACATAATAAAAAAACAATATTTCTTCATGCTTTTTAATTTTTTAGATGATAAAGATATTAGTTAATTGTTTATCAAGATGAATTTTAACCCAGTTTTTCATAAACCGTGCCACAGTCTTTATCTGTAAAATAAAGAGCGTTAAAATTTTAAAAACGGCTAAATTGCACTGTTTATATTAAAATTTGATCTCGCAAAATACCATACAGCAAATACTCAGCCGCATCGATATTGTGGAAATTGTGGGCTCGTTTGTAAAATTAAAAAAAAGGGGCACTAATTATATTGGCCTCTGCCCTTTTCATAACGAAAAATCACCATCCTTTACAGTATCAGCTGCCAAAGAAATTTATAAATGTTTTGGCTGTGGCCGCAGTGGCAATTCCATAAGTTTTTTAATGGAAGCGGAAAAATACAGCTATGCCGAAGCGTTGCGCTGGCTGGCGGCTAAATACAATGTAGAAATTGAAGAAACAGAAACCAGCCCGGAATACAAACAACAGCAACAGGTTTCGGACAGTTTGTATATCATAAACAATTTTGCCCAAAAATTTTTTAGCAATGCTTTATTAAATACTGATGAAGGGCAGGATGTTGCATTAAGTTATTTAAAGCAGCGGGGTTTCAGGGAAGAGATCATTCATAAATTTCAATTAGGTTATAATCCGGAGGCAAGGGATGGTTTTACTAAAGCGGCTTTAGCCAGCCAGTATAATATTGATTATTTACAAAAAAGCGGTTTAGTAAATGTTAGAGAAGGCAATAGTTATGATAATTACCGGGGACGCATAATTTTTCCCATCCATAATCAAAGTGGTAAGGTGTTGGGCTTTGGTGCAAGAATTATAAAGAACAATGATAAGGCTCCTAAATATATTAACACGCCGGAAAATGAAATTTATGTAAAAAGTAAATTGCTATATGGATCTTATTTTGCAAGATTAGCTATTGATAAGGCTGATGAATGTTTACTGGTTGAAGGCTACACCGATGTGGTTAGTTTACACCAGGCCGGTATAGAAAATGTGGTGGCCAGCGGCGGCACCTCTTTAACGCCAGATCAACTGAGGCTGATAAAAAAATATACCAACAACCTCACTATAATTTACGATGGCGATAATGCCGGCATAAAAGCTGCACTGCGTGGGTTAGATCTTGCGCTGGAAGAAAGCCTTAATGTAAAACTGGTATTAATACCCGACAAAGAAGACCCCGACAGTTATGTAAATAAAATAGGCGCCACTGCATTTATAGATTTTATTGCCGCCAATAAAAGAGATGTCATTTTATTTCAATTGGATATTGCATTAAAGGATGCCGGTAACGATAATAATAAAAAAGCCATTATTGTAAACCAGATTGCAGAAACCATTGCTAAAATAAATAAGGCTGAGGATTTTACCAAGCAGCAGGATTATATAAAACAATGTTCCGAAATTTTAAAAATTGAAGAAAGCGGTTTACACGTTTTGGTAAATAAATATATAAGAGAAAAAGTTTCTAAAGCAGAAAATCAAACTTTTAGAGAAGAAAAAAACGAGCCACTGGAATTACCTTCAGCCACAGAAGAAAATGCGCTCACCCTGTTTAACAAAGATGAAATGCATGAGCGGGCCATGGTTAGAAGCCTGCTGGAGTTTGGATTAAAAGAATGGGATGAGGAGCATAAAGTTGCAGATCATATTTTTAAAGAGATAGAGTTAAACCAGCTGGATGAATTAATAGATAATAAAGAGCTGGTTAAAGTTGTGCAAACCTATAAGCACTGGTACCAAGAAGGTATAGAGCCTACGCCAAAAAATTTTTTATACCACGATAATTTACAAATGAGTTCCTTAGTGGTGAGCATCATGGATTTTAATTATGAGATAAGCCCCAAATGGTCCGAACATTTTGAAGGGCACATACCTACCCGTGAAGATCTTTTTAAAGAAGAAGTTTTTAGTACCCTCAATTATTTAAAATTAAAAAAGATAAAAAGGTTAATGGATGAAAACCAGCGTGACCTTGAAAAATCGGTGGTTGCAGAAGAGCAAATGATACTGGTACAAACCCATCAGCACCTTAAGCAGATGGAAATTGAATTAACCAAACAATTAGGCACCGTAATTTTTAAATAATTATTTCTGGTTAAAGTTTTTCTTTTGCGCCGCAAGTTTCTCCATGGTAGTCTCTAAACGCCTGTTTTTAGTTTCTTCTTTTTTTGCACTCACAATCCATTCAACATATTCTCTCCGGTGGCTAAATGCCAGTGAATCAAAAAAAGATGCAGCCATTTTATCTTTATCCAGGCGTTGCTGCAGTTCCACCGGAATTTTAATGGTACGGTTACTATAATCTACTCCCGGGGCCGGATTGGCTGATGAGAAGGCAGCCGTTTTTTTTGAAGCTGCATCAGGCTTTTTAAACCGTGCTGCACTCCATAAATTATCAACCGCAACCAATCGAACCGTCTCAAAACCATGTTCCAATATAAAGTTCCAACTGGCATCCCTTGATAAATCGCTGGCTATCTTTGATGAAACCTTGGGGTAAGCGATCCAGAATTTTGCATCGGTATGCAATGCAGGAATCACTTCTTTTAAAATTTCTTTTAACTGCTTCTGACTAAATGCAAAAACTAAAGCAAAATCTATTTTCTTTGTTTTAAGTAAAGGAGTTACATTTTTAGAAAACGAACATTTGAGAAATTGCTTTTCTATTGCAAGCGGTAAACCCTGCAGCAATAAATTTTTTTCATCGTTAAGCTGCAACTTTTCCAGTAAATTTTGAGAAGACATAAGCAAAAAAATTTGTTTTAGTTTTACGTTACAAAAAAAAATTAGCGCAATTACTTACGGCTAATTTAACAACAAGTTTTTTTCGGAGGGTTTAAAGTTGCAATAACAACAGTTCTGTTTAGAGCGGCAAAAATAATAATTATGTTTGGTAGATAAAAGCTTAAACAAAAAAAAACTCTGCAAATTGCAGAGTTTTTTAAGATATAAATGTTTTTAATTACTTACCTACTGGTTTATAATAACTTAACGCTTCAGGCATATTTTTTTCCAGCTGTGCAATCCTTCTCTCATCGGCCGGGTGAGTGGATAAAAACTCCGGGGGTTTTTGATTACCTGAGGCTGCTGCCATTCTCTGCCAAAATGGAATAGCTTCCCTTGGATTATATCCGGCCATAGCCGCAAAGTTTAATCCTAAGCGGTCAGCTTCAAGCTCCTGATTTCTTCCGTTAGGTAATAAAACGCCAACCTGTGCAGCGGGTGCAAAAATATTATTGAATAAGCTATTGTATTTAGAGTTGCCCGAAGTGGCAATGTTACCTACAATTTCCAGACCTTGTGCAAGTGCACCCTGGCTCATTCTTTCGTTACCATGATGGGCAACAGCATGCGTTATCTCGTGCCCTAAAACAATGGCTAACCCAGCTTCATTTTGTGTTAAGGGTAACAGTCCGGTATACACCACAACTTTACCACCAGGCATACACCATGCATTAGCGGCCTTATCATTTACAAGATTGAATTCCCACTTATAGCCATCCAATTCTTCTGCCAAACCCTTACCTCTGTAATATTCAGTAATGGCTTTTGCAATTCTGCTTCCTACCCGGCGTACCATTTCGGCATCTTTGCTGGTGTTTTCACTTACAACTTTATTTTGCGATAAAAAACTTCTGTATTCTGTAACTGCCATTTGCTGCAATGAGGCTTCAGAAAAAAGTCCTAATTGCTTACGGCCGGTGATAGCATTGCGGGAGCAGGCTGCTAAAAGTGATACAGAAAATAGTAGAATAAATATTTTTTTCATTTTAGTTTGATTTTAAATTATACTAAACAATTGGCGTACCAATTTTAATTACTTAAAAAATCACAAAATGTAATTTTAAGTTAAGACGGCAATGTTTGCAATAAGGTTGTAATGGAAATGTTAATCGTTGCGACGGCGGGATTTTCTTCTGTCGCGGTGTTTTAAAATAGGCACACGGCTTTCTACGCCACGTAAGATGCGTCCTATATTTTTTTGATGGGTAAGTATTACCAGCGAAGCTACTAACAAAGCAAAACTTCGGTAAAGGGGTTCATGCTCATTAAAAATCCACAGTACACAAATGGGTAAAAAAAGTGCAGCCAGTATAGAACTTAGGGATACATAGCGGGTTAAAAAAAGTACTGTTAAAAAAACGCCTACACAACTGATGGCTACTACCGGTTGAACTCCCAGTAACATTCCAAATAAAGTTGCAACTCCTTTGCCACCTTTAAAATTTGCAAAAATGGGGAATATATGCCCCGCCACTGCAGCAAGGCCAAGGCCAATCATAAAATTGGTGCGCTGCAATTCCATTTCGGAAGTAAAATAATAGGGGAGAAAATTATATAACCCAACTGCAATAGCACCTTTTAAAATATCCAGCACCATAACAACAGTACCATATTTTGAACCTAGTACACGAAAGGTATTGGTGGCCCCCATGTTACCGCTTCCATAATCACGAATGTCTACACCAAAAAATTTTCTGCTGATAATTAGTGCTGTAGGGATAGAGCCTATCAGGTATGCCAGTATTATAAGAAGTAATTCCTTCATGCCTTTTAAGTTGAGTTGAACAACACAAAAATAGTGAATTATTAAATGAAACTAACCTATTTTATTGGCAATTAAAGTGCCATCATTTTAAAATTTACATCATTATATTTCAGTTGTGGCCTGTATACATATCCAGTCGGATTTACGGCTTGATGAAATAAATTTTAGCATATTTTTTTGTAAACACTGCTTAATTAAATCTTCATCACTGTGTAAAAAACCACTTAATAATATGCTGGCTCCAGGGATGCAACAAATGCTGATAGCCTGCATATTTTGTACAATAACGTTTAAATTTATATTGGCCAGGATAATATCATATTTTTTTTCGGTGTTAATGATTTCCGCTTTTTTTATCGCTATGGCCGAACTATTATTTGCGCCGATATTTTCATGTGCATTTTCAATACTCCAGTCATCGTTATCAATAGCAGTAACGGATGAAGCCCCCATTTTATTGGCAAGTATAGCCAGCACACCGGTACCGGTTCCAAAATCAAGCACCGTTTTATTTTTAAAATTTATCCGGCTCATTTGTTCCATCATTAAATAAGTGGTGGCATGATGGCCGGTTCCAAAACTCATTTTTGGAGTAATGATTATATCGTGCAGCACATTTTTTACCGGTGCATGAAAACTTGCCCTTACTGCAGCAAAGTCATTTACAGTTACCGGTTCAAAACTACTCTCCCATGCTGCATTCCAATTTTGCTGTTCAATAACTACAACGGTATAATCAATATTTGCATTTTTAGCAATGATGTCAACAGCAGTTTTATCAAGCTCTTCTTCTTTTATACAAGCTTTTAATAAAGTATCCTCTTCCTCAAATCCTTCAAACCCGATATCAGACAGCTGTGCTATTAATATTTCCCTTTGGCTAACTGAAGACGTGGTGAACAAAAATTGACAATAATTCATAAAAGTTGTTTAATTAAAAAACCGCAGATAATCAACACGATCGATTACCTGCGGCTATACAATAATAATTTTAAATTATCCCTGTTGTTCTCCCTGCTGCGGCTTTGGTTGCATATCAGGTTTTGGTATTAATGCTTTACGGCTTAATTTAAATTTACCGGTCTTTTGGTCTACATCAAGCAACTTCACTTTTACCTTATCACCTTCTTTAAAAATGCCATCCATAGTTTCTAAACGCTTCCAGCTAATTTCACTGATGTGTAATAAACCTTCTTTTTTAGGCAAAAATTCTACAAAAGCGCCAAATTCTTTAATGCTCTTAACCGTTCCTTCGTAGGTATCACCAACAACTGGTGTTGCTACTAAACCTTTAATCCAGGTTAGTGCTTTTTCCAATCCTTCTTTTTGAGCAGAGAAGATACTTACTTCACCTGCATTATTTACTTCCTCAATATTTACAGTAGCACCTGTTTCTCTCTGTATTTCCTGAATCACTTTACCACCGGGCCCTATCACCGCACCAATATATTCTTTATCGATGATAATTTTTACCATTCTTGGTGCATGAGGTTTCACTTCTTCTCTGTGTGCCGGCATGCAGGCATACATGGCATCTAAAATATGTAAACGGCCGGCACGTGCCTGGGCCAGCGCCTGGCGCATAATATCCATACTTAAACCATCAACTTTAATATCCATTTGTACACCACAAATACCGTCACGGGTACCTGTTACTTTAAAATCCATATCGCCTAAATGATCTTCATCACCCAGAATATCAGTGAGTACGGCGAAGTTATCTTCTTTTTTAATTAAGCCCATTGCAACACCACTAACGTGTTTAGGCAAAGGCACACCAGCATCCATTAATGCAAGTGAACCTGCACAAACAGTAGCCATCGAAGAAGAACCGTTACTTTCTAAAATATCACTTACCACCCTAACAGTGTAAGGATAATCACTGCCGGGCATCATCTTCTTTAAACTACGCATGGCAAGGTTACCATGCCCCACTTCCCGGCGACCAACGCCTCTCATCATTTTTACTTCGCCAGTTGAGAAAGGAGGAAAATTATAATGCAAAATGAATTTGGTGTAATCAGATTTGTGAGCGCTTTCTACCAACAATTCATCTAAAGGTGTTCCAAAAGTAACTGTTGTAAGTGATTGTGTTTCACCTCTTGTAAATAAAGATGAACCGTGTGGAGTTGGTAAAATATTGGTTTCCATTTCAAGCGCACGAACGTCTTCAGTTCCCCTTCCGTCCAAACGTTTCCTGTCGTTCAATATCATATCTCTAACCACATAATATTGTAACTCTCCAAAATAATGACCAATCAGGGCCTTATCTTCTGAAGGTAATTCTTCTCCTAAATATTCTTTTACTTCTTTTTTTAACGCATCGTAAGCATCACTTCTTGAATGTTTAGCTGACGCAGAAGAGGAGATTGCATGCATTTTATCTCTTGCAAAAGCAGTGATCTTATCATTCAACCCTTCGTTACGGTATGGTTTAGTGTATTCCCTTTTAGTTGTAACGCCTAACTGATCTCTTAAATCTGCCTGCGCTTTAATTTGAACTTTAACTGCTTCGTGTGCTAATTCTATTGCTTTAATCAAATCTTCTTCCTGGCACTCGTTAGCTTCACCTTCTACCATCATAATATTTTTGTCGGTAGCGGCAATTATAAATTCTAAATCGCAAGAGGCTAATTCGGTACGGCTTGGGTTAATAATGTATTCGCCATTTTTACGGGCAATACGTACTTCCGAAATAATTTCCTGAATAGGAATGTCGGAAACTGCCAACGCTGCAGAGGCCGCAAGGCATGCTAATGCATCAGGCATAACTTCAGCATCGCTTGAAACAAGACTTATAAGTACTTGAACATCACACAAATAATCTTCTGGAAAAAGTGGACGCAAGGCCCTGTCAATTAATCTGGAAGTAAGAATTTCATAATCATTTAGTCTTGCTTCTCTCTTAAAAAAAGATCCCGGTACACGGCCAGCTGATGCAAATTTTTCCT
The DNA here is from genome assembly GCA_043756235.1 of Ferruginibacter sp. Classification (GTDB taxonomy): domain Bacteria; phylum Bacteroidota; class Bacteroidia; order Chitinophagales; family Chitinophagaceae; genus Ferruginibacter. The sequence goes on along the minus strand of JAYURK010000112.1, from coordinate 25,973 downwards.
GGTAATCTACTGATAAAGGAAAAAAGTTTTGGCCTTCTTTTGGTTCTTTGTTGGCAACAACTGTTGCTAATAATATACAATTGCCCTGGCGAACGGTTACAGCACCATCGGCCTGCCGGGCCATTTTGCCAGTTTCGATGGTAACCATACGGCCACCGCCAATATCAAAAGTTACAGATTTAGGTTGTAGTAATGACATAAAAATTATTTATGATTTCAGATTGCTGATTTTCGGATTTACCGGGCAGCAACCCATTGTGAGTTAATTACATAAAAAAGAATAATTCCCAACCGGAAAATTTCAGTTGGGAATTATTGCTATTACATAGTTGGAATAATTTATTTACGAAGGCCTAATTTTTCAATTAAACTTCTGTAACCGGTAAGATCATGCTTGCTGAGGTAGGTTAATAACCGCTTACGCTGACCAACCATTTTCATCAAGCCTCTTTGAGAAGAGAAATCTTTCTTGTTAATTTTCAGATGTTCTGAAATAGAATTGATACGCTCTGTTAATAAAGCGATTTGGCCCTCAATAGAACCTGTGTTAGTGGCTTTACCACCATAAGTTGAAAAAATATTTGCTCTTTTTTCGATTGTTAAATAAGGCATCTCTTTGTTTTTTTTTAATAACGTCTTTGTTATGTTTCTTTATAATTGTGTGCAAAAGTACATAAAAAAATGGTTTTTACGAGGTAGATTGAGTATTTTTTTTGAATATTGCCAATATGAAACCAATGTTTGCAATTATTGGGTGCGGCACAATTGCCAAAAGGCATGCAGAACAGTTAATAAAACATGGTTTGTTGATTGCAGTGTGTGATGTAATTAGTGAAGAAGCGAACGAAATGGCCGCAACTTACAACGCCAAACCGTACTATTCAATCGAAGATTTACTTAAGGGTGAAGATAATTTAGATGTGGTGAGTATTTGTACGCCGAATGGTTTACATGCCCTTCATTCCATAAAGGCATTACAAGCAGGCATAAATGTTTTATGCGAAAAACCTTTGTGCCTTACTGCAACAGATGGGAAAAAAATGATGGAGGCTGCGCAGCAAAACAATAAGAAACTTTTTGTAGTTAAACAAAACCGGTACAACCCTCCGGTTGTTTTTTTAAAAGATTTGATTGATAACAATAAGCTGGGTAAAATATTCAGCTTTCAAATAAATTGTTTTTGGAACAGGCCGGATGCATACTACACAGGATGGAAGGGAACTAAAGATTTAGATGGCGGTACTTTGTTTACACAATTCAGTCATTTTATTGATTTATTGTATTGGTTATTGGGTGATGTAGCCGCTGTTAAAACGCTTGCTAAAAACTTTGCTCATACAGCAATTGAATTTGAAGATACCGGTGCAGTTATATTTGAAATGAAAAATGGCGCTATTGGAACTTTAAATTATACCGTAAACAGTTTTAATAAAAATATGGAAGGCTCTTTTGCGGTTTTTGGGGAGAAAGGCACTATTAAAATTGGCGGACAATATTTAAACGAATTAGAATATTGCAGCGTGGCAGGAATTGATAACCCTGAGTTACCAAAAGGCAACCCTGCAAATGGTTATGGCTTTTACCAGGGCAGTATGAGTAACCATGATAAAGTGTATGAAAATTTAATTAAGGCATTGGAAGATGATAAACATGAAATTGCCAGTGCTGCAGAAGGATTGAAGACGGTGGAGATAATTGAACGGATATATGAAGCCCACTCCGCCCCCTGAAGGAGGAACTTGCACTCCTAATAATTTAAGCACTTTTCAATTTCTCCAGATTACTATCAAATGGATAAAATAGGTAAAAAAGATAATACTGTTACTAAGCCCACTTCAGGGGGTTTGGGGGTTCTTGTTTTTACAGTTACCACCGATCTTACATACGACCAGCGCATGATTCGTATTTGTACATCACTTGCCAATGCCGGTTATGCTGTAACATTAGTGGGCAGAAAAATGAAAGCCTCACTCCCGCTTTCAGCGCAGCCCTTTTTCCAAAAAAGATTGTTTTGTTTTTTTGAAAAAGGCAAACTGTTTTATGCAGAATATAATATCCGTTTGTTTTTTTATTTGCTTTTTAAAAAGATGGATTGTATTTGCGCAATTGATCTTGATACCATTTTATCTGTCTATTTTATTGCTGCATTAAAAAAAACAAAACGGGTTTACGATGCACACGAGCTTTTTTGTGAAATGAAAGAGATTGCCACAAGGCCTGCCATTTATAAAATTTGGAAAAAGATAGAACGTTTTACCGTTCCAAAATTCGCCAAAGGCTATACCGTAAACGAACCTATTGCAGCTGAATTTAAAAAAATGTACGGTGTAAATTATGAAGTAATAAGAAATATTGCTTTACTGAGAGAAATAAATCTAATCCAAAAAAAAGAAAAATTTATTTTATACCAGGGGGCAGTAAATGAAGGCAGAAGTTTTGAAACACTCATCCCTGCAATTAAAGAAGTTGACTGCAAGCTCATTATTTGCGGCGATGGAAATTTTATGCAGCAGGCTCAACAATTAGTAAAAGAAAATAATTTACAGGATAAAATAATTTTTAAAGGTAAAATAAAACCTGATGAATTAAGAACTGTTACTCAACAGGCTTATATTGGCATTACATTATTTGATGATAAAGGATTGAGCAACTATTATTCTTTAGCCAACCGTTTTTTCGATTATTTGCACGCCGGCATACCGCAGTTATGTGTTAATTACCCTGTGTACAAAGAAATTAACGACAAGCGTCAGATTGCAATTTTAGTTGATGATATCAGCGCAAAAAATTTGGCCCTGCAACTGAACAATTTACTGGATAATGAAGTTGTGTATAAAGAGCTGCAGCAAAATTGCTTAAAAGCAAGAGAGGAATTAAACTGGCAACAAGAAGAAAAAAAATTAATAGCATTTTATGATAGAATTTTTAACCGCTGAGATAATGAGAAAAAGAGTTAACGCAGAGTTGATTTAATGTTATCCATGCGGAACCTCTGCCGCTCCATTTCTCTGCGTTAATTAAATTTATGAGCGATAAACATTTACATATTGTTACACTTGATGTGCCATGGCCAGCCGATTATGGCGGCGTGGTAGATTTGTTTTATAAACTTAAAGCATTACACCAACTCGGTATAAAAATTCATTTGCATTGCTTTACACAAGGCAGAATACCACAGGAAACATTAAATAAATATTGTGTATCGGTTAATTATTATCAGCGTAAAAAAAACAGCAGCAGTTTTTCTTTAACGCTTCCATTAATTGTAAAAAGCAGGCAACATGATGAACTCATCGCTAATTTAAAAAAAGATAATTACCCCATTTTATTGGAAGGCATTCATTGTACTTACTACCTCCACACCGGCGAATTACAAAACAGAAAAGTAGCCGTACGCCTGCACAATGTGGAGTTTGAATATTATAAACAACTGGCAAAAAACGAAGGCAATCTTTTTAAAAAATTATATTTTATTAACGAAAGCAGGTTATTGTATAAATATGAAAAAGCTATTGCCGGTAAAGCCACCATTATTGCAGTAAGCGAACATGATGCAGCTGTTTATAAACAATTGTTTAATGCAAAAAATATTTTTTACCTGCCGGTTTTTATTCCGCATACTTTAGCAGTTGGAGCAGCTGGCAAAGGTTGTTTTTGTTTGTACCATGGCAATTTATCCATTAACGAAAATGAAACAGCCGTAATTTGGCTTTTACAAAATGTATTTAATACTTTGGAAATTCCTTTTGTAATCGCTGGAAAAAATCCTTCAAAAAAATTATTGCACCTGGCACACCAGCACCAGCACACTTGTATTGTGGCTAACCCTGGCGAAAAAGAAATGCAGGATATGATAACAAAAGCACAATTACACGTATTGCCATCTTTTAACAACACCGGTATAAAATTAAAATTATTGAATGCTTTATTTAATGGCAGGCATTGTATAGTAAATACAGAAGGTGTTGAGGGCAGTGGACTTGAGCAGGGTTGCCACATTGCAAACAACGCCACCTCTTATAAAAAAGCTATTGCAGCAATTTATCAGCAAACATTTACAGAACAGGAAAAAGAAAAACGGCAGGGGTTTTTACAAACCATTTATAATAACGAAGCCAATGCAATAAAGCTGCTGAAATATTTAGAGTTGTAACTACAAAGAACCTTAATTACAAATTCCTCCTAAACTCACATCTCAATAGAAGCATTATCCCACACTTTATTTCTTTCTGTTTTAATCATCCGTGCAGGAAATTTATTAATCACCATGTAATCATGCGTAGCCATAATAATTGTAGTGTTATAATCTTTACAAATATGAAAAAGCAATTGCATTATTTCATCACTCGTTTCAGGATCAAGGTTACCTGTAGGCTCATCGGCCAAAATTAATTTAGGCGAATTTAATAATGCCCTTGCCACATCTACCCTTTGCTGTTCGCCACCGCTTAATTCAAAAGGCATTTTAAATCCTTTGGTTTTTAAACCTACTTTATCCAATACATCCCCAATTTTTTCATTCATTAATTTATCATCCTTCCAACCGGTAGCCCTTAATACAAATTTTAAATTTTCGTTTACGTTCCTGTCGGTGAGCAATTGAAAATCCTGGAACACCACACCAAGGTTTCGGCGCAAAAAAGGTACTGTCTTCCATGTAAGCTCTTTTAAATTATGGCCTACTACCCAGCCTTCACCTTCTGTTAATTGCAAATCGCCGTACATGGTTTTTAGTAAACTGCTTTTACCAGTGCCGGTTTTGCCTACCAGGTAAACAAACTCGCCTTTATCGATGCTAATGTTAACATCACTTAAAATAAGGCTGCTGCCCTGGTAAATATTTACATTTTTTAATTCAACAATTGATTGAGACATAAAATCTTTTTGAAATTAGTGTTTTGGTTACAGGCTTTTGTAATTCTGTTAAACATCGTTGTGTCACTCACTTGTACGTCATACCGTTATTCAACTTTTATCTAAGCGTATAAAACAAAATGCCATTGTTGGCAAATTTAGTTGTTAGCCCTTCGCTTTAAAAATATATTTTCTGTACCGTTTGTTAAAAAATGTGAATAACTAAAGTTTTAGTTGTAAAACTAAATTATTAGTTTTAAGTTTACACCAGCAAACAAAAAGATTGCAAAATGAAAAACTTAACCAAAGCAGAAGAACAGATAATGCAGGTGATATGGAAATTAGAAAAAGCGTTCCTGAGAGAAATAATGGATGAATTACCTGCACCAAAGCCACACAACAATACGGTGGCAACTATAATAAAAATACTGACAGAAAAAGAATTTGCAGGAGTTACTGTTTTTGGAAGAACACATCAATATTATCCGCTTGTTAGTAAAGATGCGTACAGTAAAAGCAGTATGAAAAGTTTGGTAAAAGGTTATTTTGAAGGAAGCTTTAGCAATGCCGTTTCGTTTATGGTAAAAGAAAACAACATTAGTTTAGAGGAACTGGAGTTGTTGCTGAAACAGTTAAAGAAGAAATAATACCTGTTTGGGGTTTAGAGTTTTTAGTTTATAGTTTTTTCATTTTGCTACTTTACTGTTGTAACAAAAAGTAGCAGAAGCTTCAGGCTACTAACTGTTAATTACAAACTACCAAATTAAAACCACTACCACTTAAAAGAATTAAAACATAAAAACATGCTACCGATTGCATATTATCTTTTAAAAGTAATTATTTGCTCCGGCATTTTGTATGGCTATTACTGGTTGCTGCTGCGTAATAATGTTTTTCATAAGTACAACCGTTTTTACCTGATGGCAGCGGTTTGTATGTCATTGTTATTACCGTTGATAAAAATAAATTTTTGGCAGCCGCCTGTAGCACAACCGGCGCCAATAATACAGGTGTTGCAGGCGGTTAGCAATAGCGACGATTATATGGACAACATAATTGTGGCAGCCCCATCGCCTGAATTTGAAGTGGCACAATTATATCCGTTTGTATATGTAGCAGTGTCGCTGGTGTTGTTTATAATTTTGCTGCAAACACTTTTCAGCATTTATAAACTTGTAAAAAAATATCCGGGGCAAATAATTGATACTATTTCTTTTGTAAATACCGATGCCAAAAGCACCCCATTTTCTTTTTTCAATTATATTTTTTGGAATAACAGCATTGATATTGAATCTACCACCGGCCACCAAATTTTTAAACACGAGCTGGCACATGTACAGGAAAAACACAGTCACGATAAAATTTTCATCAACAGCCTTTTGATATTTTTTTGGTGCAACCCTTTCTTCTGGCTTATACGCAAAGAGGTGAATATGATTCATGAATTTATTGCTGATAAAAAAGCGGTTGAAGACAGCGACACAGCATCTTTTGCTGCAATGATATTGCAGGCTGCTTATCCTCAGCACCAGTTTCAACTCACTAATAATTTTTTCTATTCACCTATAAAAAGAAGATTGCTCATGCTAACTAAAAATAAAAACCCTAAAGTAAATTATTGGGGAAGAGTGATGGCTTTGCCGTTGCTGTTAATAATTTTTGCAGCATTTACTTTTAAGATAAAAGCAGGGCTGGAAGCTGGAGCTTCCAGATACAACGGCAAAAAAATTACAGTTGTTATTGATGCAGGCCATGGCGGTGCAGATGCAGGCGCCAAAAGTGCTGATGGAATTTTAGAAAAAGATTTAACCCTTGCTATATCAAAAAAAATAAAGGAATTAAATAGTAATGAAAATGTAGAAATTATTTTATCCAGGGATAATGACAGGACTATAACCCCAGCTGAGAGGGCTGTATTTGCTGTTAATAACAATGCGGCTATATTTATTTCAATACATGTAGATAATGCTCCTCTCCCCAACACTAAGAGTGGTGTAAATTTTACGGTTGCTAAAGATGAATTTGCCAACAGCAAAGAAAGCAAGCAACTGGCGAATGTTTTAATTGAAGAATTTAGTAATAACTATCCCTTGCCCATAACAAAAACAATAATGCAGCAACAAGGTGGTATAAAAGTGTTACAATCAAATAACATTCCTTCTGTTATAATAGAAACAGGCTGCATTAATAATAAAAATGATGTGGCCTATTTAAAAACCGATAATGCAAAAGAAAACATCGCAAAAAATGTGTTAGCTGCAATTGAAAAATTTGCTGCCAATAAGTTTGCGGCAGTTGAAGCCCCGAACAACATTTCAGATACTGTAAAATTATCGAAAGGGATTTATTTTAACAGCAGCCGTACCGACAGCAATTATTTAAGAAGTAAAGACTACAAAACAAAAGCTTTGGTGATAATAGATTCTAAAGAAATAGGTAATGTTGGCATGAATTACGTTGAGAAAGAGCTTGTGAACTTCAACACAATGGTTACTTATAACCAAGCTGAGGCGATGAAAATTTATGGCACAAAAGGAAAATACGGTGTAATTAAATTAACACAAAAAGAAGCAGTTGTAATTTCTGCAGATTCTGCTTTTTTTGATGAGAAAAATAATTCAATTAAACTATCAGGTAACAAAACAGTTGTAAAAGGAAATTTATCGAATACCTTGATATACATTGATGGAAAAATTTGCACTCCTGCACAACTAAATGCAATTCCACCAAATAAAATAAGTAATGTAACTGTTATAAAAGGCGAAAAGCTGGATGATATAATTAATGCCAAAGGAAAAACTGCTATGATAAATGTAACCTTAAAAGCAGATGATTTACCTGAGGTAGTAATTGTCTCTAAACAGCCAACTCCTTTATATGTTGTTGATGGTAAGGTAAAAGAAGACAACTTTAATGTTAATATTCTTGCTCCGGATAACATTGAAAGTATAAATGTTTTGAAAGGTAATTCTGCAACATTGTTATATGGAGAAAAAGGGAAAAATGGGGTGGTTGAAATTGTTACAAAACAAAAAGTAAAAATAACTATTACTACTTCACTCAATCACAACAATATTCCTCTGGAGAAAAATATATTTTATATTGGCGTGGAAAACATTGTTTTAATTAATGTAGAAGGTGTAAAGCCTGAAGACTTAGTTGTAAATATTTCGCCAGGTTTTATTAGTGGTGCTGCAGGTAAATATGTAGTAAAAGTAAATGCTGTTCAGCCTGTAACTTTTTCTTTGCAAAAAAAAGATGGCACAAAAATCACAGGCAATTATATTTATAAAGTAAAAAGAGTTCCTGATCCTTCGCAATCGGTTACGGAAATTAGCAAGATCCCTTTAAAAATTTACAAAACCTCACAGGTTTTAAAAACCTGTGAGGTTTAATCAAAGAAACTAATAAATTATCTCTTCCCCATCCACCCTAATCACCAATTCCTTTTTATCACTCTCTTCTACCCTGCCAATAATTTGTGCAGCTATACAAAATTTATTGGCTTCGTCAATCATGGTTGCTGCATCTCCTGCATCGCAATAAATTTCCAAGCGGCAACCCATGTTAAACACTTCATACATTTCACGGTTGTTGCTGCCGCTGTTCTTTTTAATGATGTTAAAAATTTCAGGCGTTTCAAATAAATTATCTTTTATCACTTTTAAATAGCGTGGTTTGCCATCTACATGGTCAGACGGGGCGTCAGACCATGTAGATGGCAAATACTTCATACATTTCGTTTGTCCGCCGCCGCTACAATGTATAAGGCCGTGAATTTTCTCAAAATGATTTTGCAATAATGATTTTAATACAGGAGCATAAGTTCTGGTAGGGCTTAAAATAAGCTGGCCGATGGTAGTCGTGAGTGGTGAGTTGTCATTCGTGAGTGAAATGACATCCGTAAGTTTTTGTTTTCCAATGTACACCACATCATCAGCCAAATTATTATCAAAACTTTCTTTATAATTTGTAGCATAAAAATTACTAAGTACATCATGCCTTGCACTTGTAAGTCCGTTGCTGCCAATGCCGCTGTTGTATTGTGTTTCGTAAGTGGCCTGGCCATAACTGGCAAAGCCAACAATTACATCGCCGGCTTTTATTTTATCGTTGCTGATAATTTTGTCTTTAGGCCAGCGGCAGGTCATGGTGCCGTTAACCGCAATGGTACGCACCACATCACCCACATCGGCAGTTTCGCCACCGAGGTAGTGAATGTTTACACCAAATGTTTTTAAAGTATCAAATAATTCCTGGCTGCCGGTTATAATTTGTTCCAGCACGGCACCGGGTATTAGATTTTTATTTCTGTCGATGGTAGAATTAAAAACAATATTATCATAAATACCTACGCATAACAGATCATCTAAGTTCATCACAATGGCATCCTGTGCAATACCTTTCCAAACAGAAATATCTCCCGTTTCTTTCCAATACAAATAAGCAAGAATACTTTTTGTACCAGCACCATCAGCATGCATAATGTTTACAAAATCATCATCGCCACCCAAAAAATCGGGATACACTTTACAAAAAGCGTTGGGAAATAATCCCTGGTCTAAATTTTTTACTGCAGCATGTACTTCTTCCTTTTGTGCCGAAACACCTCTTTTAGCGTATAAAGACATTGTGAATGTTCAATGGTGAATAATGAATCGGGCGCAAATTACAAATGAATTATACATTATCCATTAAATAATTATCCATTATTCATTAACAAATTATCCGTTATAAAATTATCAATTAGATTTGCAACTCTTAAATATGCAGGTACACTACGATATTACCCAATTACCCGTTTTTAAAAATGCGGTAATTACCATTGGCACATTTGATGGTGTGCATAGCGGCCATCAGCAAATAATTCGTCAACTGCTTACAGAAGCTTTGGCAATACATGGCGAAACGGTGGTAATTACTTTTAACCCACATCCTAAAATGGTGGTGGGTGCAACACATGAAATTAAAGTATTGAGCACTTTAGCTGAAAAAATTACTTTACTGGAGGCCTATGGTGTTCATCATTTGGTAGTGGTACCGTTTACCAACCAATTTGCAGCACAAACGGCTGATGCTTACATAAGCAATTTTTTAGTGGCACGCTTTCATCCCCATACTATTATTATTGGGTACGACCATCGCTTTGGCGCCGGCCGCAATGGCGATTATCATTTATTGGAGGATGAAGCTGCTGCAAATAATTTTAAAGTAAAAGAAATTCCAGAGCATGTACTGCAGGATATAACCATCAGCAGTACCAGGATACGAGAAGCATTAGTAAAAGGTGATGTGCCAACGGCCAACAAATTTTTAGGGTATGATTATTTTTTTAGCGGAAAAGTAGTGGAAGGAAATAAACTTGGCCGCACCATTGGATACCCCACCGCCAATTTATCAGTGAACGACGTGTATAAATTGATACCAGGTAATGGTGTATATACCGTAAAAATTTTATGCAGCGATTTACCAGGCCAGCAGTTACAGGGTATGATGAATATTGGTATACGCCCCACAGTAGATGGCACCAAAAAAGTAATTGAAGTAAATATTTTTAATTTTGATAAAGATATATACGGTAAAAATTTAACGGTATTTGTATTACATAAATTGAGAGACGAAATAAAATTTACAGGGCTGGAGGCTTTAAAAGTTCAATTGGCAAAGGATAAAGAAGATAGTTTAAAATTGTTTTAGAAAGGGGGTTGCTGCTTTTACCACATTGTCAAATAAAAATACCCGGGCAAAAACCCGGGTAAAATATTTATAAATTTATTTTATTACGATTGCCAAACATCTTTTGCAGCTTTTGCAGTACCTGCAGCAGCATCGTAGGCCTTATTGGTAATTTTATTCACTTCAGTTTTGCCAGTTTCAGCTAAATCTCCTGCTAAACTATTAGCATTTTCCAAAGCATCTTTAAGTGTATCGGCTAAATTGTTTACTGCTTCTGCAAGCATTTTTCTTGTTTTAGGTATAAGCACTAATGCTACTACTGTACCAATAATAGCGCCTGCAATTATTTTGTTCGATTTCATAATCTTCAAATTTTGAATGTTGATAAATAAGTTTCTTCTTAATGTATGTATATAAAACATTGTGCCAATAATTTTATACGGAAATTTAATATTAATGAGTAGGTTTTTCTACAACTGCTGGGGAATATTTTGATAGCAAGGCCAAATGGTTGCCTTAACTTTGAAGTATCCATTGGCGATAATCTATAACTCCTTCGGGTTTTGCATCTAACTATTTTATCTCTCTATATTAATTTCATCCCTTCGGGATTAGCCAACAGCAAGCCTGAAAGGCTGACATTACTATAGCAACAATAAGCAGGTAAAATAATAACCCTGAAAGGGTGGTATTAGAAATTTTGAGGGCTTAGATAAAAAACAATTATGCACCTATAGTTTTTATTTAGGGAAGAGAATACGTCGTTGGTTACAAAACAGACGACGGCGAAGATTGGAGCGCCCCCTGCGACGGCGAAACAAATTGAATTTTGGCTCTAAAAGTTACACAGTAGTACTGATCCCTTTTGCAATAAATTTATTTGTAACAGGCAACAAGAAAGTCAAAAGTCCGAGTGCCAAAAGAATTATACCATTTGTCAAAAACTCCAATGTGGTGTTTTTAACTATTTCACCTGGTGCCAGAAATACTTTTTTCAAATGTGCCCAACCCAAAAGATCAAACCAGGATAATAAATAAGCTAACCCCAAAACAAGAAACGAATTAAACCAAAACCATTTTCGCTTAATTGATATTGTCAATGAAATTCCAAAGGCAATAAGAAGCCCGATTGTATTAGCAAAACTTGTCCATACAGTAAAGTAAGTTAAGGCAGAAGCATCTATTTTATTTTCATTTATAGCCCTGGTGAGATTATCTTTTTCTGTTTGCCTGAAAACTTCAACTAAATGGGTGTTATGCAAAACTGCAAGTGTTTGGAATGAATACATAAAAAACCAAGTGGCAATGAAATGAATTGCAACTTGTCGCCAATTTAATTGTGCTATGAATTTATGAAGTGTCATTTTACCATTACAGTGAACAATGCGATTTGTGCTATCATCCGCTAAAACCTTTGTTGGTATCAAAACAAAGATAATGACCGATGATGTACCAATAACATTATGGCAAAGGCTGTAACTAATTTTCTATTGGTGGTTATATTTTTTTGCAGCACCAGGCTTTGTTATTGGTACGCTTGCGCACAATTGCAAATGTTGCTACCAACCACGGCCAAGAGACGAAAAAAAATTTTATGGAATTAATGTAATAAGTTGTCTCAGATTAAAAAAATATGCTCAAACCATTCTCCTTACTATTTTTAATTGTTCTATTGCAAAGTTGTTTTAAGAATACGGGTACGATTGAAGATCCGCATGAGATTGCAAATGCATATTGTAGTTGCATTAAAATTCAATTTTTGAATGCAAAAGATTCATCTTTGAATATTAAGGAGTGTGAAAATAAAATTTATGCTAAAAGCAGACTGCTGACTATTTATCTTGATTTTGAAAACCGTGGCAACAACAGCAATCAAACAAGGGATAGTGCCATTGAATTTGCTGTTAAAGTTAGAAATATCGAGGACACACTTTGTTTCAATAAAATTGATATTAAGAAAATAAAACCAGTACGCTAAAATTAAAATTGCCCTTTGCTGACCCTAGCAAAAGGTGAAGGGATCGATACAAACAACGGCGAAGAAAAATTGAGGGCTTAAATAAAAAACAATTATATGCGCCTATAATTTTTATATATCGAGGAGAATACGTCGTTGGTTACAAACCATGCGACGGCGATGATTGGAGCGATACCGGCGGCGGCGAATAAATGCAAATGCTGCATACCAACGGCGGAAAACACTTGCGTGTAAACGATATTCATTCATGGCGCACCCCTACGGCGGCGGAACAAGGGCGAACACTTGCGCCAGTTGGGTACCTGCGGCGGCGAAAAATTTATACCTGCGTTGATTTAAGTACTTTAATATTTGAATAAGAATTCAAATATTCAGAATACGTATTAGTATTTTCTACAACCTCTTTATGTTTTTTTTGAAAATCATTTTTTAGAATATCAAATTTTGCTTGATTATACATACTTTCCAAAGAACCATTTGATATCATTGCGATAAAAATAAATACGGTGCAAAATATAATTATTGTAAATACCCAAAAACTGAGCATTCTCTTTGACATATCTTCATATAAAATAGGCTTTGTACCATTTCTTGCTAATAACCATTCAGATTCTTTAAAAGGTAATGGTTTTCGGAAAAAATATCTATCTACTGATTTATTCACATACATAAAATATAGTTTTTTTAGCTTATTTTGATTTGTATTTTGCGATTATTACTGAATGTTAAATATCTGAAATACAAAATAAAGAGTATTTCATTAACAAAGTTGATTGTTTTGCAAAACTCGTAATAAACATCCATCTAAATTTCAAAATATTTAAAAATAAATTTAGCCAATTAAAGAATTCAATTTCCTTATAAATAAAAGTTCAATAAGGCTAAGATGTCCAAGAGTGATGCAGCAAATGCTAAAAGATATTTACTCTGGTAACAAAAAAAAAGAACTTTTATTGTGTTAAAAAATTAACCCTACTATTTATAAACTAACAGCAAACAATCACAACGACAAAAATTGAATTTATCTTGGTTTTCTATTTTTCAATTCTGGCACTCCATTTCCACGATTAAGTTCAGAAATTATAATTGCATTAGGAAAATATTGCTTAAGTAGCTGTATTTTAGATATGCTTTTTTCTTGTGCTTCAATGTCAATTTTGTTAAATTTTTCTTTAGATATAATCTCTCCTTTAGGTATCATAAGAAATGATTTAACATTTAATACTGCATTATCGCTATGGGAAGTTGGTTTCAAATACTTTTCAATATCAGCAAAGTCTTTTAAGTTTTCGATCTGTGACATTCCCTCACCGTTTCTGAACCTAAAGTCCAATAGGTCTGGATATTGTAAACTCAAATTAAATTGTTCTAAATCGTCTTTAGAAAAAGGAATGTGGAAATCCCCAAAATCAATAAATCGTTTCCCTTTATAAGTCATTTGTAAATGAAAGTGAGGGAAATTTGTATGAATAGAAGTAGAATGCCCTTTTAAATCTGTTTCGCCATAATTTAATGTCCATTCAATTTCTCTAAACTTTATCGTAACTACTTTTAATTTGTTGCCAATTTTTTCACATTGTAAATCATTAATTGCTTTAATTGGGTTTTCTATATTAGCTACCCATCGAAAAAATGTTTCTAAATGGAAAAAACCTATTGGTTCTTTTAAAAATTTCTCAAAATTTTTTTTCTTAAGCCCTTGAGGTTTTAAAAACCAATGATGACAAAATTTATTTAGATTGAATGAATTAATAGATTCGCCACAAGTATTGCATATACCTTTCTTAAAATCACTTTTGAATTCATTAAAAACTAAATCTGCATTAAGTAATTCATTTTTATTATGGTTTTCAATTTCTGCTTCTGAAAGCCCATTTATTTTTTCTAATAAATTCATTTTTTAATAATCAATTATTTTACTTTTAAGAGCCAATGCTTCTAATATGAGCTGTTTAAAAAATAAGTTACAAATATTTTAAAGAACACTTCGCTAACACCTTTCTCCCATCTCCGCTACAATGAAAGTTCAATAAAGTTAATCAGTACAAGAAACCGACGCCACCGCATCACATTAAAGATTTAAAGCTTGTCCAAAAAAGCCGCAATTTTCATTGCGGCTTATATTCTATCTTTTACTTCACCTCCTCAAAAGGCACATCCTCCACTTTACTCTCTGCACTTTGCTGTTGCTGCTCTCCTGCTCCTGCATCGGTCCCCGGCTGTGCTCCTGCGTTAGCACCGGCACCATCCTGCGTAGCCTTATACATATCTTCACTCGCTGCTGTCCAGGCGGTATTCATTTCGGCACTGGCGGCATCAATTTGTGCAATGTCCTGTGTTTTGTGTGCGGCTTTTAATTTTTCCAGTGCAGCTTCAATAGGTGCTTTTTTATCAGCAGGTATTTTTTCGCCGTACTCTTTCAATTGTTTTTCTGTTTGAAAAATTAAACTGTCGGCACCATTTATTTTTTCTACTTTTTCTTTTTCCATTTTATCGGTGGCTTCGTTTGCTTTTGCTTCGTTCTTCATTTTTTCTACTTCCTCTTTGCTTAAGCCGCTGCCGCCCTGTATAGTAATGCGTTGTTCTTTTCCGGTGCCTTTGTCCTTAGCCGTTACATGCAAAATACCATTAGCATCAATATCAAATATTACTTCAATTTGCGGTACACCACGTGGGGCAGGCGGTATGTCGGCAAGGTTAAAGCGGCCCAGGCTTTTGTTCTGGTTGGCCATTGGCCTTTCGCCCTGCAATACATGTATTTCTACTCCCGGCTGGTTATCGCTGGCGGTACTAAAGGTTTCCGATTTTTTTGTAGGGATGGTAGTGTTGCTGTCGATCAACCTGGTCATTACACCACCCATAGTTTCAATACCAAGGCTTAAAGGCGTAACATCCAGCAAGAGTACATCTTTAATTTCGCCGGTCATTACACCGCCCTGTATGGCGGCACCAATAGCAACTACCTCATCGGGGTTAACACCGCGGTTGGGTTTTTTGCCAAAAAACTTTTCTACAATTTCCAGCACTTTGGGTATACGGCTGCTGCCTCCCACCATAATAATTTCGTCAATTTCGCTGGTGTTCATGCCGGCATCTTTTAATGCGGCTTCGCAGGGCTTAAGGCAACGCTCAAATAATTTATCGGCCAGTGCTTCAAATTTTGCACGGGTTAATTTTTTTACCAAATGCTTGGGCACTCCATCAACTGCAGTTACATACGGCAGGTTAATTTCTGTTTCGGTAGAAGATGATAATTCTACTTTAGCTTTTTCGGATGCTTCTTTTAAACGCTGTAAAGCCATTGGGTCTTTACGCAGGTCAATTGCTTCGTCGGCTTTAAATTCATCTGCCAGCCAGTCCATAATTACTTTATCAAAATCATCACCGCCTAAATGGGTATCGCCATTGGTACTTTTTACTTCAAATACACCATCACCTAATTCCAGCACACTTATATCAAATGTACCACCACCTAAATCGAACACGGCTATCTTCTGGTCTTTGCCACCTTTATCTAAACCGTAAGCTAATGCTGCAGCGGTTGGTTCGTTCACAATTCTTTTTACGGTAAGGCCTGCAATTTCTCCGGCTTCTTTTGTAGCCTGGCGCTGGGCATCGTTAAAATAGGCAGGCACGGTAATTACCGCTTCTGTTACTTCGTGACCCAAATAATCTTCGGCAGTTTTTTTCATTTTCTGCAACACCATGGCACTTAATTCCTGTGGGGTATACTGTCTGCCATCTATGTCAATACGCACCGTATTATTGTCACCTTTTACTACTTTGTAGCTCCAGTGGCTTATCTCTTCTGTTACTTCATCAAAACGGCGGCCCATAAAACGCTTAACGCTGCTTATGGTATTTTGAGAATTGGTAATGGCCTGGCGCTTGGCAGGATCACCAACTTTACGTTCGCCATTTTTAAGAAATGCTACTACCGACGGGGTGGTACGGCGTCCTTCTTCATTAGCAATAACCACCGGCTCGTTACCTTCCATTACGGCAACACAACTGTTTGTGGTTCCTAAGTCAATTCCTATAATCTTTCCCATGTTTAAAAAATTTATTGAGTTTAGATGGAATTAGACAATGATTGTGCCGAAGGATAAAAAGTGCAAAAATGGCAGAAAGCTGGGAATTAGCCCGCTGATGTCGCAGATTCCGCAGCATAAAACTGACTTCATCAGCGACAGCTGCGTAATCTGCGGGAATATTTTTTTGAGTTTACGTGCAGTTGAGTTATGAAGGTATTGAAGTGACAGCGTTTATGCTGATGAAGGAATGGCGCCGTTTAGCTTCAGCAATTCTATCGAATTTTTATGTTAGTGCTATAATTGCCCCTATAAAATTTCTTACCTCAAAATGTTTTAACTGCTGCATTAAAGACATTCTAAGTAAGCGCATGTTTTGACTGATAAGTTTACAATTTTATGAATAAAAGTATTTGTGGAATTTAATTATTGCCACAGGTGTAAACATTTTTCTCCTTTCTTTTATATTTTAAAAGTGCTTACATTTAAGGATAATTTTTCTGCCAAAATAGCCCTTACAAATTTTTTAAGCCAAAACAAATTGCTGCACATGAAAAAGATCTTCATTTCGCTTATCTGTTTATTCGTTTTTTTTAATTTTTTGCCTGCACAGGTTAGCGTAACCCAACTGCTTACCGAAAACCTGGTTAACCCCATTAGTATAGATATTTTACAACCCCGTTTTAGCTGGCAGTTAAAAGGTATTAAAAGAAATATTCAGCAAACAGCTTTTGAAATTAAAGTGCTGCACAAAAACACTGCGGTATGGAGCAGTGGTAAAGTTGCCTCGGCTCAATCTGTATTATTGCCTTATGCAGGCGCTGCATTACAAGCCGGCAAATTATATACCTGGCAGGTAAAAGTTTGGGATAATTTTGGTAAAGCATCTGCATGGAGCAATACCGCATTTTTTAAAATGGGTTTACTTAATGCTGCCGACTGGAAAGCAAAATGGCTGGAGGCGGGTTTTGAAGAAGACAGTGTTAACCGGCCGGCCCAATATTTTAGAAAACCATTTGAGGTAAATAAAAAAATACAATCGGCATACGCATACATAACTGCTCATGGTATGTACGAAGCACAAATAAATGGACAACATGTGGGTGATTATTATTTAACACCCGGCTGGACGAGTTATACCAACCGCCTGCAATACCAGGTATATGATGTTACCAATCTTTTAAAAAACGGTGCCAATGCTGCAGGCATTATTACTGCAAACGGATGGTACCGTGGCTACCTGGCATGGAATGATAACAAAAATATTTATGGTAAAAAATTAGCGGTTTTATTTCAGCTGCAAATTGAATACACAGATGGCACCTCACAAACCATTCTATCAGATGAAACCTGGAAATGTGGTACAGGCGCCATACGCTATGCTGAAATTTATAATGGTGAAGTGTATGATGCCCGGCAGGAAAAAAATGGCTGGAGCACCGCTATGTATAACGACAATAGTTGGGCTGGTGTAAAAACTATTGCAGCCGATAAAGCGGTTTTAACTGCAACTTATAATGAGCCCATAAAAAAACAGGAAGTATTTAAACCGGTTAAAATTTTTAAAACCCCAAAAGGCGAATTGGTTGCCGACTTTGGGCAAAACCTTACGGGCTGGGCTACTGTAAAAATAAAAGGTAAAAGCGGCGATACCATAAATGTATTGCATACCGAAGTGCTGGATAAAGCCGGTAATTTTTATACCGAAAATTTACGTGCGGCCAAACAACAAAATACTTTTATTTTAAAAGGTGGCGGCGAAGAATTTTTTGAACCGCATTTTACTTTCCAGGGTTTTCGTTATATAAAAATTGAAGGGATAACCGGCGAATTAAAACCCGGTGACATCAGTGCTGTAGCATTATATTCTGCTATGCCTGCCACCGGAACATTTACCAGTTCCAATGCGCTTATTAATCAATTGCAACATAATATTCAATGGGGACAAAGAGGTAATTTTTTAGACGTGCCCACTGATTGTCCGCAGCGGGATGAACGCCTTGGGTGGACGGGTGATGCACAGGTATTTAGCCGCACTGCAGCTTTTAATTTTGGCGTAAATAATTTTTTTGCTAAATGGATGAAAGATGTTGCGCTGGACCAGCAGCCCAATGGCAGCGTTCCATTTGTTGTGCCCAATGTTTTAGGGGCTAATGCCGGTGGCTCTACCGGTTGGGCCGATGCGGCAACAATAATTCCCTGGAATGTTTATTTGGCTTACGGCGATAAAAAAATTTTAGAAGACCAGTACAACAGCATGAAAGCGTGGGTGGGATATATGGAAAAAGCGGGTAAAAATAATTTATGGAACACCGGTTTTCATTTTGGTGATTGGCTATTTTACCGCCCTTTTGATGATAATGATGGCCGCAGTGCTGTTACAGATAAATATTTAATTGCCCAATGTTTTTTTGCGCACTCCACACAAATATTATTTAACACTGCAACGGTGCTGGGCAAAACTGCAGATGCTGAATATTATAAAAGTTTATTACAAAAAATTAAAGCAGCATTTGTAAGCGAATATGTAACGCCTAATGGCAATTTAGTTTCGGGCACACAAACTGCTTATGTATTGGCACTGCATTTTGATATGCTGCCCGAAGCATTGCAAAAAAATGTTGCAGAAAAATTAGTATCGAATATAAAAAATTACGGCGATCATTTAACCACAGGTTTTTTAGGCACACCTTACTTATGCCATGTATTAAGCCGTTTTGGCTATACTGATATCGCTTATAAATTATTATTGCAGGAAACTTATCCGTCGTGGTTGTATCCGGTAAAAATGGGTGCTACAACTATTTGGGAAAGATGGGATGGTATAAAACCGGACAGTACTTTCCAGGTGCCGTCTATGAATTCTTTCAACCACTATTCCTATGGCGCCATAGGCGATTGGATGTACCGGGTAATGGCCGGGCTGGATACTGATGAAAACGCACCGGGTTATAAGCACATCATTATAAAACCACATGTTGGCGGAGATTTTAAAAATGCTGCCGCCACACTGCAAACTAATTACGGAACCGTTAGCAGCGGCTGGAAAATTACAACTGGCAAAAATTTATTTGATGTGGAAATTCCGCCTAACACAACGGCAAACATTTATTTGCCCGCTGCAACTGCAGAAGCGATTACAGAAAATGGAAATGCCTTGTCATCATTAAAAGATATCACCGTAAGCGGAACTGCAGATGGCTATGTTATTTTAAAAGTGGGTTCGGGTAAATATAATTTTGAAGTAAAGCAATAAGGGTAAAAATAGTATTGAGATAATAATTTTTAAAATAACACCCCAATAATTTTTTATTATGCCAGAAATTATTAAACTGAAGGTTGTTAAATTACACCAGGTTGTAAAAGCATATTTGCAAAACGGTATTACCGAAGAGGAGATTATTAATTTATTGCAAAAGGAAAATATAGATGCATTTTATGCACAAACTATAATAGACAATGTATTATCTGACAAAGAGGATAAAAAAGATTTTTGGAAACTATTGCTTGCAGGTTTATTTACGATCGCTGCCGGGTTGCTGATCAATTATTTTTCTTACGCCATAGCGTACAACACCGGTTCTCTTTCCTTTTATTTATTCTGGGGAATTATTGTCGCCGGTATAATGATGATATCAAGAGCATTTATTTTATTTAAAAAATAGTTAACTGTTTTTATTGATTGTTTACCAAAGCTTTTTTTTCCTGCATATTAATAACAATACCATTTTCTTTTTCTACAAAATACATATCTATCTCCCCTACATTTTTTGCGTAAATTTTTCCCCTGTAACTGCAGGTAAAGCTATCCTTTACTAATTCGTACACCGATGCAGAAATGTTTACCTGGCCGGGTACGCCATTACTTTCCATACGGCTGGCAATATTAACGGTACTGCCCCAAATATCGTATGCATATTTTTTCTTCCCAACAACGCCGGCTAAAACCGGGCCGGCATGTATTCCAATACGCAGGTCCCAGGGTTCCAGTCCTTCCGTAATTCTTCTTTTATTATTTTGATTAATAAATTGCTGAATTTCTAAACTTGCATTTACAATTTTAAAAATATGCCCATCATCTGGTGTGGGTATACCTCCTGCACACATATAAGAATCGCCGATGGTTTTTATTTTTTCCAGTTTATATTTTTCAATGATGTCATCAAATGCAATAAAACAAGTGTTCAATTCCTTTACCAATTCCTGCGGTGCTAATTTATCGGCATGTGTTGTAAAATCTTTAAAATCTGTAAACATCACGGATGCATATTCGTAATTGCGTGGTGTTGCCTGGCCATTTACTTTTAATTCGTTTGCAATTTCGGCCGGTAAAATATTTAAAACCAATTGTTCAATCTCTGCTTTTTGCTGATCGAGTTTTTTATTGGTTTTTACTTTTACCCTGTAGTTTCTAAACATAAGTACTGCAATTAAAAATACCAGCACCAAACCAATAAGCGAAGCATTCTTTACTAATTTTTGTCTTTTTAACTGCAGGTCGGTAAGGGCTTTATCTTTTGTAAGTAAATTAATTTCTGTTTGCTTTTTTTGAAGATCAAAATCAAATTGCAAAACCCCTAATTTTTTTCCGGTTTCAATATTGTACAAAGTGTCGTTGATATTAGAAAACAGCGATTGGTATTTAAAGGCACTATCGTAGTTATTTGATTTGGCATAAGCTTTTGCCATGCCCTGGTAAATATCAACTATTTCATGATTGGCGGTTATTTCCAAAGCTTTTGTTTCGGCCTCTTTAAAAAATATTACGGCATTTTGGTTATCGCCTTTTTTTGCATAAGTTTCTCCCAATCCCATTAATGACTGTACAATTGAAATGGGCACATTCATTTTTTTTGCCAGCACCAAAGCCCGGTTATGGTTTTTAAGGGCAAGCTCAAATTTTTCTTCCCGGTTATACAATTTACCAATGGCATTATAAGCGTTCAGGCTGCCTTCATTTTCTCCATAAGCTTTTAATGCTTTATTAAAATAAAACATGGCTTTGGTATCGTCGTTTTTTTCAAAATATATCGATCCTGTGTTTACCGCTATTGCCCCAAGTTCTTCCTGCTTACCCATTTCTTCGCAAAGGGGTAATGCTTTTAAATAATACTCCAGCGCTTTTTCATGCGTAACTTCTTTCATATTGTATACCCCGCCAATATTATTTAATGCTGTAAGCATTCTTAATTTATCGCCGGAGAGTTCTGCAAATTTTAACGACTGCAAATAATTTTCAAGCGCTTTGGCATCATCGCCCCTGTCGTAATAAATTACGCCAATATTACTGTACATATTTGCAATGCCCACATTGTCGCCTGTTTGTTTAAAAATTTCAAGCGATTGAAGGTAATGATCCAATGCTTCTACAAATTTTGCCTGGTAGTAATAAGCGATACCGATATTTTTAAGTGCATACGCCGCTCCCTTGGTATAGTTCAATTTTTCGGCCATCAGTTTGGCCCGGGTAGCCAGGTCAATTGCCAATGCCGGCGAATCGGTAAAGTATGTTTTACTCTGCTGTATAAGGTTGTTTACAGTAGCAGTATCATTTACAGTTTCGCCAAAGAGCGTTGTTTTTTGTGATACACCTAATACATTACAGCTAAGCAGTAATATGCAAAAAAATATTTTCTTATAGTTCATTACAGATTATTTTACGCCATTGTATTTATGGCCATCAGTTTTCAATTTTTTATAATTATTATTTTTTGAATTATTCTTTCACTAATAAAATAGTTTGATATCCCTTTGCCGCTGCGAATTTTATAACATAAACACCCTTTGCCAAACCGCTTACATCAATAGCTATAGTTTGATTAGCAATTTGCCCGATAATTTTTACCGGGTAACTTCTTCCAAAAGCATCTGCTAAAAATATTTCTCTTTTATTAACCTGCTGATTGCCGAAATAAATGGTGGCCCTTTTTTTTGCAGGATTAGGATAAATTTTTACAGAACTGCTGTTGAAGTTTGAAGCCGAAACTTTTTCTTCAACCGTTTTTGTTGAAGTGGTAATGGTGCTTGCTGTTACTGCAGCAGTTGTAACCGGACTTGCCATTGTAATAACTGGAGCTGTATTGTTGCTGCACCGTCCGGAGCCGGAGCTGGCATTAGACCCCGTGGCGGTTTTGTGGTTAGATTCATACGTTCTTACCACCCATGATAAATTTATCCCGTCAAAGGGAACTTCAAAAGTGGTTTGGCCAGGATTGAATACTACCGGTTGCGCAGCGCCGTTAAATAAACCACCGTTTGAACTGAGTAAATTATCAGGGCCAATTGGCACATATAACGGAGTGGCATTATCGTTGATACAAACAAAACGGGCAATATAACGGAACTGGCCCGGTGCCGGGTTGGCAATTTCTACCACACAATCCAATGCAGGCCGCAATTTTTTAGCACCATTTCCTTTTGGATTTACATACAATTGGCCGCTGGTATAAGTGGTGTTATAGTTTATAATATTTGCAAAAGATTGTAACAGTGGTACAATAGTGTATACACCTGCCAGGCCCGAATAAACAGGCGTTACCGTGTAAGTAACTGCAGGATTATCTCCATTTTTTAAACCAGTAATTGTGGAAGTGAAAACTGGTAAAGGATCTCCCTTAAAAATATATTTAAGATTAGCAGTTACATGTAGCGATGCTGCTGTAATGATAAATTTGTTTGTTGCATCAAGCAATAAAGTAAAATTATTACCGGCAGAAAGGTTTCCTATTGTATAGGAATATACACCCACATTAGTTCCGGCAATGCGGTTTAAAGCACCTGTGAAATTGGTTAATGATCCGTTGTTGGTAAAAGTAAAAACCGGATCAGCATCGCCATAAATTTTAGTTTGCCCTGCATTGGGTATTATGGTTATATCCTTTGGTGTAATGGTAAAAGCAGCTACGGGTGCATTGGATGCAAGCACCAAAGTATAATTTGTACCTGCCGACAAATTACCTAAAGTGTAAGCATAACTGCCCACATCATTTCCTGCTGCCCTGCTGAGTGCCCCTGTAATATTCGCCGGCGGCAAGTTTGCATTGTTTGTATAAGTAAATACAGGATCACTGTTACCAAAAACTTTGCTAAGGCCAGCCGTTGGCGTTATTACCACAGTGGCCGGAAGTATAGTTATTACTCCTGCTACATGCGTGAGCAATAAATTATCATTTACCAGAGAACCCGGTATTACAAACTGGTTACCCACACTAAGCCCCGTAATGGTATTGAGCGATTTTAATTGATTTTGTAATTGTCCTATTTCGCTGGAGTCAATGATAACTGCTGTTTTATTTTGACTATTTACAATAGGAATGGCCTGCCCGTTTACAATAGTTACCGCCTGCCCGTTTACAATGGTAACTGCCTGCCCGTTTACTATAGTAACTGCCTGACCATTTACAATAGTTACCGCCTGACCGTTTACGATAGTTACCGCCTGGCCATTTACAAAAGATTCTATATCTATCAATCCTTTAGGACTAACCTGGCTTAAAGAACTGAGCATATAAGTTTGTGCCGAGTTAGCATTATAATCTAAAATGGATTCCTGCGTAATATCAACCACATTGGTTGAATCGGTAACATACACTCCATTTATTAATGTCTGGTTATAAATTTTTCTGAAATTTTGAAGAGATTGATTGCTTACAGAAAAACTTATACCTGCAATCTGTGGTGCAGTAAGATTATTAACGATAGGGATGGCCTGGCCATTTACAATAGTTATTGCCTGGCTGTTTACAATGGGTATTGCCTGCCCGTTTACAATGGTAACCGCCTGCCCGTTTACAATAGTTACTGCCTGGCCATTTACAATTGGGATGGCCTGCCGGTTTACAATGGTAACTGCCTGGCCATTCACCAATCCTAAAATATCCTTGCCCAAAATATCTTTTGCCAACCTGTTTTGATGTGCCGCCATGATGCTGTTTAATAATGCAGCAGAATCAATACCGGTGCCATCAAAATCATAATCAAATTGAATGTCCTGTATTTTTTCTCCGTAGGTAATAGTGGCATCATTAGCCGTTATGGTTACCGGTAACTTTTCAATAGTAAAACTTCCCTGTGTAAAAGAATAATTATATAATTCTAAAAGACCAACATCAGCAGGGTTTGAAGGGTTAAAAATTCTTGAAGGCGTAATTATATAAGTACCCACATTGCTGGTTACTGCCGCCAGGGATGTAAAATTTATATTTTGCAGCCCTAACTGCTCAAGGGTTAACGAAGTATTTTGCAATAGCAATCCGTCTACCGTAACTGATGCTGTAAAAGCCGGCAGCACCTGTGCATATTTTTTTGTTTTATTATCCGCCGTTACTACAATATTCTTTTTAATAACCCCAAAAAATTTCAGGCTGTCGCTGGTGCCACCATCAAGCCCGCTGCTGCTTATTGGCGGGGTATAAACGCTAATAACAGGGTCCCCAATAAAACCGGGCACTACTGCTGTTGCGGTATTTGAATTTATAATGGTTGTACCTAAGGCAGAATCCCGGAACATAATTACAGAACCCGGACTAAAATTTAAACCGGTAACTGTTAATGTAAAAGGTGCCGGGCCGGGTGTTGTACCGGCAGGTACCACCAGTTGAATAAGTGCAGGCTCGGGCTTTGCAAAAGTTCTCATGGCTGCATCGGCATTAATAAATCCATACCCCGATGTAAAATCAAATCCGGGGGCATGCATATCTGTGGCGGAGTTTTGTAAAAGGGTTCTTATTTCCTGCGGGGATGTTACCATTTGGTTAGAGAATTTATTTTTGCCCTGCATTAATAAAGCGGCCACAGCAGCCGCATGCGGTGCCGCAGCAGAAGTACCAAAGAAATTAGAAAACGAATTATTATCATAATCAATTCCCATATTCACTGTTGTATTTACGCCGTCGGGTCCTGTTAATTCGGGTTTGTTTCTTTGTACATTATTTACAAATGTTCCGCCTGTTGAGGAAAAAGATTCTATACTTATTGGGCCTGGATAAGGTGGTGCCTTATCATATCGGGCAGCCCCAACCGCAATTGCACCCAAAGCATTTGCCTGGCCCACAAGTGTTGAAGTGCCCGTAGCAAATTCGTTAAAGGTAATATCTCCCCTAAAAACAATGTATTTAAAACGAACAGGATTTGCGCCTGTGGTGTTGTTAACCACTAATATATTTGTAGTTGTTGCAGCGGTAACGGTAAAAGGTATTACTTCTATTGGATCGCCGTTGAGGTTATTACGGTTAAATCCAAAAAGTGCGCTGCCATCTGTATTAGGCGTAAGATAAATATCCAGATCGTTTTTTGTGCCGCCCAGTGCAGTTTGGCCAAGCGAATAAATATCATCGGCCCATTGCAGTACAATGGTGTAATTACCCGGGCTAAGGTTTACACTTTGAAACCTGTCGCCACCGCCAAAATTATGAGCAGTGCCCGTTAAACCAGTT
>JAYURK010000111.1:0-13206 GCA_043756235.1 Ferruginibacter sp. | reverse complement strand
GAGCAGGATCGAAACGTAATGCTGCTGCCTGTGCAGGTGTTAAAACGATGCCTGTTGGATTAGCTGCCAATACTGCTGCAGTTAAATCTGCAAAACCTCCGGTACAGGTTGCACCAGCAGGTGTTGGCGGACAAGGGATACTTAAAACACCTTGTGCCGCAGAAGGAACTGTGGTTATAGTGTAATTTGCAACAGAGCCATCCAGATCGTTTGCTTTTAATGGCGGAATACTTACAGGACCTAAACTATTATTAAGTGATTGTGCGGTAATATTATCTGCCAGTGGCGGTCTTGCTGTGGTAGCAGTGGCTGCAACAGGTATGGTATAATTAGCGGCATTGCTGGTATTACCGCTGTTGTCAACTGCAATATAATTAAAAGTTGCTTTACCAATAAAACCGGCAGCAGGGTCAAAACGCATACCAGCCATTTGTGTTGGTGTAAGTGGCATACCAGCTGGGTATCCTGCTAGTATTGCAGCAGTTAAATTCTGAAAGCCTCCTGTACAGGTTGCACCAACCAATGTTGGCGGGCATGGTACACTTAATACACCCTCTACTGTTGCTGGTAAGGTTGTAATCTGGTAGGTAGAAATTGTACCATCAACATCGGCAGAGCTTAAACCCTGTATGGCCGTTGGCCCGTTTGTATTGGGCATACTGTTTTCCATGATGTTGTTAGATACCGGTGGTAAGGCTATTACGGGTAAAGTATATGTTGCTGTGTTACTGATGTTACCATCATTATCCTTTGCATCAAAAGTAAATGTTGCATTGCCGGTAAAGCCGGGTGCCGGATCAAAACGTATAGCAGCTGCCTGTGCTGGCGTTAATAATATGCCGCCGGGATTTGCAGCTAATACTGCGGCAGTTAAATTGGCAAAACCGCCGGTACACGTTGCGCCTGCGGGTGTTGCCGGGCAAGGGATACTTAAAACACCCTGCCCAACAGGGGGCAATGTAAGAATTCTAAAACTATCAACAGTACCATCCAGGTCGGATGATGTTAAACCAGGTATTGGGGTAGCTCCATTGCCTTGCGGCATAGAGTTATTTAAAAAATTATTTGATGTTGGTGGATATTCGGGAATTACTTTACTGAATGCAATATCTCCAATTACTACTGCCTGCCCTGCCGGGTTACCGGTTGCGCCAGGCCCCTGATCCCAAAACAAAGTAATTCTGGTAACAGGGTCACTAAACTGAACAAGAATAGTAGCACCTTGAGATGTTGCACTGCTGGTACCAGAGTTACCATTAGCCAGTGCCTGGTTACCAAAGGCGCTGTTTCCACTTATTAATACAGTATCGGGTGCAGTAAAAGCCGCCTGAAATTTTGTAACTATTGGATTAGGAACTGCAACAGTACCATTAAGAGCTGTAAAAGTAAACCTGTCAACATAGTTTAACGTACCCGCCCTGTCCATATCTCCCAAATAAAATGATACATTATCTACTGGCCTTGTAAAAGTGATTACGGTGGTTACTGTTGGTGTAAGTGTACTCCAATCAACCCATTGTACTAATGGATTACTTCCTGTAGTACCAGGTAAAAACCAGTTGATGCCCCCGGTTGCGCCTACTATGGGTGAATTGTTTTGAAAAGCATTATTATCTACAGAAGTACCTGCGGCACTGGTATTGCCTCCAGAACCGCTGTTTGTAATGCCTATTGTAGCACCAATGCCAGAGCCACCAATATTGGTAAGCGTTTTGGCATAAGTTGGCCCTACCCAGCTTGTAGATCCCCAATGCAGGTTATAGGTTTGGGCATTTAATAAACTGGTAAAAAAAACTGTTGTGAGTAAAAGTAGTAGGTAGATTTTGGTCTTCATTTTTTTTTAGGAGTTTGATTTTAAAGTTTTTGTTACTTCGGTAACGGTATTTTAAACGAATTAGTAGTTCAATAAGAATTAGTAGAATTGTTTCTACAAATAGAAATCAATAAACATTGCTTTTTATCAATTTTCGATTAGTAGAATGAATTGCCCGCTGAAAGCAGTTTTTTTATTGTTAAGAAGAATTGTTGATTTGGATTTTTGATTCTCTTTGGTTTAGCAAATGAACGTAAATTTCTGCAAAACAGTTTTGCTCAGTGTTTTGCAAACCTTTGTTGTTGGCAGATAGGTATAAATAAAATCAGTATCAGTTATAAAATATTTAAAGATGCATAAATATTCAATAAAACAAAAAAGGAGAGAATCGCTTCTCTCCTTTAATACAATTTTATTTATCAGATTATTTATACTGTCCTGTTAATCCTTTTGCCAGTTCGGTAACTTTTGCAATTCCATCATCGCTCAAATTACCTTTCTTAAATTCTACCAAAGTTTCAGGATGTTTGTTTTCCATTTCCATTAAAAAATGCTCTTCAAATGCTTTTACATTTTTTACGGCTACTTCTCTTAATAAACCTTGTGTTCCCAAATAGATCATCGCAACCTGCTTTTCAACACTCATGGGTGAGTATTGCAACTGCTTTAAAATTTCCACGTTTCTTGCACCTTTGTCAATTACGTTTTTGGTTGCAGCATCCAAATCACCACCAAACTTACTGAAAGCTTCAAGCTCCCGGTATAGTGCCTGATCCAGTTTTAAGGTACCGGCAACTTTTTTCATGGATTTGATCTGCGCATTACCACCCACACGGCTTACAGATATACCTACGTTAATGGCCGGGCGAATACCTGCGTTAAACAGGTTACCTTCCAAAAATATCTGTCCGTCGGTAATAGAAATTACGTTTGTTGGAATATAAGCTGATACGTCACCAGCCTGTGTTTCAATAATTGGAAGGGCCGTTAAAGAACCGCCACCTTTTACCAGATGTTTGATAGATGCAGGCAAGTCATTCATCTGCGCAGCAATCTCATCTTTAGAAACAACTTTTGCAGCTCTTTCCAGTAAACGGCTATGCAAATAGAATACATCACCAGGATAAGCCTCACGTCCCGGTGGCCTTCTTAATAATAAAGAAACCTCACGGTAAGCTACAGCCTGTTTACTAAGATCATCATAAATAATCAAAGCCGGCCTTCCTGTATCACGGAAAAACTCACCTATTGCAGCTCCGGCAAATGGTGCGTAAAACTGTAATGGAGCAGGATCAGAAGCAGATGCCGCAACAATAGTTGTATAAGCCATTGCACCATACTCTTCCAACGTTTT
Organism: Ferruginibacter sp.; assembly: GCA_043756235.1. Classification (GTDB taxonomy): domain Bacteria; phylum Bacteroidota; class Bacteroidia; order Chitinophagales; family Chitinophagaceae; genus Ferruginibacter. The sequence continues at coordinate 10,039 of JAYURK010000111.1, read as the reverse complement.
CATTACACCTGCAATGGTAGAAGCTTTCTGCCCAATTGCCACATATATACAGTAAACAGGCTTGCCTGCTGCGTAAAATTCTTTTTGATTGATGATGGTATCAATAGCAATGGCAGACTTACCGGTCTGGCGGTCACCAATGATCAATTCACGTTGTCCACGGCCAATAGGGATCATCGCATCAATGGCTTTGATACCTGTTTGCAATGGTTCTTTTACCGGCTCACGAAAAATTACACCCGGCGCTTTACGCTCAAGCGGCATCTCGTACAATTCGCCTTTAATGGGGCCTTTACCGTCAATTGGTTCGCCCAATGTATTAATAACACGTCCGCTCATACCTTCTCCTACTTTAATAGAAGCGATCTGGCCGGTACGCTTTACTTTATCACCTTCTTTAATTTCGGCACTGTCACCCATCAAAACCACACCCACATTATCTTCTTCGAGGTTAAGGGCAATTGCTCTTACGCCATTATCAAATTCAACCAGTTCGCCACTACGAACATTGTTCAATCCATAAACACGGGCAATACCATCACCCACCTGTAAAACTGTTCCTACTTCTTCCAAACTGGCACCTGCGTTAAAATTGCTTAACTGCTGGCGAAGAATTGCGGAAATTTCGTCTGGTTTAATTTCTACCATAATTGTTAATTGATATTTTTATTAAAAGGCCTTTTTTTCAAGGCTGCAAAGGTATGGGAAGAGCGGCGGAATGGCAAAAAAACAGGAATTAAAATTGAAAAAAAACAGGATTTGCAGGGGATTTGCCACTGAGGCACAGAAACACAGAAAAAAGAAATAATAAAAAACTCCCTTTCATGAGTTTAATTTGAAAAGGAGATTGCTGGTTTTAATAGCGTTGTTATTGGCCACGCCGCATTTTGGGTCTTTGATCGGGGCGGTTGGGATTATTTCTTTGCCTTTGCATCCTGTCCATCAGTTTGCGTTTGAATTCACCATCTAACTTAAAAAACCGTTCGCAACGGTTTGCTCCAATTATTTTGTTAAAGTTATCCTGATACCTTTTTTTGATATCTAGTCTGGCCTGCTCTTTATCCAAAACAGACAGCGTAGATTTAACTGTTTTTAAGTCATTCTCAAACTGCGTATGTACCGGCCAGAATTTTTGAGCTTCTTCGGGCGTAAATTCTAACTGCTTAGATACATAAGCAACATACAAAGCTTTAATTCTTTCCTGCTTTGCCTGTTCATCACCAGCTTGATTTTCCTGGGCAAAAGCCATGGAAAAACTGCCGAGTAAAAGGGTTAGTATAAGTAGATATTTTTTCATCTTGATTGTTTAGTTTTTTAAATCATTTACATTAATACTGTTCAGGTATGTATCCAAAGCCTTTTCATCCAGCAGGTAATCTTCCTGTGCAGGCAATTCATTTTCATCTATACTGTTTGCCACCATGGCTGTTTTAACATCGGTGCCGCTGGCTTCTAAAAATTTTACAATTTCATCGTCAGATATTTTTGCAAGCTCCTGATCAACATCCTGCACCTGTAAACCGGCTGTTACATAACCGGGCAAAGCTGCTGGTTTATCTGCGCCAGCAAATTTAAAAACGCCCAATGCCATTACACCGGTAAAAACCGCTGCTGCAGCGTATTTAAAAAAAGTGCTGCTGCGCCTTTGCATGGTAACAACCTTAGGCTGTGGTATAACTTTATCTAAAACATCGTTACTTATATTTTCAAAATACTCTTGCGGTACTGTAAAAACATTTTCGTTTTTTATGCTGTACAACATAGGCGATAAGGCTCTTATTTCTGTTGCCGCATCTTCATTATCGGGTGTTTTTATTTTAGTAAGAATGGAAGTTGCAAGTGTATCAAAATAACCCTGCGGCACTTCAAACGTACTTTCTTTTTTTATGCTGAATAATTGAGGAGATAAACCACTTAATGCTGTTGTGGCATCTTCATTATCCTGCATTTTTATTTTGGTAAGAATGGAAGTTGCCAATGTATCAAAATACCCAACCGGTACATCAGCAGTTTTATAATTGCTTAGCCCGTTTTCTTTTTCAATACCCATCAGAATATCAGCGGGCAAGTACTCAAAATAACCGGCAGGCACACTAAAAACATTTACTTTTTCAATGGCTGCCAGCGTTGGGCTTAACTGCTTTAATTCGTTCAATATATCTGTCCTGTTTTCCATCTACTTTAATCAGACTGGTTTTTGTACTAAAAGTTTAACTATTCAATATAAAATCTTCAATTTTTTTTACTGCGTGATGGTAGCTGGCTTTTAATGCGCCTTCGCTGGTTTCCAGCACTTCACTCATTTTTTGGTAAGGCATTTCATCGTAATACCTGAGGTTAAACACAACCCGTTGCTTTTCGGGCAATTTCTGTATAGCGGCTTGTAATTTCCACTCCAGTTTGTTGGCATCAAAATGCTTGTCAGCTTCCAGTTTATTGCTTAAACCGGTTTCAACATCGCTTAACGATACTGAGGACCTTTTTTTCTCTTTTTCCAAAAAACTAAGACTTTCATTGGTTGCAATGCGGTAAAGCCAGGTGTAAAGCTGGCTATCTTCTCTAAAATTATCCAGTGCCTTCCAAACTTTAATAAACATGTTTTGCAACACATCGTTGGCATCATCGTGGGTTACCACCAAACGGCGGATATGCCAGTACAATTTTTCCTGGTATTTTTTTAAAATGAGGGTAAAGCTGCGCTCTTTGGTTGCAGCTTGCCTGAACTGCATCAGCAGTTCTTTATCGTCTAAGTTTTCAGTCATAGAGGTGCAATCATAGTGTGGTTGAGCATAAAAATAAAAAAACCAATCGTAAGATTGGCTTTTTGTTAAAAGGTTTAATCCGCTTTATTTTCTTGCTATTGCTTTTTGGGCAGCCGCAACAATATGTTCCGTATCCAAACCATATTTTACAAGCAATTCCAGCGGCTTACCGCTTTCGCCAAAAGTATCGTTGGTACCAACATACTCAATAGGTATGGGGAAGTTTTTTGCAGCTACCTGTGCAATCGCATCGCCCAGGCCACCAATAATATTATGCTCTTCGGCAGTAACGGCGCATTTTGTTTTTTTGATAGAAGCCAGCACAGCATCCACATCCAGGGGTTTAATAGTGTGTATATTTATTACTTCTACACTAATTCCTTTTTCTTCCAGAATTTTTCCGGCTTCTATAGCTTTCCAAACCAGGTGGCCGCAGGCAAAAATGGTTACATCGGTACCTTCGGAAAATTGTTGTGCTTTACCAATTACAAAATCGGCTTCGTTGGTAAAAATTGGCCAAACCGGGCGGCCAAACCGCAGGTAAACCGGCCCTTCATAATCGGCAATAGCCATGGTGGCAGCTTTGGTTTGGTTATAATCTGCAGGCACAATCACCGTCATACCGGGCAACATTTTCATCAAACCAATATCTTCTAAAATCTGGTGCGTAGCACCATCTTCGCCTAAAGTAAGGCCGGCATGCGATGCACATATTTTTACATTTTTACCGCTGTAAGCAATGCTCTGGCGTATCTGATCGTACACCCTGCCGGTACTGAAATTGGCAAAGGTTGTTGTGTATGGAATTTTGCCACCAATGGTTAAACCAGCTGCAATACCAATCATATTGGCTTCGGCAATGCCGCACTGGATAAACCTTTCGGGGAATTCTTTCATAAATCCGTTAAGCTTTAAAGAGCCGGCAAGGTCGGCTGTAAGGGCCACAATATTGGGGTTTTTACGGGCTGCTTCTAAAATGCCATCGCCAAAACCACTGCGGGTATCTTTATTACCGGTAACCTGAATTTCTTTAAGCATAAAAAATTTTTAAACTGCTATCTGCAATTGCCGCAAAGTAAAACAAAGATTTGCAGGCTGGCAAATGAGAATGAAAAAGTTGCCCACAATGTTTTAGAAAACAGGGAATATTGGTTCAACATAAAAAAACAAACAGATTTCTTTAATTCAAATCTGCATCAGGAGCAGTAAATATTTTTTCTTCATCTTTAAGCTTCAGCTCCCATTTCCAGGCAGTGTCCATCATATCCTGCAGGCTGTATTTTGGTAACCAGCCCAACAGTTTTTTTGCTTTATCGTTATTTGCATAAATGGCTACCACATCTCCGGGGCGGCGGGGCCCAATTTCGTAATTAAGTTTTACACCGCTTGTTTTTTCGAAGGCATTAATTATTTCAAGTACGGTAAGTCCATCGCCTGTGCCCAGGTTAAAAATATCGCAATTGGTTTGGTTTTTATTTTGTAAAAGATAGTTGAGTGCCAGTGTATGTGCATGCGCTATATCGCAAACATGTATGTAATCCCGTACACAACTACCATCTTTTGTTTGGTAATCGTTACCCCAAACTTTCATCATTGCTAATTTACCAATGGCAGTTTGTGTAATGGCAGGCACCAGGTTTTGCGGTTTGCCCAATGGCAATTCTCCCATCAGGGTAGATGGATGTGCACCAACGGGGTTAAAGTATCTTAATAAAATAGCATTATTTTTATTGGCTTTCACAGCATCCTCCACAATTTTTTCGCCCATTTGCTTGGTGCGGCCGTAGGCAGACTCTGCCGGTTTCATACGTGTTTCTTCGGTAACGGGTATCGCATCCGGATTACCATATACCGTGCAGGAAGATGAAAAGACAAAATTTGGTATGTTAAACTCATCGGCACATTTTAAAATGTTTATGAGAGAGTTTAAATTATTTTCGTAATAAAGCAAAGGTTTTTCTACCGACTCCCCTACTGCTTTGTAAGCTGCAAAATGAATGATGCCAACAATGTCGGGATTTTCCTGAAAAATGGCGAAGGTATCATCGTAAATACAAAGATCAACCTTGTAATTTTTTACCGTTTTTCCGGTGATTCTTTCAACTGCATTTAAAATATTTTCGTTGCTGCGGCTGTTATTATCGGCAGATACTACATCAAACCCATTTTCAATTAAATCAACTATGGTGTGTGCGCCAATGTAACCACAGCCGCCGGTAACAAGTATTTTTTTCATACTTTAATTAACTGAAATTTTAAATGAAATACTTTTGAAAATACATCATCGGCACTAAACAAAGTTGCATCATTTACTATGGCCGTTGCGGCAATTATTGCATCAGGCAATTTCAATTTGTATTTTTTTCTGATTGAGATAATTTGAGTGATTAGCTCAACATTTTCTTTTGTTACTGAGTAAATTTCAACCAATTCACAAAACTCTTCAAAAAAGAACCTGTTTTTAGGTGTGAGTTCAGGATTACTTAAAAATTCTAATTTAGAAATAATCGAAATAGAAACAACTTCTTTTGGCTTAACATATTCTTTTGCAAATTTCCCATCAAGATAAGGCCCAAGAGCATTGGTATCTAACATTACTTTATTACCACTCATCTCTCATTTTTTTTTGATAGGCTGTCCAATCAATATTACTTTCCATTTTCCCTGCAAAATCGGCAAAAGTTTTTTTACTTTTTTCTTTTTTCTCATCCACAATTACCATTACTTCTATTTCAGCAGCCGTGGTGCTTATGGGCAGGCTTATTTTATATTTACCGCTTTTTGTTCTTACAGCTTTGGCTTTTATAGCTTCCATACTTTACTGTTTTTTCAAATTTACAGCTTATTGACGTTTAAAAACAAAAAAATCACTCATTGCTGTGAGTGATTTTTAAATGATATTATTGAGGTTTTATTACAGAAAGAAATGAATAATATAGTAAGTAAGCGCTGCCAGCAAGCCACTTACTGGTATGGTTAAAACCCAGGCCCACAAAAGGTTTACAGTAACGCCCCACCGTACAGCACTTAAGCGTTTGGTAGCACCGGCACCAATAATACTGCCTGTAATGGTATGCGTTGTAGATACTGGTATGCCCATTTGCCCGGTAAAAAACAGCGTGAATGCACCGGCCGTTTCAGCAGCCACACCTTCCAGTGGTGTAACCTTGGTAATTTTTGTACCCATGGTTTTAATGATTTTCCAGCCACCACTCATGGTGCCCAAACCAATGGCAACGTAACAGGCAATAGGCACCCAGTTTGGCAAATCAGAAAAATTCTGGATGCTGCCATTGGCAATTAATGCCGCACCAATAATACCCATTACTTTTTGTGCATCGTTACCACCATGGCCAATACTGAAAGCCGCAGAACTGAGCAACTGTAGTTTTTTAAACATGTTGGCAACTTTGTATGCTGTTGGTGTTCGTATTTTTTCAACATACAAATACACCAGGCAGAATAAAATTGAAGTACAAATAATTCCCCAAACTATCATACTGTTATCAGCCTTATCAATATCTTTTGCCAGTGCTTTCTCTATACTAAAGGATTCGATTTTCTTTTTTATATTTCCACTGTTTGCCTCTTTTAAAGGATAGATAGTATTTAAGGCAACAAATGTACTGTCGATAGATATTTCTTTTGCCAGGTATGCTTTAAGTGGCACTTTATATTTTTCAGTGGCATCTTTTGCAATGCTGTATTCTAATTTTTCTTTTTCATCAGCAGTGGCTTTTGCTTCCAACACCAAAAAGTCATTTGCATTCCGTACGTCATCTTTTAATCTGCTGGCTTCAATATCTTTTAACCAGCCACTTTCATAAGCTTGCTTGGCAATGTTTTTGGCGCCAAGTTTATCAAAATTATCAACCAGCAGTGCTATTTTATTGTAGTTGGGTATTGCTTTGTCTAGTTTTTCTTTTGCGGTATTATAAGCGTTTACAAATGTTGTATCGTTGGGATTTTTTTCTTTGTTTGCCAAGGCTCCGCTAACTTCTGTTTTGTATTTATCAACCTTTAAAAACTTCTGTAGGTTTTCATCCATCTTACTGTTCTCAAAATTGTCGAAAAGGAAAACTGTAAGTATAGTAAGTAGGGCTATGATGCCCAGCCTTGCCCAAACATTTCGCATTACCGTTACTATGGTAATAAATATAGAAATTACCATACCAATAAGCGGCGCCAGAAAAATAAAAATAATTGTTTTTAAAATAATATCTGATTCTACAATTTTACCCCAGCTTATGCCCATACCCTTTACGCTCATGGCGTGTGCAATGGCTGCACCTGCAAAACCGCCTATCAATGTGTGTGATGAGGAAGAAGGAATACCGTACCACCAGGTTAATAAATTCCAGAAAATGGCAGCAATAAGGCCCGATAAAATAACCGGCAGTGTAATAAACTCTTTATTAACTGTTTTACTGATGGTGTTTGCAACAGCATGATCTTTAAAAATAAAATAAGCAATGCAATTAAAAAAAGCTGCCCACACCACCGCCTGAAATGGGGTAAGCACTTTGGTGGAAACCACCGTGGCTATTGAATTTGCCGCATCATGAAAGCCATTGATGTAGTCGAATATTAAGGCGAGTGCTATAATTACTATTACTAAAGTCATGTTTTATATAATGTGCTGATGTGCTGATGTGCTAATGTGCTGATTCTTTAAATTACGGAGAACCTGCATTAATCATTAGCATATTAGTACATTGGCTAATTAGCTAATTAATTTAAGCGTACTTCACAATAATACTTTCTATCACGTTGGCAGCATCCTCACATTTATCTGTTACAATTTCCATAACCTGATAAATTTCTCTTTTTTTAATTACCTCTTTTGCATCCATTTCTTCGGCAAAAAGTTTTTCAATACTCATATCAAAAATATCGTCTCCCTGGTTTTCTATGCTGTTGATGGCTACCAGTGCATCGGTTATCTGGCGCATGTTTTTCATGTTGCGCAATTCGGTAACTGCATTGCTTACAGCTACGCAACCCTGCGCAATAATATCTGCCATTTTTTGTATGCCCGTATCATTGGGGTTTACATGGTAAAAATTTATTTTTTTTGCAGCCGCATAAATATAATCAGCAATATCATCTAAAGCAGATGCCAGGTAATGTATATCTTCCCTGTCGAATGGTGTAATAAAATTTTTACCCAACTCGGTAAATATCTGGTGTGTAAAATCATCATTCTGATGTTCCATATCTTCCAAATCCTTTATCAGTTTTGCACGGGCATCAAAGTCCGGTTCTTTAACTACATCTTTAAGTTTTTCGCCCATTTTTACCAGTACATCTACCACGCTTTCAAAAAGCTGAAAAAACACCCTGTCTTTGGGTAAAAAAATCTTTAAAATCGAATTGATACCTGCCATAATTTAGTTTTTTGTGCAAATGTATATTGCGGTTTCAGTTACTCTTGGTTTTATTTAATGATAACATTTATTTAATGTTAGAAATTAAGCTGGGCCTGTAATCTCAAATAGTTCCCTTTTTGTAAATTATTTTTTGCTTTCGCATCTTCAAACCTTCTTTCGGAAAGTACATAGGAGGTTGTAAATTCAAAATATTTATTTATCTGCCATTCAATACCTGTTTCTATTTCCTTTACATTGTAGCTCCTGGCATCCAGCTCGTGCTTTTTTCCGCCTTCATATTTTTGAAGCCTTGTAAAAGGGAAAAATACCATGCCGTTTTTTAATGCTTTCTTATAGGTGAGCGTAATGTATCCGCCTTTTAAATTTCTTGTTTCAATAGAATCCTTTGCCGGATTATATTGTGGCCCTTTGCCCCAGTTATATTCAAACTGAATGCCGATTGGCTTAGGATACAAAATAAGAGATGTTGCTAATCTTTTGTCATCAAATTCAAAGTTATTGGCCGCTTTAACACCAGCGGTTCTTAAATCGGCCGGTAAAACATATTTACCCGAATAGGCCTGAATACCTGGTTCAATTATTTGTTTACCAACAGCAAAAGGATAACTTAATCTTACAACGGCATGCAGACTTTTGTTTTGTTCTGCCCGGTTTGCAGTTTGTCCGTTGTACAATCCAAATGCAAACACACCATAATCGCCCGAGCCTTTTAAATTATCTTTTATAAAAGCTGCAAACAAATCTCTTTTGGATTTAGGAGCCCAGTAAAAAAAAGCACCTAAATCCCGCTCGTTTGATAAAGCACTGTTTAAACCATCGTTTCTGTCTAATGGCAATCGGTTCTGACTGCTTTGCATATTTTCAAAACCAAATGGTACTTTGCTTTGTCCTATGCGCAACCGGTATTCATTCTTTTTGTCAAAGCTGATATCAAAATAGGCATCCCTCAACTGAAAGATATTTTGTGTAGTTCCCGTTGAACTTCCAAAATCGGGCTGGATATAGAAAAATACATTTTTGTTTATCTGGCCACTTAATATAATACGGCCTCTTCGTATGATAAACCCACCTCCTTCACCTATTGAACGATCGCACTGTTCACACTTTAATTTTTGATTGGTCTCCAATAAACGGTTATAGCGTACCTGCATATATCCCCTTATTGAAAAAGACTCATACCAATGTTTAGTTTCGTTTTTGGAAGGTTGAGTTTTATTGCCTTCATTGGTATTTTGTGCCAAAACTGTTGAGTGCACAAATACGAAAGCAACTATTGCCCATAGTTTCATGTGTTATCTTTTAATTGCAATGCAAAAGTGTACTTCAAACTTTAAACAAAACAGTATTTAATATTACCAAATTGTTAAGGATTGAAATATAGCCCCATTAAAGAATTAATGGGGCTTGCAATTAAAAGATAAACATTCCTTATACAGGCCTATTTACTTTACTACAAAGGTTTATTGGCAATGTTATCTTAAAGTAAACTAAATGTTATCAATTCTTCATTATTGTTAACCCTTTGGTATTACCCTGTTTTGGTTTACCATGAACATAATTTTTAACGCAGTTATAATTACTATGCACCGTAACATTACCGCAATACATAGGTAACGTTACCGTAACATTCAATTCATTTTGGCATAACATGCATGTTGTCTTTTTGCGGTAAATATAAAAGGCATGAAACCGTTACTACTAATTGTTACATTCTTACTCTCCATATCTGCTGCATTTGCGCAAAAAGGAAAGATTGAAGGTAAAATCACAGATTCAAAAACAGGTACGCCACTGGCAGGTGTTACCGTTTTAATTAAAGAAACCGGAAAAGGTATTGCCACCAACCTGGATGGAAATTTTGTGTTAAATGCCGAGCCAGGCAAAAAA
>JAYURK010000110.1:0-41127 GCA_043756235.1 Ferruginibacter sp. | reverse complement strand
GCTTTCGATATTTACTATTCGACATCTACCAAAGTTAAGGCATAGCCATCAGTACATTACCACCGCCCAAGGCGGTGGTTTTTTAAGAAAAAATAAATTACCGCATTAACAACGCATCAACCATTTTTGAAAGGCGGCTAACAAAAACCCCAAAGCGTAAATTCAAAACTAAAAACGGGCTTATCTTTACAGCCGGAATTTGAATTATGAGTAAAAAAGGAAAAGTTTTAATGGCCATGAGCGGCGGTATTGACAGTACCGTTGCAGCTTTAATGCTGCATAAGCAAGGTTATGATGTAGTGGGCATTACGATGAAAACATGGGATTATGCCACAAGCGTGGGCACCACCGGCAAAAAAGAAACGGGTTGCTGCAACCTGGATAGTTTTAATGATGCAAGGCAGGCTGCAGTGCAGCATGGTTTTCCGCATTTTATTTTAGATATACGGGAAGAGTTTGGCGATTTTGTAATTGAAAATTTTGTAGAGGAATATATTGCAGGCCGCACCCCCAACCCCTGCGTAATGTGCAATACCCACATTAAATGGCGGGCATTAATGAAAAGGGCTGATGCACTGGGTTGCGATTTCATAAGCACCGGGCATTATGCACAGGTACACCAGCATACTAATGGCAGGTATTTTTTGCGCAAAGGTTTAGATGAAACTAAAGACCAAAGCTATGCCCTGTGGGGTTTACAGCAAGATTTGTTGAGCCGTACCATTTTACCTTTAGGTACTTACCGTAAAACCGAAATAAGGCAAATGGCGCACGACTTTGGCTACCCCGAACTTGCAAAAAAAAGTGAGAGCTACGAAATTTGTTTTGTACCCGATAACGATTACCGTGGTTTTTTAAAACGCAAAGTTCCCGGGCTGGAACAAAGTGTAGACGGAGGGAAATTTATTGATAAGTCGGGTAAAATTTTAGGCACACATAAAGGTTATCCCTTTTATACCGTTGGGCAGCGCAAAGGGCTGGATATTGCTTTGGGCAAACCGGCATTTGTTACCCAAATTATTCCTGAAACCAATACGGTTATGCTGGGCGAAGAAGATGATTTAAACCGCAGCGAAATGCAGGTAACCAAATTAAACTGGATTAAATACGAGGGCGTGACTGAAGGAATGGAAGCGGTAACAAAAATCAGGTATAAAGATAAAGGTGCCATAAGTAACCTTTTTACATACCAAAATGGTATTAAAGTACGTTTCAGTAATAATGTAAAAGGCATTGCCCCCGGGCAAAGTGCAGTGTTTTATGAAGGTGACGACGTTATTGGCGGCGGAATTATTCAACGTACTGAGCAGCTTTTACCTTTATAATTGCATCTGTAATAATTAACTCATGAAAAGAAAATATTTTTTTGCCGCCCTTGCTGCACTCTTGATTTTAAGTGCCTGTAAAAAAAGTACCGAAGAATTTGTATCGGCACCTTTAACGGATTACTACCCGTTAAAAGTAGGAAAGTATATTACTTACAGCCTGGATTCTATAGTTTACTACAGCAACTTTGGTACATCCGCAACTATAAAAAGTTACCAGGTAAGGCATACGGTTGATGCACAGGTAACCGATGCACAGGGCCGGCCGGCTTACCGCATTGTACGTGCCATACGCAATACTGCCACATCGCCCTGGTTTAACGATAATGTTTTTATGGCGGTTGCTACAGAAAACAGTATAGAATTTATTGAAAACAACCTTAGGTTTTTAAAACTTAAAAGCCCCATACGCCAGGATTTTTCCTGGAAAGGAAATTCGTTTATCAACACCACTTCTTTAAGTTCTACCTTAAAATATTTAGATGACTGGGATTACACTTACGACAGTTTAAATGTTCCCCTCAAACTGGGCGCCATAACCATCGACAGCACCATAAAAGTTGCTGAAATAGATGATCAAACTGCCATTGACAAAACTTTTAGCGAAGCAAAATATGCAAAGGGAATTGGTTTGGTATACCGCAATTTTTTGTATTTCAACCGCGGCAATGCCAACGGAACTTTTTCTGATGCCTCCTACGGTGTAATTATGAAAATGATTGACCATAATTAAAATTGAAAATAAATTTATCTGCTGCAATTTTATCTTGCAGCTTTTTTTTGCCTTTACTTTTTTATACGGCACCAGGCAGAAAAATCCGTAGCCGGAATTTTATCTTCACCCAATTGCCTTAGCATGGTTACCAATTGCCCACGGTGGTAGGTGCCGTGATTAAACAGGTGCAGCAGCATATCATGTACTTTCATTTTATGCTGTTCTTTATTACGGATATATGCAAATACATGAGTAAGTTGTATATCATTAGCTGCATCCACCCAATCTTTCCATTGCTGGCTTTGTTTAGCGTGCTGCACACATAAAGCTGCAAAACTTCCAGTAAAATTTTCTGATTGCAATTCTATTTTATCGGCAAGTTTATGGCGCTGCCACCAGGCTTCTTCTGCCAGCCACATATGGCATACGGTTTTATATAAAGATGGAAAACTGCTGGTTATTTCGATCTGTATTTTTTCTTCGCCAAGTTTTTGTATCCTGTCCAGCAAAGTTTTATTGGCCCAAATATTATAAGCAGCATATTGTTGCAATATTTCCTTCATGATTTATGTATTTTTGATTTTATAAAATTATCCTTTATTCACAATACATTTATCAATTTACAAATATGCCAGATAAAAATTTACCCTTCAATGGTTTCAGTTCCGTAGCTATACATGGCGGCCACACTGCCGACCCCAACTATGCACACCTTACCCCCATTTATGCCAGCAGCACTTATGTGTTTGATGAAGCCGAGCAGGGCATGCGCAGGTTTAGCGGCCAGGAAAAAGGATATATTTATGGCAGGTGGGGTAACCCAACCATTACAGAGGCAGAAGATAAAATTGCTGCACTGGAAAGTTTTGGCGTGCTGGATGAAAATGGAAATACGTTGCTATTAAAAGCCATTTTGCACAGCAGCGGCATGGCAGCGTTAAGCACTTTACTCATCAGCAATTTAAAAGCCGGCGATAAAATACTTACACATTTTTCTTTGTACGGCGGTTCGCAGGAGTTGGTAGAAAAAGTTTTACCACCACTTGGTATTGATGCCATCATTATTGATATAAGGGATCTTAATAAAGCTGAGGCAATGATGAAAGCTGATGATAAAATTAAAATGCTTTATATGGAAACGCCGGCAAACCCTACACTTAATTGTGTGGATATTGAAGCCCTCACCCATCTTGCCAAAAAATACAATTTAATAGTTGCCTGCGACAATACTTTTGCTACCCCATTTTTGCAACAGCCCTTTAAATATGGAGTAGATTATGTTTTTCACAGCACCACAAAATTTTTAAACGGTCATGGCACAGCCATCGGCGGCGTTTTACTGGGGAAAGATATAGAAAAGATGAACGGCCATGTTACAAAAGTGCATCGGCTGCTGGGCGGTAACAGCAATCCTTTTGATGCATTTTTATTAACCGTTGGATTAAAAACTTTAGAAGTGCGGATGGAACGCCACTGCCATAATGCGATGGAAGTAGCGGCTTTTTTAGAACAGCATCCGGCAATTAATAAAGTAAATTATTTGGGATTATCTTCTCATCCCGATTTTAATACAGCTGCCAAACAAATGCGCCATCCCGGTGCTATGTTAAGTTTTGAAATGAAAGATGGCCTTGAAGCAGCAAAAAAATGTATAGACAAATTACAAATGTGCATTCGTGCCGTTTCATTAGGTACCTGCGATACATTATTGTGCCACCCCGCAAGCATGACGCATTTTAGTGTGCCTAAAGAAAAAAGAGAATTATATGGCATTACCGATGGTTTAATAAGGATGAGTGTGGGTATAGAAAATGTGCAGGATATTTTGATGGATTTAGAGAACAGCCTGGGCCCCTCCTAAATCCTCTCCCGAAGGGAGGACTTTAAAAAGCATAAAAATTTAAAGAACTTTTACGTATGCAAAATATTAAATCCATAAATTCAGAAAAGAATTTCAACTTATCAGAAACTTCCGAAATCCCCCCTTTGGGGGGTGGGGGGGCTTTTATTCGCAGCGCAGTTAAAGAAGATTGCGTAAGAATGATGGAACTCATTACTGAGTTAGCTGTATATGAAAAAGCACCTGATGAAGTAACTGTAAACTTTGATCATTTTGTTGAAAGTGGTTTTGGAGAAAAACCGGTGTGGTGGGCTTTTGTAGCAGCCTTACCTAACCCCTCACAAAAAGGGGAATTAGCGCAGACCGAAGCGAAGGATGAGGTGGTTGGCTTTGCATTATATTATATTCGTTACAGCACCTGGAAAGGCCAGCGCATGTATTTAGAAGATTTATTAGTTACAGAAAAAATGCGGGGCAAAGGCGTTGGTAAATTATTATTTGATAAACTAATTGAAGAATGCAAAGCAAAACAATACAGTGGCATGATGTGGCAGGTGCTGGACTGGAATGAACCGGCAATTAATTTTTATAAAAAATATCCGGAAGTAAAATTTGATGGAGAATGGTTGAATTGCAGCATTAATTTTGCCCCTATCTCCGCCGCGGCGGAGGAAATGGAATAGATTGACATGAAGATTATTTTGTTTATAAAAAAATGAATAATTTAATTAAGAATACAACTTCGCATTTAATGCTTCGCTTAAATTTGCGCAAAAGAAAAGTAGACTGAATTAAAAAAGTTGAATAAAGATTTACAGTAAACGAGTGTCCCGAAAAAAATCGGGATAAACTGTGCCAACCTGCCTGCCGGCAGGCAGGTGAAGCTAAAGAATGATTCAAAAGCCGGGCTCAAAATATTAACAATAAAACACCAACTCCTTGTCCCCCCTTTAGGGGATGGGGGATTTATTATGGCAGAAAAAATAAAAATGGGCAGTAACGGAAAATTGAAAGTTCCCAACAACCCCACCATTCCATTTATTGAAGGCGATGGCATTGGCCCCGAAATTTGGAAAGTTGCAGAGAAAGTTTTTAATACTGCAGTAGAAAGAGCGTATAGCGGCAACCGTAAAATTGAATGGAAAGAAATGCTTGCAGGCGAAAAAGCGTTTAAGCAAACCGGCGAGTGGCTGCCTGCCGAAACTTTACAAACCGCAAAAGATTATATCGTATCTATAAAAGGTCCGTTAACCACGCCTATTGGTGGCGGCATACGTTCGTTAAATGTTGCCATGCGACAGGATTTAGATTTGTATGCCTGTGTGCGGCCGGTTAAATGGTTTAAAGGTGTGCCTTCGCCGGTAGTACATCCTGAGCAGGTGGACATGATCATCTTCAGAGAAAACACCGAAGATATTTATGCCGGTATTGAATGGAAAGCAGGCAGTGCAGATGCACAGAAATTTGAAAAGTTTTTGATTGAAGAAATGGGGGTGACAAATATTCGTTTTCCCGGAGACAGCAGTTATGGTGTAAAACCGGTTAGTAATGAAGGCAGCAAAAGATTGGTGAGGGCAGCTATTGAACATGCGCTGGAGCATCATTTACCTTCGGTAACATTAGTGCACAAAGGAAATATTATGAAATTTACTGAAGGCGGTTTTAAAACCTGGGGGTACGAAGTGGCACGAAACGAATTTGGCGATAAAACTTTTACCTGGGACGAATGGGATGAATTAAAAAAAGTACATGGCGAAGCACATGCCAATGAAGTGCAGCGTAAAGCAGTAAGCGAAGGCAAATTGTTGATTAAAGACATTATTGCCGATAATTTTTTACAACAAATTTTAATTGCCCCTAAAGAGTTTTCAGTAGTGGCCACATTAAATTTAAATGGCGATTATATTTCGGATGCACTGGCCGCAGAAGTTGGCGGCATTGGCATTGCGCCTGGTGGCAACATTAATTATAAAACCGGTTATGCCGTGTTTGAAGCAACGCATGGCACTGCACCTAAATTTGCAGGCACTAACAGTATGAACCCATCATCAGTAATTTTAAGCGGCTGCATGCTTTTAGAATATATTGGGTGGAAGGAAGCGGCTAATTTAATTACCGATGCCCTGCAAGCCACTATTATGCGTAAAAGGGTAACGATAGATTTTTATAATTTAATGACGGGTGCCACACTTTTAAAAACAGATGAGTTTGGTGAAGAGCTTATTGCAAATATGGGAACAGTAACAGCAGATTTTATGTTGAAGAAGAGCAGCGGTTTGTGAGCATACTGGCGTAAGGGGAGAATATAAAAAACCTTTCATAAATTTGTTTAATTTCAATAATTAAAACATGACCGCTATTCTTGAAAATATTATTCAATCGCCCAATCTTAAAGACCACTTTGAGTGGCTGCGGAATTATATTAAACAAGAACAGCAGAAGCGTAAAGATTTTTATGATTTTGTAACAGGGGATATGAAAGCTGAATTTATCAACGGGGAAGTAATTATACATTCCCCAGTTGCCAATGAACATGAAAGTGTATCTAGTGAATTACACACATTAATTAATGTTTTTGTGTCTGCTAATAAATTGGGTCGTGCTACACACGAAAAATTAATGATTAGCCTTACCCGTAACGATTACGAACCTGATATTTGTTTTTTAAAAAAGAAAGAGCAGTAAAATTTAAAGATGGCCAGAAACTATTTCCTGCTCCGGACATGGTGGTGGAAGTATTAAGCAGGAGTACTGAAAAATACGACAGAGGCATTAAATTAGAAGACTATGCGCTGCACAGCATAAAAGAATACTGGATAATTGACCCCCGTCAAAAAACAATTGAAAAATTTTTATTGAAGGCCAAAAAATATGAGTTAGATGAAAAAGTACATCAGGACAAGATCATTACCAGCAGTGTAATAAAAGGTTTCAGCATACCGGCAAAAGCCATTTTTAATAAATCAGTATTTTTAAAAACCTTAAATTTAATTTCAAACAGTAAAAAATAAAATGAGTAAAATTAAAGTTACCAACCCCGTTGTAGAATTAGATGGCGATGAGATGACCCGTATCATCTGGAAATTTATTAAAGACAAATTAATTCTTCCGTACCTGGATGTGCCTATTCAGTATTATGATTTAGGAATGGAATACCGTGATGAAACCAACGATCAGGTTACCATTGATGCCGCCAATGCTATAAAGGCTTGTGGCGTGGGAATTAAATGCGCTACTATTACGCCTGATGAAGACAGGGTAAAAGAATTTAAGTTGAAACAAATGTGGAAATCTCCCAATGGTACCATAAGAAATATTTTGGATGGAACTGTTTTTAGAGAGCCGATTGTAATGCAGAATGTACCACGTTTGGTTACTAACTGGACGGCACCAATTATTGTTGGCCGCCATGCTTTTGGCGATCAGTACCGTGCCACCGATACTGTTATAAAAGGTAAAGGAAAATTAACCATGACTTTTGCACCCGAAGGTGGCGGCGAAGCACAAATATTTGAGGTGTACAATTACAAAGGCGATGGCGTGGCCATGTGTATGTACAATACCGATGAAAGTATTTATGGTTTTGCAAGAAGCTGTTTTAATATGGCATTGAGCAAAAAATGGCCGTTATATCTTTCTACAAAAAATACTATTCTAAAAAAATACGATGGCCGTTTTAAAGACATTTTTGAAGAAGTATATCAAAAAGAATTTAAAACAAATTTTGAAACTGCAGGCATTACTTACGAACACCGTTTGATTGATGACATGGTGGCCAGCGCCTTAAAATGGAATGGCAACTTTGTATGGGCCTGTAAAAATTATGATGGCGATGTACAAAGTGATACGGTTGCACAGGGTTTTGGCAGTTTAGGTTTAATGACTTCTGTTTTAGTTACACCCGATGGCAATACTATGGAAGCAGAAGCTGCACACGGCACCGTTACCCGCCACTACCGGGAGCATCAGGCGGGCAAACCAACATCTACCAATCCAATTGCATCAATTTTTGCATGGACAAGAGGTTTAGCTTTCCGCGGTAAATTAGACAGCAATCAACCTTTGATTGATTTTTGCAATACACTGGAAACAGTTTGTATTGAAACAGTTGAAAGCGGAAAGATGACTAAAGATTTAGCCGTTTGTATCCATGGCAATAAAGTAAAACACGGCGACCATTATTTATATACCGAAGAATTTTTAGATGCCATTGATGAGAATTTGAAGAAGAAGATGGGGATGTAATTGATAATGATTTAACAGATACTGCACTTCAGTTTTGGAGTGCAGTATTTTTTTACTTGTCATTTCGACGAAGGAGAAATCTGTATGCAGCAACATTATTGTGTAATTTGAATATAAAATTTGTTCTTTGCCAAGATGACAAACACTGTTATAAACATTAAATTTGCTCATGCAAATTTTCTCCGCCAATAAAATATTTACAGGAAAAGAATGGTTGCAGGATCATGCGGTTGTAATTAACAACAATCGTATAAAAGAAATTATCCCTTCGTCAGCCATTAAAGAAAACGTTACACATTTTGCCAACGCATTTATTGCCCCTGCTTTTATCGACTTGCAGATTTATGGTGCAGGCGAAAAACTCTTTGCAGTATATCCTGAAAAAGATGCGTTAAAAAAATTAGTAGCTTATTGCCGCAGTGGTGGTGCAGCATATTGTATGCCTACTGTCGCTACGCATCCTTACCAAACATTTTACCAATGCATTGATGCTGTAAAAGATTACTGGAATGATGGTGGCACCGGAGTTTTAGGTTTACACATCGAAGGCCCATGGATTAGTGCTGCAAAAAAAGGTGCTCACACTGAAGATTGTATTCATTCGCCAACAATAGAACAGGTAAAGCATTTACTGGAATACGGAAAAGATGTTATAAAAATAATTACACTGGCACCAGAAGTATGCAACCAGCAAATAATTGATTTAATTATTTCTTACAACATCATCATTTCTGCAGGGCACAGCAATGCAACTTATGAAGAAGCAACAAAAGCTTTTAATAATGGGATTACCGCTGCCACACATTTATACAATGCCATGAGCCCGCTGCAACACCGCAGCCCGGGTGTAGTAGGTGCAGTACTAAACCATACATCTGTAATGAGCAGCATTATACCCGACGGCCATCATGTTGATTTTGCTGCGGTAAGCATTGCCAAACAAATAATGAAAGAGCGGTTGTTTGTAATAACTGATGCTGTAACAGAAACTACGGAAGGATATTATCCGCATCACTTGGCCGCTGATAAATATGAAAGTAATGGCATACTCAGCGGCTCTGCACTAACCATGAGCAAAGCAGTTAAAAATTTAGTTACACAATGTAATATTGAATTAAGTGAAGCATTGCGTATGTGCAGCCTGTATCCTGCTCAGGTAATTAAAATGGAAAATGAATATGGCGTTTTGCAGCCTGGTGCTGTTGCTGCAATGGTGGTAATGAATGATAAGTTTGAAGGGGTGGAAATGATTTGCAATTAACTGCAATAATATTGTAAAAAATAATACAATGACTCAACCTGCAAATAAAGGCCCTCTCCACGGCATTATCCCTAAAAGCCATACTGAAATATTTGGTAAGCAAATATGGCTGGGAAGAATTAGGAAATTCCATTACAATCAATTGCTTTATTGAAAACTTCACTTCAACTTTTCTTTCACTCAACCAAGAATGAGTACATAAAAAGCAAGTACATTTTATGCATTACAATTGAAGAAAGTTATAAAATTGCAAAATACAAAAACGCTCCGTTAAAAAAACGAAGCGCTTTACCCTTAAACCCTGTATGTAGAAAAAAATTTTTACTATTATAATATCAATATCAATAATAAAATAATGATGATGATGGCACCTACAGATAAATAAACTCTTTTATCCAATTGGCCGGCCTGCTTGTTCATTCCCACTAATTCTTTACGCAACGATTTTTTTTCTGCAGTGGTAAGATTACTCTTATCCATGTTTTGAATTTCGGTAACCCTTTGTGTAATGTTAGCCAGTGTTTGTGCATCTTTTACAGGATCGCCAGAGGCATTACCTTTTGCATACGTTGATACAGGAATTGTAATTGCCATAAAAACAGACAGGGCAATAATTTTTAAATAATTTTTTACTTTCATAAATGTTGGTTTTAAAATGATGATTGTTATAAGTGGCTAATATAAGTTTTTTATCTTTCTAATTGAAATCTAACTGGAAGCGTAAAACGAGTTTTTACATTTTTTCCTTTTATTTGCCCCGGTGCCCACGAAGGCATTCTGTTGAAAACTCTCAAGGCTTCATCTTCTACTCCATCTCCAATTTTTTTACTAACCACTTCCGGTGAAGAAATTTTTCCATTTTCATCAACTAAAAAACTAATGTTAACAGTTCCTTCGGTACCATTATCACTGGCCATTTGAGGATACTCAATATTATCGTTGAAAAAATTTACTAATGCGTTTTGACCCCCGGGATAAGCAGGTAACACTTCTGTGTTAGAATAATAACCCTGTTTGTCCATTTCAATTTTACGGGCACTGTATTTTGCGGTGGGCATGGTTATCATCACTTTTGCCTTTCTTGTTTTTTTTGCTGCAGTGCTTTTCGTTCCTGCTGTATCTTTCTTTGCTGCAATCAGGTTTGCAACAGCTATACTATCATTGCTGGTGGTATTAGTGCCAATAGTGTCCATCATATAATTAGTAGCACTATGATCGGGCATCATACTGGTATCACTCATAGTTGAAGTTGTGGTAGCAGTATCTTTTTCTGCATAATCGGAGGAATTACAACTACTCATAACAGTAACAGCACCACTCACTACAAAAAAACATTTAACCAAAGCTTGCATAAATTCTTGTTATTTTCTATTGATATGTTTTCAAATACAGTGCCGTACCTTGTGGTGCAGATAAAACCTGATTTTATCGAATCTATACGGGATAATTTTTCTCAAGGTGTAGAATATTATCACCATACTATGCAGCTATTTCCCAAACAGCGGCAGCAAATAAAATTGGTTTATCTTGTATGCAATAAAATAAACATGGAAATACAAAAAGATATCCGGCTGGCCGTTTTAATTGATGCCGACAATGTGCCTTACAGCAATGTAAAAGGGGTAATGGAAGAAATTGCCAAATACGGCACGCCCACTTTTAAAAGAATTTATGGCGACTGGACAAAGCCCACCGTTAGTGGCTGGAAAAATGTGCTGTTAGAAAATGCCATCACCCCCATTCAGCAATACAGTTATACCAGCGGCAAAAACAGCAGCGACAGTGCTCTAATTATTGATGCCATGGATATTTTATACTCTGGCAAAGCTGATGGCTTTTGCATTGTAAGCAGCGACAGCGATTTTACAAGATTGGCCACAAGATTAAGAGAAGCCGGGATGAAAGTTTTTGGCATCGGACAAAAGAAAACACCCAATGCTTTTATTGTAGCCTGCGATAAATTTATTTACATGGAAATTATTCCATTGATTGAAGCGGAAGAAACCAGCACCGTTAAAACAAAAACGCCGTCGCCAAAACCAAAAGCACTGGTTGATAAACTTAATAAAGAAACTTTAAAGTTAATTGCACATACCATCAATGATCTGGCTGATGAAAATGGTTGGGCATTTTTAGGCGATGTAGGCAACCTAGTCTTAAAAAAACAACCCAATTTCGATCCGAGAAATTATGGCTTTCAAAAATTAACACCACTGATAAAATCGTTACCGCAGTTTGAAATTGATAAAAGAGAAACGGATAAGGTGGGGATAAAGTTGGTGTATATTAAGAATAAGGAGGCGTGAAGTCTTAAAGTACTTTAACCTTCTTTTCCCTTTTGTTTAAAATCATTAATCATTTCAACAATTGAAATATTAAACTCTTCATCAATTGCCCTCAGATACCTAACTGTTTCAATATTGTTTTCAATTAATTCTTGAAAAAAAGTTTTAGCATCAAAACCATATGCTATCATATCATTGCGCTTTCGATTTATATACCTCTTCCTTTCATCAGCCAAAGTAGCGTTGTCTAAATTTAATAATTGAATCAAATTTTTCGCTTCAATATCAATTGTAGAATTTACCCTATAATCTCCTCCATCATAAATAATTCTTTCTTCAAAATTCTCAGCTGTGGGATGTAAAACCGGTTGAAATTTATCCCACTTCGCTGATTTCTCTTTGTTAGGTTGATGTTTTACTAAAAACCAATTTTGATAACTATCTTCCATTTCACCTTTTAGCGAAGGATTGAAGTGTTCAATATCGCTTGCATCCGCTTTTCCTAAATATTCTTCAGTATAAGCACAAAAACCATTTTGCTCCTTAAATAAAATATCAGAAATAACTTTATTGTTAGATGAATTGTTGACGATATACTTAAGTGCTTTAGCCAATATTTCAGAATGTGGCTTTTTCTGAATTCTTTTCATTTAAAATTTATATTCGTCTCCTAAATTTGTTACCTCTTTAAGTAACTGTTTCTTTTTTTTAGAATCGATTTCGTTTGCCATTTGTTCTTTCAAAGAAACATATCTTTTGTAAGCCTCCTGACCAAACTTGTTATAATAATCAACATCAAAGTCATTTTTTAAAATATCATTTGGGTCATCGCCTATAGGAGATTTGCCTGGCCGTACTTCCACTTTTCCATCTTCATTAAAATAAAGAATAAACCTTTCTTCTGGCTCAAATGATGCTGCAATAAATGGTGAATGTGTAGCTACTATAATTTGTGCGTTTGGAGCTATCTTCCTATAATTTTCTATTAAATCAATTTGCATATCCGGAAATAAGGAACGTTCTGGCTCATCAATTAAAATAATTGCATCGTTAGTATCCAATTCGTACAAGGGGAACATTGATAATAATAATCCTTTAGTTCCTGTGCTTAAGTTTTCAATTGGGATAATCTCCTGATTAACTTTTGATTTAATTGGTATAGAATATTCTGTATTTACCAAATCAACTTCTAAATTGAGTTTCTTTAGTATTGGATTGAAATAATTTGCAAATTTCTCCAATGGATTTTTATTTTTCTTAGCCCATTTATCAAATTCGTTATTAAGTTTTTCCCTATCGCCGATAATGCCTTTATTAATTAATTCTGACGCCATTTGAGTAAATCTCTTTCTGTATTCAATAATCTCATACAAAAAGATATACCAAGCTTTTTTAGTTTCAGTTTCAGTAAAATTGTAAAAATAACTTTTACTTTTGAGATAATGTAAATTATCGGTTGTTCTATTTTCGTTAGCAATACTTACAGGACTTTCATTCAAAAAACTTATGGCTTCCTTTGAGATAATATCAGAACTTAAATAAACTAATTTTATACCCTGTTCAATAAGTTTAGTCAATGTGCCACCTCTTCCCCCACTTAGATAGGTAAATTCCCGAGTACCCATTGTTATTCCAGTATCAGAAATTTTTAAATCCTCGTTGCCTGCTATAAAGTTTAAGTAGCCCTTTAGCTCATAGCCTGTTAAATTACTCCGGTTAAATAAATAGCCATTATCAGTAACTTGTTGAGATTCTATTTCTGAAATCGCCTTTTTTATCATCTCTAAGGTGCTGGTTTTTCCAGTTGCACTTTGGCCTATAATACAAATTTTATCTAAAGGCTTCCCTGCTTTTTTATGCCCTTCGGGATAAATAAAATCAAACGACAGATTTTGCAGATGAAAATACGAGTCAATATATATTTTTAATAATTTCATTTATAATGATGTTATTTGCAGTTATAAGTTCGAATTACAAATATAACTTTTTTCAGTATTTAGATTTTATTCATTATTCCCATCACTTCTCCCTGCTCCCATCATACAATTCATACTCCAATAATCTACAATCAATCTTACTGGTATAAAATTCAATTCTTCTTTTTGGTTTCAATCCAATTTTTTTTGCCAGTTCTAAATTACCTGTAAAAATATACCCGGTGTAGCCTTTGCATTTCTTTTTTAAAAAATCGCCAATGCGTTTGTAAGTAATTTCCAGTTCGGCTTCCACGCCTAATCTGTCGCCATATTCCGGATTAAAATATACTGCGCCATTTTCATTTTCGATAAGTTTGGTTTCTTCAAAATCGCAAACAGCAAACTCAATCATTTCTTCCACGCCGGCAATTCCTGCATTTATTTTTGAAATATTTATGGCATCTTCACTAATATCTGTTGCAATAATTTTTAATTCGGGCACTGTTGTAACTTGCTCTTCTAAGATTTTAAATTCGTCTAAATAAAATTGTTCCTGGTAATTTACCAGATGCATAAAAGCATAGTTGTGGCGCAGCAATCCGGGTTTTCTTTTGGTTGCAAGCAATGCTGCTTCAATGGCCACAGTGCCCGAGCCGCACATCGGATTAATGAATGCAGATTTTCTATCCCACCTGCCGGCCAGCAAAGTAGCGGCAGCAAGACTTTCCAGCATGGGTGCTTTGCCGGGAATTTTTCGGTAGCCATGTTTGCTTAATGTTTCTCCTGATGTATCAATAAATAATTCTGCAATATTTTCTTTCCAGTATAAATGAATAACGGTTTGGTTTAATTCGGGGCCGCTGTTAGGGCGTTGGCCGGTTTTGTTTCTAAATCGGTCTACAATAGCATCCTTCACTTTTACATTGGCAAATAAATTATTGGTAATGGTTTCATTATCTACATTGCTGGTAATACTAAAATACCCTTCGGCAGGAATAATATTTTCCCACTCAAAATCCAAAAGTGTTTTGTACAATTCATCTGCATTAACTGCAGTAAATTCTTTTACCGAAAATAAAACCTGGCTGGCGCAGCGTAAATTTAAATTCAGTTTAATACAATCTAAAAGATTTCCATTTAACTCCACTCCCGTTTTAAAAATACGTTCAGCCTTAAAGCCTAATGCCTCCACTTCCATTTGTAAATACGGCGCAAGGCGGTTGCTGCAGGTAATAATAATACGGCTGGTAGTTTCAAAAATTTGCATTTGCAAAACTATGGTATTTACAAAATGTAATTACTTTAAATATCGAATGTTGAATATAAAATATCGAATGTGCAGTTGTTTACTAAACTAACCGGCTTCCTGTCAAAAACATTCGCCATTCCATATTTATAAATTCGATATTCCCCTAACTTTGTTTTATGTTAACAATCAGCAACCGTGGCCTGCAAATGCCGGCTTCTCCTATACGTAAACTGGTACCTTATGCCGAAGCGGCAAAAAAGAAAGGTACCAAAGTATATCATTTAAATATTGGTCAGCCGGATATAGAAACACCAAAACAATGTTTGGATGCGGTGCGTAATGCAGATTTTAAAGTGCTGGAGTACAGCCACAGTGCAGGCAACGAAAGCTATCGAAAAAAACTAACGCAGTATTATAAAAAAGTGGGCATCAATGTAACGCCTGAACAAATTATTATTACCACCGGCGGAAGCGAAGCTATTATTTTTGGTTTTATGGCATGCATGGATGCAGGCGATGAAGTAATTATTCCAGAACCGTTTTATGCAAACTACAATGGCTTTGCGGTGGAAGCCGGCGTAAAAGTAGTGCCCATTACATCATCAATAGAAAATGGGTTTGCATTGCCGCCCATAGAAGATTTTGAAAAAGTCATAACCTCAAAAACAAAAGGCATTGTTATTTGTAATCCCAATAATCCCACCGGATATTTATACAGTGCTGCCGAAATGCAGGTACTGCAACAGATCATCATCAAGCACAATTTATTTTTATTTGCAGATGAGGCTTACCGTGAGTTTTGTTACGAGGGCACCCATACCAGCGCCATGCATTTAAACGGTGTGGATGATCATGTAGTTTTAATGGACACTATCAGTAAACGATACAGTGCCTGCGGCGGACGCATCGGTGCTTTTGTTACTAAAAATAAAAATCTTTTAGCGGCTACTATGAAGTTTGCACAGGCAAGATTAAGCCCCCCATCCTTTGCACAAATTTTAGGTGAGGCTGCTGTTGATTTACCCGACGATTATTTTGATACCACCAAAGCCGAATATAAATTACGCAGAGATACTATTGTAAAAAGATTAAATAATATTCCCGGAGTTTTTTGCCCCAACCCCGGCGGCGCTTTTTATGCCATGGCAAAACTGCCTATTGATGACAGCGATACTTTTTGCCAATGGTTGTTAGAATCTTTCAGCTACCAAAACAAAACAGTAATGCTTGCACCTGCAACCGGTTTTTATGGCACACCGGGACTGGGCAAACAGGAAGTACGTTTGGCCTATGTACTTAACACCAACGATATTAATGCTGCAATGGATTGTTTGGAAAAAGCGCTGGAGGAATATCCGGGAAGAATTAAATAAAAAGTCAAAAATCAAAAGTAAAAAGAGTTTTACTTAACGCCCCCTTTTTTGAATTTTGCGTTTTAATTTTTTACTTGCAGTTAAACTTTTACCTTGGCGAAGATAGCAGCCAATGTTTGGTGAAGACACGAAACAAGGCAAAGATAAAACCGATTATCATGAAATATTTTTCTCCTAAACTCAGACTATTTCCAATATTGCTATTTACTTTATTTAGCTCCTGTATTTCACAAACTAAATCTCCGTTAACTACTGACAATAATGACAGTTGTTCACTTGCAAAAAAATCAGAAATAGCCGATTTGACATTAACTGGAAAAAATTCAAACTTTACAGAAACATTAAATAATTACTGGGGAGATGATACAACTAAATTGGATTTTCAACATTTTTTTGAACATGTAGAATTAGTGAAAAGTATATCCTATTATGAAAATGGAAAAGTACAAGAAGAACTATTTTATAAATGCGGTGCCTTAAACGGAGTACAAAATTTTTATCATAAAAATGGAAATCTTGCCAGAATAATTCCCTACAGTTACGGCTACAGAAAAGGAGTTGGTGAAGAATATGATGAGAGTGGAGTTTTGCAACAACGGGTTCTTTTTGATGCAGATTCTTTTATCAAACAAATAATACCTGTTGATACAATTAAGCAAAACAAAAGACAGTTATAGTAAATAACACGCCTATACAAATTATTACTTGTCCGCTTGCGTCGCCTATCCAACATCATCGTTAACCCCGAAAAATGAGTAAGTATTTCTAAAATTACACTATTAATTAACAACTAACCTAACATGCTGCTAAACTGCTGAAGCGTTAAGATATTTAAAGGCGGAAATAAATTATTTTTTAACCTTGTAATAGAATGATCATTGGATATAAGCAATGCTGCACCGGAAGCAACATAAGTATCAATAAACTTATTGTCATCTTTATCTGTTTCAATAAGATCAAAATTGTAGAACACCTGCACCTGTACAAAATTATCGCTGGTTTCAAAAAGCCCTAATAAATTGTATGTAACCTCCAATCCCCACTTTTCTAAAAAAATCTCTTCGTACTCCAGCAATATCTCATTATTTACACAGAAAGAAATTTTACCTGCAAGGAAAGCGTTAAAAACATTTCTGTAAGGTGATTTTTTGCCAATGCAACTCAGCAGACAATTTGTATTAATTACTATTTTCATGCCTTCTCAAAATCTTTATTCCCAGCAGATTTTGATTTTAACCAGCTTTCGTAAATTCCAGCAGTGAAATTATTTTTAGATTCCGCACTGTCAATAGCAACATCTAACTGCTGTGCAAAATAGTAACGCAGTAAAGATTTTATATCAGCCACCTGCTGTTCAGAAGCCATATATTTAAGGCTTTTTAGCAGCTCCAACTGTAAAGATGTAAGAGGCACTTTATTTGCAGCTATGGTACTCATAAATTATTTTTTATAAAGTTATAAAAAATAATTTGTTCTGCAAGTTCATTCACTGTTCGTCTTTTTAATGGATTTAATTCCCTTACTAATCTCCACTCTCCAAACACTACCGCTGTATACTTTATGCACCTCAGAAAAATTACCCATGTTCAACGCAAACGAAACCTGCAACAAACTATTTAAATAAAGCAAAGGTTTGCCCTTTGCCACTGCACCAAAAGTTTCGGCATAGGGCATCGTTCCTTCGTATTTTTTTATTTTATTTTGATAGATAACCACATGCAAATTATCTCCCAACTTTGCCCCGAGCTTTTTAAAAAGTTCCGCATCAATATTCGTCCAGATATTGCCATACTGCACATCTAAAATGGCAATAGTGCCTTTTATTTTTTTATTTTCGAGAATTGCTTTTTGATAAGGGATGCTTACTACTTCGCTGGCCAATTCCTTTCCTACTTCTTCATAAGTAATTCTTCCTGCTGCTAATTTTGCAGCCGTGTAAGCATACACATCGCGGCCATGAAAAGTGTAAGATTTTTCTGAACCTTTTCTGCGGTTTACCGCTTCGTCAATTTCTCTTACAGCCTCAATACCTTCGGTTGCGGCAATTAAAGTTAGCGTGCCATTATCGGGTGTTACAATAAAATGCCCGGCTTTTGTTTTAAGTACCACAGATTTTCTTTCGGTGCCTACGCCCGGATCAACCACAGACACAAACACGGTACCGGGCGGCCAGTAACTAACGGTTTGCTGTAGCCGGTAAGCTGCTTCCCAAATATTGTATGTCGGAATTTCGTGTGTAAGGTCAAATAATTTCAGGCTGCTGTCAACGCTCATAGCCACACCTTTCATGGCAGCTACGGCGCCATCCTTCAATCCAAAATCGGTTTGAAAGACAACGATTTTATTTTGGGCTGATGGAATAGTTGTAAATAATGATACAACAACCATCAGCGAAAAATAGAGAAAATATTTTTTCATATTATTCCTTAATGTAAATAAAGAGCTGCTTTACTAATTAATTATGGCAGCAAGGCATATCTAAAATTAAATAAAAATTTGAAAGCTTATATGATTGTTAATTGCTATCTGCTTAACCATTTTCTGAAATTTTGAATATTTTCTATTAGATAGGTATTATCAAGGATAGACTAAAACATTGCCTTTAAAATTTGGTTACATTTACTAAAATTTTATCAACAAAATGGATATTACATTATTAGGGCAAGGATATGAACCCATATCGGAGAATTCAGTAGGTAAAAAATTAATTACATTTTTAGCTGACACAAGTTTTCACACTTTTACAGGTATTTCCGCTTTTGCAAGTCAGGCAGGTGTTATCGGACTTTCCAAACATATTACACTATCAAAAAAACATCTCCGGAAAATAACCATTATTACAGGTATTGACCAAAAAGTAACTTCAAAAGAAGCGTTAGAAGCACTTCTAAATCTGGATGTAAACACATTTATTTTTTACCAGCCAGCAAACACAATTTTCCATCCGAAAATTTACTTATTTGAAGGCAAAGAAAAATCAGAACTGATTATAGGCTCTTCTAATCTTACTTCAAATGGTTTGTTTACCAACATTGAAACTTCGTTACTTGTAAGTATAAATAATAAAGTTAGTGAAGACAGGAAGATAGTTGACCAACTCAAAGATTATTTTAAAGGTATTTTTGATAGCAATGACCCTAATTTAAAAAGTCTTTCTCAAAAACTAATTGAAGAATTAGTGAACCTCGGCATCGTTCCAACCGAAGAAGAAAGAAAAGCAGCATACGACAAAGTCGAAAAATCCGAACGCAAAGAAACTGAAAACATAATTTCAAAAATATTTCCAAAACGTGCAATCGCTAAAATTCCAACTGAATTTAGAGGAAGTCCTATACCTAAACCAACTGACGAAAGCGAAACAACTGAAACTATCGTTATAAGCAGCAAACCTTCTAAATTATTATGGGAAAGTGGCCCTTTAACTGAACGACCATTAAACATTCCAAAGGAAAATAAAACTAACGCTACTGGTTCTATGTATTTTACAAAAGGAAAAATGTCAAAAATTGATCAAAGGCATTATTTCCGTGATACAGTTTTTAAAACTTTAAAATGGGAAAAAGACATTGATAAAAAATATTCTCATTTAGAGAGAGCAAAAGCATTCTTCAAAATTATAATAGATGGAAAAAATTTTGGTGGTTTCGAATTGATTTTAACCCATAATACATTGACAGACACACCTACCTATAAGCAAAAAAACTCAATGACTCAGGTAAGTTGGGGTGCAGCGAAAAGTATTATTGCAAAAGATGAACTACTTGGAAAAACTGCAAAGCTTTATAGCAATGTTGGCAAGAAAAATGAATTTACCCTTGTTATTGAGTAACAGTAAATCCTAAATCAGCGTTATTAAAAATTCACTTCAAAAAACATTTGAGTTTTAAATTTAGATTACTACCTTTGGACTGAAGCAGTCCAAAATGAAATTAGAAAAAACCTTCGGTGATACAGTAAAAAAACTTCGTGAGGAAAAAAACCTTCCCTTACGTGAAGTGGCAGAAGCATTGGGCATTGATACTTCAATGCTGGGCAAGATTGAAAAGAATAACCGGAAGCCAACTAAACAACTAATTGAAAAGTTTGCAGGGTTTTTTAAGGTAAGCGATAAAGATTTGACGATTGCATTTCTTAGTGATGCTGTTGCTTATCAAGTGATGGAAGAAGAAGATTTCTCCAGCGAAGTTTTCAAAGTTGCTGAGGAAAAAGTAAAGTATTTGAAAACTAAAAAAACTCTTGAAAAATGAAACTAATTACAGAAGCATCATCAGAAAAATTAAGGGGCGGTTTTTACACACCTGAACCAATTGCAGAATTTGTTTTACGCTGGGGAATCAATGGCAGTAAAGACTTTGACATACTTGAACCAAGTTGCGGTGACGGAGTTTTTTTAGAACAACTTGAAAAACAAAAATTAAAATACAAATCAATTACAGCAGTTGAACTTGATGAAGAAGAAGCAGCAAAAGCAGAAAAAATAAATTTGAAGAATAAGCAAATTATCAATGCAGACTTTCATACTTATTGTAACAACACATTGCAGCGATTTGATTTAATAGTTGGTAATCCACCTTACATACGCTATCAATTCTTTAACAGACAACAACAAGTTGAAGCTGAAGATATTTTTATAAAAGCAGGTTTGACTTATTCCAAACTTACCAATGCCTGGGTTTCGTTTGTTGTTGGTTCTTCATTGCTTTTAAAAGAAAAAGGGGGAAGAATTGGTTTTGTTTTACCAGCAGAGGTTTTGCAGGTTTCGTATGCCCTGCAATTACGAAAATTTCTTGCACATTTTTATAACAAAATAAATATAATTTCATTTGAAAAACTGGTATTCCCAGACATTCAACAAGAAGTTGTTTTACTTCTTTGTGAAAAGAACGATACCAAAAACTACAACATTGAGCATATTGAATTAAGAGATGCAAGCGAACTGCAAAAACTTGACGTAGCGATTTTAAAAAGTCCAAAAAAGAAAATTGACTTTAAATCTAATAAATGGACGTTTTACTTTTTAGACCAGGAGGAAATTAACTTTTTAGAAAATATTGCAAAGAAACGTAACGTTCCAACACTTGGAAAGTTTGCAAATGTAGAAGTTGGGATTACAACAGGTTCCAATGATTTTTTCACCGTTCCACTTACAACAATTAAAGAATATGATTTACAAGATTATGCAAGACCAATGGTTGGCAGGAGTGTTCAGGTTAATAGCGTAATTTTTACAGAAAAAGATTGGGAAATTAATAAATTTTCTAAAGCCAAAGCACATCTTTTGGTTTTTCCCGAAAGCAAAAATTTGAATAAAAAGAACGGTGCTGTAAAATATATTGCAGATGGAGAAAGTTTAGGAATTCACAAAGGTTACAAAACTGGAATTCGCAATGATTGGTTTGTAGTGCCTTCTCTAAAAATATCGGATGCTTTGTTTATCAGGCGTAATAATCTTTATCCCAGACTAATAATTAATGAAGCAGAAGCATATACAACAGACACCATGCACCGTGTTTTTTTAAAGCCTGGCACAGAAATTAAAGCCTTAACGGCAAGCTATTACAACTCTCTATCCCTTGCATTTACAGAAGTTTCAGGACGAAGCCATGGAGGAGGAGTTTTAGAATTAATGCCAAACGAAGCTGAGAGGATTTTACTTCCATATCATAAAGACAACGCTTTATTACTTACAGAAATTGATAAACTAATTCGTGACAAAACAAATATTGAAGAAGTTTTAAAAATTACCAACCAAATAATTTT
Organism: Ferruginibacter sp.; assembly: GCA_043756235.1. Taxonomy (GTDB): domain Bacteria; phylum Bacteroidota; class Bacteroidia; order Chitinophagales; family Chitinophagaceae; genus Ferruginibacter. The sequence goes on along the minus strand of JAYURK010000110.1, from coordinate 19,158 downwards.
AAAAGAGCATTTTGGCTTGACACAGAAAGAAATCAAATTGGCTCACGGCATTTGGAAAAAACTATCTTCAAGAAGATTGAATAGAGGTAAGTAATTTTATAAACTCAAATATAACCAATCAAAACACCGTTCCAAAAAACTGGAACGGTGTTAAAAATATTTTTTAAAATATTTTACACCTCCTTACCGTGGCAGTGTTTATATTTTTTTCCGCTGCCACAGGGGCACTGGTCATTACGGCCAGGCATTTTTTCTACTTTTACCGGCGCCTGTTTAATTCCTTCTGAAGGATCAAAATAATCTTTTTCGTTTGCTGCATAATCTTCACCGGCTGCATCTACCATGGCTTTGTTGGCACTCATTTTACTAAGGTCGGTTTTCTTTTCCCGGCCTTCTTTAATTTGCCCGGCATTGGTTTGCTCCATGGGTATACCGCAATGGCTCAGGAAACTTACAATATTTTTATTTACCTCATCATCCATTTGTTTAAAGGCACTAAAAGCTTCTATTTTATAAATTACTAACGGATCTTTTTGTTCGTATCCTGCAGTTTGTACACTATGGCGCAAATCATCCATCGCTCTCAGGTGTTCTTTCCAGGCATCATCAATCAATGCTAAAGTTATGCTGCGTTCCAAAGCATCATTTAATTCACGGCCATTGCTGGCAATGTATTTATCTAAGTTAGCCAGAGCCTGTATACCTTTTTTACCATCGGTAAATGGTACCGAAACATTTTCGATATGGTTACCCTGTTCTTTACGGATGTTTTTTATGATGGGCAAAGTTTGCGCTACCATTGCATCTGTTTTGCGGCGGTATTGCTCTATTGCTTCATTATACAAGCGCTCGGTTAAAATATGGGCCGCATCCTTATGTAAATCATCAGCAGTAATGCCGGTATCAATACCAAAGTTTACAATGGCTGCTAATTTAAATCCATCATGGCCGTTACCTTCTTTAAAAGAATTTATCAGGCCATCTGCAACAGAATAAAAAGCGTTATCTAAATCAAGTGCTAACCTTTCGCCAAACAATGCATGGTTACGTTTGCCATACACCACATTACGCTGCTTGTTCATTACGTCATCATATTCCAGCAATCTTTTTCTTATACCAAAGTTATTTTCTTCAACTTTCTTTTGTGCCCTTTCAATTGATTTGCTGATCATGCTGTGCTGTATCACTTCACCTTCTTTATATCCCATCCTGTCCATCAATCCTGCAATTCTTTCGCTGCCGAACATACGCATTAAATCATCTTCTAACGAAACAAAAAATTGTGAACTTCCGGGATCTCCCTGTCTTCCGGCACGGCCACGCAACTGCCTGTCTACACGCCGGCTTTCGTGGCGCTCTGTACCTAAAATTGCTAAGCCACCAGCATCTTTTACGCCAGGGCCTAATTTAATATCGGTACCACGGCCCGCCATGTTAGTTGCAATAGTAACAGCACCAGCAAGCCCGGCTTCGGTAATTACCTGTGCTTCTTTAGCATGCTGCTTTGCATTTAATACATTATGCGGAATATTTTTTTGCTTCAACATTCTTGCCAGTAATTCACTTACTTCAACCGATGTGGTACCCACTAAACTTGGCCTTCCTTCGGTACGTAATTTTTCTATGGCATCAATTACGGCTTTGTATTTTTCACGTTTGGTTTTATACACCAAATCCTGTTCATCTTTCCGTATTGCTTTTACATTAGTAGGAATGTTAACTACATCTAATTTATAAATACTCCAAAACTCTGCAGCTTCTGTTTCTGCAGTACCCGTCATACCACACAATTTGTGGTACATTCTAAAATAATTTTGCAGTGTAACGGTTGCGTAAGTTTGTGTGGTGGCTTCAATCTTTACATTTTCTTTTGCCTCCAGTGCCTGGTGCAATCCATCACTGTAGCGGCGGCCTTCCATAATACGGCCGGTTTGTTCATCTACAATTTTTACCGCATCGTCAATTATTACATACTCCACATCTTTATCAAATAAAGTGTAGGCTTTTAACAATTGCTGTACGGTATGTATACGGTCAACCTTTAAAGAGTAATCGTTGAGCAGTATTTCTTTTTCGTGCAATTTTTCTTCTGCACCTAAACTGCCTTTTTCTATATCGGCCAGTTTGGTAGAAATATCGGGCACAATAAAAAAGTTAGGATCTTCGCCAGAACGGGTAATTAACTGTATGCCTTTATCTGTAAGATCTACCTGGTTATTTTTTTCATCAATATTAAAAAATAATTCAGCATCTACTTTGGGCATTTCTTTTTGCTGATCGGCCAGGTAATAGTTTTCTGTTTTTTGCAATTTTACCCTGATGCCCGGTTCGCTTAAAAATTTTATCAACGCACCATTTTTTGGTAAGCCACGGTGTGCCCTCATCAATGCCAGTCCGCCATCTTTAGGGTCGTCATTGCCTTCTGCAATTTTTTTCTTGGCTTCAATTAAATATTGATTAACTGCTTTGCGCTGTGCATCCAATAGTTTTTCTATCCTTGGTTTTAAATCAAAAAACTGTTGGGTATTATCGCTGTGGCCAACGGGTCCACTAATGATTAGTGGTGTACGGGCATCATCAATCAATACACTATCCACCTCATCTACCATTGCAAAATGATGTTTGCGCTGCACCATTTCATCAGGTGTATGCACCATGTTATCCCTTAAATAATCAAAACCAAATTCGTTGTTGGTGCCATATGTAATATCAGCATTGTAGGCATTGCGGCGGGCATCGGTATTAGGTTCATGTTTATCAATACAATCAACACGTAACCCAAGCCATTCAAAAATGGGACCGTTCCATTCACTATCTCTTCTTGCCAAATAATCGTTTACGGTAACTATATGTACACCTTCACCAGCTAGTGCATTTAAGTAAGCCGGTAAAGTACTCACCAAAGTTTTACCTTCGCCCGTTGCCATTTCGGCAATTTTGCCGGAGTGTAAAACGGCACCACCAATTAACTGTACATCATAATGCACCATGTTCCAGGTAACGGATCCGCCGCCCGCCGTCCAGGTATTATTATAAATTGATTTTTCGCCTTCAATGGTTATGTGCTCTTTTTTTACAGCTAATTCCCTGTCTAACTCAGTAGCATTGCTTTCAATTATTTCGTTTTCTTTAAAACGGCGGCTGGTTTCTTTTACGGTTGCAAAAGCTTCGGGCAACAATTCCTGCAATATTTCTTCAATTTGTTTATCCCTGGTTTTTTTAAGTTCGTCAATCTCTTTATAAATAATATCCCTGCCATTAATTTCCGCAACGGGCAATTCTTCTGCAGCTTGTTTTTTATCCGCAATTTCTTGATCAATTATGGTAAGATGTGTGGCAATACGCTGCTTAAACTCCACCGTTTTATTGCGTAAGTCATCATTGCTTAAAGATTGAAATTGTGTAAAAAACTGGTTGATCTTTTCTACCTGCGGGGTAATTTTTTTTACGTCTTTTTCGCTTTTGCTGCCGCCAAATAGTTTTGATATAATGCCTATCATAAAACTGTATTATTGTGGGTTGGTATAATTATTTATAAAGATCAAGTGTTGTCAAATATGATGCTGAAATAAAATCTGAGCCAAATTGACAGCATTTGCCCCATTTTACCGGGGCGTCAAAGGTAACAAATAGTTGCTAGCAAAAGCTGCAGGAATTAAGGGATGCAGCAACCCTAAAAATATATTTTAAACGTATGTAATTGTACAAACACCTTTTTAATGAAGCTACTTTTTATAATTGGCTGGATGCTTAGTTATGCTCCAATTGCTTTTGCCCAAAGTAATACTGTTGAGGCGTTTAATCAAAATCGTGTAACTATTACCAAAAAAAGTATGGTGGTGTTGGGCAGCTGGGCTACTGCAAATATTATTACCAGTGCTTTATCTTTAAATACCAACAGCCGCGATGCACATTATTTTCACCAGATGAATATAATGTGGAACGGCGTTAACCTTGCTTTATCGGGATTGGGATATTTAGGTGCGGTAAAAAGCAAAAAAACTGCGGCAGACTTAAGCAGCACCATAAAAAATCAACATAAAACCGAAAAGCTTTTTTTATTTAATGCCGGCATTGATGTGGGATATATTGCTGCCGGAGCTTACTTAAAACAAAAAAGTAAAATCAACAGCAATGCGCCTAAATTAAACGGGTATGGAAACGCTGTTATTTTGCAGGGAAGTTTTTTATTATTGTTTGATGCTATTAATTACGCCATACATGCTAAACAGGGCAGGCAGTTACATAAATTTATAGATAACCTGCAATTAAGTTCCGCCGGCGCTGGTATAGCTTTAGTGTATAATTTTTAAAAAAATTTGGTTAAGCATTGCTGCAGTATCAAAGCATGTTAAGTATTTTATAAAATACACACCGTTTATAAAAAAATTATATTCTTTTAATTTTACCCGCTTATTTTTACACGAACGTTTTCGTATTTTAATAAGCTGTTTATGACCAAATTTTACCTCACGCTATTTTTTGCCCTTGCCATTTTTGTAAGTAACGCCCAGGTTAAAGGCATTGTAATAGATTCGGCCACCAAAAAACCCATTGATAAAGCCGTAATAGGTTTGGTAATAAAAACTAATGCAGCCGATACCCTCTACACTTTTACTAACGAAAAAGGCGAATTCAGTTTTGAGAAAGTGCCGGCTTCCAACTTTTCTGTATTTATCAACAACAGCGGTTTTGCACCAGCAGCAAAATTTATTGTGGTTACGCAACCTGAAAAAAACATTAATCTTGGCACCATTATATTAGCCAGCCGTGCTATATTATTAGATGAAGTGATTGTGCAAACTGCCCCAATAGTTATTAAAGAAGATACTATTGAATACCGTGCCGATGCGTTTAAAACCAAAGAAGGCGCCGTGGTGGAAGATCTTTTAAAAAAATTACCCGGCATACAGGTAGATAAAGATGGTAATATAAAAGCGCAGGGCAAAAATGTAACAAGGGTAAAAGTAAATGGTAAAGATTTTTTTGGCGGCGATGTAAAAACGGCCACCAAAGAATTGCCTGCTAATATTGTTGATAAAATTCAGGTGATAGATGACTATGGCGATCAAGCAACCGTTAGTGGCATTAAAGATGGCGAGCCCGATAAAATCATAAACATTGAATTAAAAAAAGATAAGAACAAAGGTTTTTTTGGCAGGGCAACAGTAGGTGGTGGCACCGAAGAGCGTTACCAGGCATCTTTTAATGGCAACTATTTTAATAACAATAAACAGATTTCTCTTTTTGCCAACAGCAATAATACTAATGCTTCGTTATTTAATTTTGGCGGCGGCGGCAACCGCGGCATGAGCAGTATGATGAGTACCGGCATGAATATGATGAGAGATATGGGTGGCGCCAATAATGCCATGAGCCTGATACAAAGTGGCGATGCCGGTTTATTTGGTGGAGGCGGAAATTCTGGTATCAGTTCCACCAACTCTATTGGTACTAATTTTAGAGACCAGTGGGGCAAGAGGGTTAGTGTGTATGGCAGCTACAGTTACAGCCACAAAAACACCAGCCTGTTGCAAAACAGGTCGGCACAAAATTCTTTTCAAAACGAAACTTTTATAAACAACCAGGATCTTACTGCACTAAACTTTGGCGATAACCACCGGGCAACTTTTAACCTGGAATACCAGGTGGATTCTTTTAATTATTTAAAATTTACGCCCAATATTAATTACAGCAGCAACAATGCCGATAACTATACAGTGTTTAACAACAGCAAAGTAGGAGCAGGCAAAACCAGCGATGGCATTACGGAAAATATCAGTGATGCCAAAACCCCTAACCTTAGCATCAATGTTTTATATAACCATAAATTTAGAAAAAGGGGACGTAATTTTTCTACCAGTTTAAGTTTGGGCAATGCTGAAAGTAACAGTACACAGGATGCCACCAACCTAAGTTACCAGTATGTGGCTCCTTTTATTGGTTCACGCAATACCTTTCAATTCAGCGATCAGCAAAATAATAATCACAGCTATGGCGTACGCTTCACCTACAGCGAGCCCATCAATAAATTCCGCAGCCTGGATGTATCGTATGCTCATAATTTAAATTATACCCGTAACAATAAAAAAACTTTTAATGTAGATTCTGCCACGCAGGCAAAAACAATGAATAATATTTTAAGTAACGATTACGAAAATAGTTTTTACAACAACCGCATGGGGGCATCAATAAGAACCACCATGAAAAAATATAATTACACTTTGGGTGTAAGCGTACAGCCGGTTGACCTGCAGGGTAAATCGCTAACTAAAGACAGTGCATACAAACCCATAACAAGGGTAAATATTTTTCCTATAGCCAGGTTTGTATACAATTTCAGCCGCAGTAAATCAATAAATATTAATTACAGTGGTAATGCCACGCAGCCCACATTTGGCCAGTTACAACCCGTAGCCGACGAAAGCAATATTCAAAATATTACCATTGGCAATCCTGCATTAAGACCTTCGGTTAACAATAATATCAATCTAACGTATACCAACTTTAATTTTATTACCGGCAAAGTATTGTTTACCAATTTAAATATCAGCACCATTAAAAATCAAATTGTAAATAATACCATTAATAAAGGTGCAGGAAGAAAATTAAGTATACCGCAAAATGTAAATGGTTATTATAACATGATGGGCATGTACACTTTTTCCCGCCCTTATAAAAACCGTAAGTATGTAATTACTGTTAATGGATCGGCAAATTTAAATCACAATATTAATTTAATTGACAGTATTAAAACTGTGGGGCAAAACTGGATAGTAAGCCAGGGCTTTGTATTTGAATATAATTTAAAAGAATGGCTGGAACTTGGCAGCGGCATTAACTACAGTTTAAATGATGTGAAATATAAAAACAAAAATAACGCCCCAACAGCGCTCCAAAATTCCAGCAGCTATGCCTGGACGTTAACCAACAATATAAATATTGATTTAAGTAAAAGAACCATTTTGCGCTACGATTTTGATTATACTATTAATAACGGTATTTCCAACGGCATCAGCCAAAACCCGGTTTTAATGAATGCCTCTGTTGAGCAGCAATTATTTAAAAAGAAAAATGGTATAATAAAATTAGCGGCCTTCGATCTTTTTAAACAAAATACCAATATCAGCCGCAGTGTGTTTGAAAATACCATTACTGATACCCGCAGTAACCGCCTTACCCGTTACTTTATGCTAACCTTTACTTACAGGTTGCAAAAATTTGCTGGCGTACAACCGCAGGGCGGAATGCGGCCTGGCGGTACTGGAGTAAGAATGGGATTTTAAAAACTTTCCTCTTGCCTATTATATTTTTTCCCGGTTCAAAAATAGTTAGTTGTTGTTGCAACCATATTGGTTCGTGTTCCATCTATTCAACAATCTTATAAACTTATCTGCAATGAATGGATTGAATATGGGCATCAAGTCGTTAGTTTTTAACTACCAGCATGATGATTTTGAAAAATCGGTTCAAAAATTCAGCATTTATGTCAATCCTAAAACGCTAACACGGCAGGTGGCTTACCCCAATGATGTGGCGGTGGGCTACGAAAAAACTAATCTAATTGAGCCGGGATTGTCTTACCGCCTTGCCGATTGTATACTTGCTGCAGATGTAGACTACACCAAAACACCAGCTCCCAATCATTTTAATTTACTGGTTCATTTTTGTGAATTGAATTTTGAACAAAAAATATTTTGCAAAACCGGCAAAACTATTATTGAAAGTAACGACCATTTTTACAGTGCAGCAATAATGACCAATAGTTTTACCGAGCAGCAACTGCAACTTAAAAAAGGTACTGCTGTTAAGGCCATATCCGTACAGCTCAGCGAAAATTGGTTAAAAAACAATATCATTGGTCTTACACCAGAAAAGCTTGCGCTTATAAAAGAAAAAGATTGTTTAATAAATTTCATCAGCACCAAACAGCGCCAGTTGTTGTACGAAATATTTAACAACAGCGCCAGTGCCAATATGCCGGCGCTATTCATTAAGGCCCGTGTGCTAAGCCTTACCGAAGAGTTTATAAACTGCCTCTGTGATAAAAGCCTGGCTGAACCCAACAACCAAAACCTACAAAAAGATTTTCAGGCATTGATGCACATTGAGGACATTTTATTAAAAAAGTATAATGAAGAATTTCCTTCTATTGAAGTATTGGCAAAAACGGCCTACATGAGTGTAAGTAAATTAAAAAAACTCTTCAAAAAAACTTATGGCGTGGCTATTTACCAGTATTACCAAAAAAATCGCATGCGTAAAGCAAAAGAAATTTTAAAGGCGCAAACCCATACCATTTCGCAGGTAGGTGCTATGCTTGGTTATCAAAATATGAGTAATTTTTCTGCTGCATTTAAAAAAGAATTTAATTATTTACCCAGCGAGTTTTTGCAAACCCATTAAAAACCCCTTTCAGTTAGTATAAAACCTTTTAAAAAGGAGATTGCTGCCAAAATCATATACATTTATATATCAAAAAAGTGACCCGTTTAAAAATCCACTTTCCTGTGGCCTTGATAAAATCTTAAATGCAGCAAAACAAAAAAATAGTTTCTCTGAGATCCCAAAGAAAGCCCGTTTTACGGGCTTTTTCCCTTTAGTTTGCGGGTGTTTTTTTTTGTAGCATTTTGCCCTACCTTTGCCCCCCGAAAACAAGGCGTTAATTTTCTAATGATTTCAATATGTCAGGTGCATTAAAAGAAGTAAGAAACAGAATTAAAAGTGTGCAAAGCACGCAGCAAATTACTAAAGCCATGAAAATGGTGAGTGCGGCTAAACTGCGCCGGGCACAGGATGCCATTACGCAAATGCGTCCTTATGCACACAAATTGCAGGAAATGCTGAGCAATATTGTAAGCAACAGCGATGGCGATGTAAAAATGGAATTAGCAGTAGAAAGGCCCATTGAAAAAGTGATGTTGATTGTGGTAACCAGCGACAGGGGTTTGTGCGGCGGCTACAACAGTAACTTAATTAAATTAGCAAAGTTGGTTATTAAAGATAAATATCCCCAGCAACTGGCAAAGGGCAATGTGCAGGTATTACCTATTGGTAAAAAAGGATACGAACATTTTAACAAAGGTGGCTTTAAAGTAGTAGATCAATACTGGGATATATTTACCGGGTTAAGTTTCGACAGGGTACAAACTGCAGCCCGCTATGCTATGGAAGCTTTTGCAAAAAACGAAGTAGATGCGGTGGAATTAATCTTCAGCGAATTTAAAAATGCAGCTACCCAGCGTTTTATTGCAGAGCAATTTTTACCAGTGCAAAAAGTAGCAAAACCGGCAGGACAAAAAAATGCAGATTTTATTTATGAACCCAACCAGGAAGTCCTGATCGCCGAGCTGATGCCTAAAATACTAAACACTCAATTATATAAAGCGGTACTGGATGCCAATGCCAGCGAACATGGAGCAAGAATGACGGCGATGGACAAAGCCAGTGATAACGCCAACGAATTATTAAAATCATTAAAGATAAGTTACAACAGGGCAAGGCAGGCTGCTATTACAACAGAGCTTACCGAAATTGTAAGTGGCGCAGCAGCATTGAACGGATAAAACCCCTATCCCCTAAAGGGGGAAATGGAGGAGAACAATTTTTTTAAAACAAAAAACATATACCCCTTTAGGGGATAGGGGCATGGAGCTTTCTCAAATTATACCACATATAGAAGCGCTGATTTTTGCCAGCGATAAACCCTTAACCAAAATTGAATTGGTAGACCTTGTGAATACAGCTTTGGGTTTTATTGAAGACCGGGCAAGTATTGAACAGATTGATGCGGCTATTGATGGCATTCGTGAAAAATACAGTGCCGAGTTTTATGCATTTGAATTAAGAGAAATTGGTGGCGGCTTACAATTTCTTACCAAAAAAGAATATTATAAAACTGTTGCTTTATTAAATGGCGACAAATTTTTAAAACGTCTTTCTACAGCAGCATTAGAAACTCTTGCCATTATTGCCTATAAACAACCCATCACCAAAAGCGAAATGGAAGCTATACGTGGGGTGAACTGTGATTATGCTGTACAAAAATTATTAGAAAAAGATTTAGTAGTAATATCAGGCCGAAAAGAAGATGCCGTAGGCCAGCCACTAATATATTCTACCTCCAAATCTTTTATGGATTATTTTGGTATTAACAGCGCCGATGATTTACCCAAAATAAGTGAAGTGATGATGGAAGAACTGGTTAATGCCACCAATGTAATAACAGCGCAGGCAGAGCAGCTGGAATATGAATCGGACGTGGCACACGGCACACCGGTAGAGCATGAAATAAATAACGAAGAAGAAAATATTTTTACAGAAACTGAAGCCGAAACTGAAACAGCTATTGCTGAAACAGCAGAAATAATTGAAGTAGCTCCGGATGAAGACGACAATCAAATTAAAGGGTAAAAATTATTTTGTATAAATGAGATTTAAAGGTGTGAAATTTTTCATACCTTTTTTATTTGGTGATTATCCTGTATGTTATCCGTGTGCTTATCCTTCGTATTTTCGCAGCATGTCACATCAATTATCTTCAGCACAATTAACAGCCGCCGCACAGCAATTTGGTACGCCACTCTATGTTTACAGTGCTGAAACTATTACAGCACAGTATAAAAAACTAACCGATGCTTTTGCTGAAACTGACACTAAGTTTTTTTACGCCTGCAAAGCATTAACCAACATAAATATTCTTAAGCACATTAAAAGTATTGGGTGCAACGCAGATTGCAGCAGCATTAACGAAGTAAAACTGGCATTGCTTGCAGGTTTTGAACCCGCCAATATTTTATACACCAGCAATGGTATTCATTTTAGTGAAATTGAAGAAGCCCAAAGTTTGGGTGTAAATATTAATATCGACAGCCTGAGTAATTTAGAAAAATTTGGAAAAAAATATGGCCATAGTTATCCTGTTGGTATCCGTTTGCGGCCCAACATTATGGCTGGTGGAAATATAAAGATTTCAACAGGGCACGATAAAAGTAAATTTGGAATACCGGCAGATCAACTCAATAAAATTCTCGGGCTCGTATCTACCTATAATTTGCATATTCAAAACTTACACATTCACACCGGCAGCGATATAAAAGATGTAGCTGTATTTGTAAAAGGCATTGAAGTACTGTTTGATATCATTCCGCATTTTAAGGAATTAAAATCGGTAGATTTGGGCGGCGGTTTTAAAGTACCTTACCGTGATGGAGATGGCGAAACAGACATGATTTTGCTCGCAAAAAAAGTGAAGGAAGCGTTTGATAATCATCCCAACCCCAATGGCAATCCGCTGCAGGTTTGGTTTGAGCCAGGTAAATTTTTAGTAAGTGCATCTGGTTATTTAATTACCGAAGTAAATGTAATTAAAGAAACACCCAACACTGTTTTTGCCGGAGTTAACAGTGGCTTCAATCATTTAATACGCCCTATGTTTTACGATGCCTATCACCAGATAGAAAACATTACCAATCCTGCGGGAGAAGAAAAACAATATACCATAACCGGCAATATTTGCGAAACCGATACATTTGCCTGGGACAGAAAAATGGCAGCGATAAGAGAAGGCGACCTTTTAGTTTTTAAAAATGCCGGCGCTTATGGTTTTGAGATGGCTTCTAATTTTAACAGCCGTTATAAGCCTGCAGAGGTTTTGGTAAAAGATGGTAATACAACATTGATTAGAAAGAGAGATGTGTTTGAAGATATTATACGGAATCAAATTATTATTGCTTAAAATCAACCATGAAAAAAATCAGCCTTTTTTCCATTTTTTTGTTTGCAACAGTTGTTGCCCTGAGCCAAACGCTTGACTGTGCAAAATTTAAAGATGGTAAATTTCGCATCCCGGGCACAACACCAGATGAAGGCTCTACTTTTATTGAAAGAAAAGGCAGTTACCAAATTGAAAGCAACGAAACGCTGAAATTTATTTTAAAGTTTAAAGTAGTCTGGCTGGATGAATGTACTTATACCTTAAAACTGGATTCAGTTATTAAGAATGAAAATAATTTTCCGCTGCAGGAAGATATGGTTGTAAAAGTAAAAATTACAGGTACCCTAAAAGAGTCGTACCTGCAGGAGTCCAGTGTGCTTAACCTGCCTGTTTTTAAATCAGAAGTTTTTAAAATCCTGTAAAACAAATTGCCCGTTTTCAATTTATTTTGCTTTTACAAATCTTTTAACTAAAAAAAATTCTCTGCCCTGTTGCAGAATCCAAAAATTCTTACCACATTTACGTAGTCAAAACAAAACAGTAAAACCGTCCTGGTTTTGCTGAACAAAAAAAATTCAAAACTTATATGGTCCCCGACCGTGTTCAAAGTTCTAAAAAGTTGAGTGCAACTTTTTTTGGAACCATGCTGTGCATCACAGCAATCCTGACTTTAATTTCATCTTGTAACAAAAAAGAAAAATGGATTGATGTTGATCCGGCATTCAGCCAGTACATTGATGCTTACACCACCGGCATCATTTCCAAAACCACAGCCATTCGCATTCAGCTGGCAACTGCAGCCAACACCACACATGCGGTTGGCGAGGCAGTAAAAAACGACCTCTTTGATTTTTCTCCTGCAGTAAAAGGAAAAGCCTTTTGGTTAGATGCCCGAACTATCGAGTTTAAACCTGAGGCCTGGTTAAAAACAGATCAACAGTATACCGTAAAATTTAAACTGCACAAAGTAACCAAAGTGCCCGACAAATTCAGCAATTTTAGTTTTAGCATGCAAACGGTAAAGCCTGCATTTAAAGTAACCGATAATGGTTTGCGCAGCAATGGCATAAAAAATAAAATGACGTTAAGTGGTTTAATTGAAACGGCAGATATTGAAAAAGGCAGCGAGATTGAAAAATTATTAACTGCTTCACAAAATAGTAAAGTCTTAAAAATAATTTGGCAACATAACGATGCCGCCAAAGCTCACTTTTATACAATAGATAATATTGATAGAGAAAAATTGGTAAGCAATATAAATTTACGATGGAACGGCAGCCCGATGAGCATGGATGTAAAAGGAGAAAATGTGGTTGCTGTGCCATCAATCGGCGATTTTAAAGTGTTAAATGTTGCAGCAATTAACGAGGCACAACAATATGCATCGGTACAATTTAGTGATGCCATTGCAGTGGGGCAAGACCTTACGGGGCTTATCAACATAAGCGGACAAGCAGATGTTTCGTACACCATTAACGGCAGCGAGGTAAAAGTTTTTGGCAATAAATTAGATGGTAACTACACCGTAAATATTAACACCGGCATTAAAAATTCCTGGAGCGATGTACTGGATAAAGCTTTTACCAGTAATATCAATTTCGAAAACAGGTTACCCAATGTAACCATCCATGGCAAAGGAAATATTTTACCCAATAGCGGCAGGCTGGTATTACCTTTTGAATCTATAAATTTAAATGCAGTTGATATCAGCATCATTAAAATTTTTGAAAATAATGTACCCCAATTTTTACAGGAAAACGATTTGGGCGGCAATAGCGAATTGCGCCGTGTAGCAAAACCAATTGTACAAAAAACTTTGCGGCTTGATGATGATAAAACTTTAGACCTGCACAAGCACCAGCATTTTTCATTAGACATTGATAAGTTTTTAAAAACTGAACAGGGAGCTATATATCGTGTAACCATTGGCTTCAGGCCGGAATATTCATTGTACCAAACCACTGATACTGCAAAAAATAAAACAGCCGATGAAGAAGAGGGCTATGATGAAGGTTATAATGATTACAACAGAAATGCCATAGATGAAGACGATGCATTCTGGGACAGGTACGACACTTATTATCCTTACGGTTATAATTGGGAAAGGCGTGATGACCCCAGCAGTAAATCTTATTACAATAAGGACCGTTGGGAAACAAGAAATATATTAGCCAGCAATATTGGCCTTACTGCAAAACGTGGCAACGATAACAGCATCAACATTGCAGTAAGTAATATTCTTACTACCGAACCCATGAGTAATGTGGACCTGGAAATTATGGATTACCAGCATACCATAATCAGCAACACAAAAAGTAATAACGATGGATTTGCTGTAATTGATTTAAAACGAAAGCCATATTTACTCATTGCAAAAAAAGGAAATGAAAGAGGCTATTTAAAATTAGATGATGGAAACTCTTTAGCGCTCAGCCGTTTTGATGTAAGTGGAGAGGAAGTAAAAAATGGTATTAAAGGTTTTATTTTTGGTGAACGTGGTGTGTGGCGCCCCGGCGATACCATGTACCTGAATTTTATTGTAGAAGATAAAGCACAAAAATTACCGAAAGACCATCCGGTAGAATTTAACCTCTACACTCCCACGGGTCAATTATATAAACATACTGTACAAAATAATGCAACAGATGGATTTTATCTTTTTAAAACCAATACCGATGCAGCATCGCCAACAGGTAACTGGCTGGCAAAAATAAAAGTAGGCGGCGCTACTTTTGAAAAAAGGATTAAGGTAGAAACTGTAATGCCTAACCGCTTAAAAATAAATGTAGATTTTGGCAAAGATGCCATGTTAGGCGAAGGGGGTAATGCGGCAGGAAAGATTAATGCAAAATGGTTGTTTGGTGCAGTGGGTAAAAATTTAAAAGCAAAAATTGATGCCTCGTTGTATGCAAAAACTACTTCGTTTCCCAAATTTGCAGGTTTTGATTTTGATAACCCAACCACTAATTATGCTACCCAGCAAAAAACTATTTACGAAGGCATTTTAGATGCTGAAGGTAACGCCGCATTGCAACCCAATTTTGAAATTGATGAAACGGCACCTGGCATGCTTACCGCAAATTTGGTGGTAAAAGTTTTTGAACCCGGCGGCACTTTCAGTATTGATAACATGAGCGTTCCTTACAGTCCTTATAAAAGTTATGTGGGTTTAAAATTACCTGATGGCGAAAAGCCTTTTGATTATTTACTGGCAGGAAAAAAACATACCACACAAATTGTAAACGTAGATAGTAAAGGAAATTTAATTGGCGGCAACAATAAAGTGGAAGTAGAATTTTACCGCATTCAATGGCGCTGGTGGTGGGATAATAATGGCGATAACCTCAGCAATTTTACACAAGACAGTTATAATAAATTAGTAAAAAAAGACAGTGTATCATTAACTAACGGTCGTGGGCAGTGGAATTTTAATGCATCAGAAAATGAATGGGGCCGCTATTTAATTTTAGTAAAAGATAAGGCAAGCGGCCACACCAGCGGCTCCATTTTTTACATTGATGAACCGGGCTGGCAAAGCAGAAGTGGTAATGAAGATCAAACTGCCGCCTCCATGTTATCATTTGTTGCCAATAAAGAAAAATATAATGTAGGTGATGAAGTGGCTTTAACTATACCCAGCAGTAAAGGCGGCAGGGTTTTAGTAAGTGTAGAAAATGGCAGTAAAGTAATACAATCGTTTTGGGAAGAAACAAAACAGGGGCAAACAATAGTAAAATTTAAAGCCGATAAAACAATGTCGCCAAATGTGTATGCAACCGTAAGTTTATTGCAACCGCATTCGCAAACCATCAATGATCTGCCTATAAGAATGTATGGTTCCATCCCCATTTTTGTAGAAGATAAAAACACCGTACTAAAACCCGTACTCAATATTCCCAATAGTATTCGTCCGGAACAAAATGTTTCGTTTAGTGTAAGTGAACAAAGCGGAAAAGAAATGACGTATTGTGTGGCAATTGTTGATGAAGGTTTATTAGACCTTACAAGATTTAAAACGCCTGATCCGCATGCAGCATTTTATGCAAGAGAAGCATTGGGTGTAAAAAGCTTTGATATGTTTGATTATGTTATTGGCGCATGGGGTGGCGATTTAGAAAGAATTTTAACTATAGGCGGTGATGGTGATGCAGCTATTGGCAAACAAAAAACTGCTAACCGATTTAAACCGGTGGTAAAATATTTAGGGCCATTTCATTTAAGCAGCGGGCAAACACAAAAACAATCTTTCACATTGCCCTCCTACATTGGTTCTGTAAGGGCAATGGTAATTGCGGCTCACGATGGCAGTTATGGTTTTGCAGAAAAAGCCATAGCCGTAAAAAAACCTTTAATGCTGTTAGCTACAATGCCAAGAGTTTTAGGGCCGGGTGAAACTATTAAACTGCCCGTTACCATTTTTGCAATGGAGAATAATATTAAAAAAGTAAATCTTTCGCTGCAGGCAAACCCTTTTTTAGAAGTAATGGGTAGTAATGTACAAACCATAAGTTTTTCTGAAACAGGGGAACAGATGGCTTATTATGATGTAAGAGTAAAACCAAATGTAGGTATTGGTAAAATAAAACTTGTGGCAACTTCTGGCAATGAAAATGCCAACTACGAAATTGAACTTGATATTAGAAATCCTAATCCACCTGTAACCAGCATCAGCGAAATAACATTGGCGCCGGGGCAACAATGGAAAACAACGGCATCAGCCATTGGCGTGGTTGCAACAAGCACAGCTACTATCGAAATTTCCAGCATGCCTTCTATGAATTTACAAAAGCGTTTAGATTATTTAATTGACTATCCGCATGGTTGTATTGAGCAAACTACTTCTGCAGTTTTTCCGCAGTTAGTTTTAAATAAACTAACCGATTTGGATGATTACAAAAAAGCTCAGGTAGATAAAAATATAAAAGCAGGTATAGGAAAGTTGCAAAATTTTCAGCAGCCTAACGGTGGGTTTAGCTACTGGCCCGGTGGAGGCGAAAGTGATGAGTGGGGCAGCAATTATGCCGGACATTTTTTAGTGGAAGCACAGGCCAACGGATTTTTAGTAAGTGATTACATGCTGCAGCAATGGAAAAATTACCAGCGTGGTAAAGCAAACAGTTGGGTACCTACTACAACAAATTTTTATGGTGGAGATCTTACACAATCTTATCGCTTGTATACTTTAGCATTGGCAAAAGCGCCTGAGCTAGGTGCCATGAACCGTTTAAAAGAATTTAAATATTTATCTCCTGAGGCAAAATGGCGATTAGCTGCGGCGTATCAATTGGCAGGACAAACCAATACCGCTTTAGATTTAATAAGCGGCTTACCCACCACGTTTGATGCAAGAACAAATCCTGGTTTTACATATGGTTCCGATACAAGAGACGAAGCGATGGTTTTAGAAACTTTAACCTTGCTGAATAAAAAAGATAAAGCAAGACAGATAGTAGATTTAATTGCTGCAAAATTATCGCAGGATAATTGGTACAGCACACAAACAACTGCTTACAGTCTTATAGCGATTGCAAAGTTCAGCGGCAAAAATGCAAGCGGTGCCAAAATAATTGCTGAAGCAAATATTGATGGCAAACAATCTGATATTAATACGGCTACCTATCTCCGTCAGTTACCGGTTGTATTTAAAAATCAAAATGCCAGCAATGTAGTAATCACCAACAAAGGCAATAATACATTGTATGTAAGAATGATAACAAAAGGCCAACCCTTAGCCGGCGACAGTTTAAAAGTTAATAATAATCCTGCTGTGCTAAACATGAGTGTGAGTTATATATCGCAGGATGGAAAAGCCATCGATATTAATAAATTGAGACAGGGCAGCGATTTTGTGGCGAAAGTAATTATTAAAAATCCCGGTGGCAGAGGTAATTATTCGCAAATGGCATTAACGCAAATTTTTCCCAGTGGCTGGGAAATTTTAAATGCCAGAATGTTAGGTGGCGAAGGTGCATTTAAATCATCCTTCTCCACGTACCAGGATATTCGTGATGACAGGGTGTATACTTATTTCAACATTAATGCCACCGAAACATTAACGTATTATGTACAGTTGAATGCATCGTATTTAGGAAGATATTTTTTGCCCGGTACATTTAGTGAAGCAATGTATGATAATAAAATTTCTGCCGGTGTTAATGGAAAATGGGTGGAAGTGGTGAATCAATAATTTTTATGCAACCCCGGCAGCGGTTATAAACCCTGCCGGCGGTTGTATTTTTTTTGAACCAAACTTTAGTAATTCTATGTAACTTCATTGGCACAGTTTACACTGACGAAGGAAGTGAACTCTTGTACCGCATATCTTTATTGAACATTAATTGCATTTTACAAAAAAAGAATGCCATTTGTTTTTAAGTGCCGTAGGCACAAAAGGTTGGTAGAAAAAAATACGGAGTTTAATAAGTCCTGTAGGGACGCAAGATAAATTAACAATAGAAATATTTAGCGATGCCAAACACCTACACCCAAATTCACCTGCATTTAATATTCGCTGTGCAAAACAGAATGTCTTTAATTCAAGATTCATGGGCAGAGAGTTTGTACCAATACATAACAGGCATTATACAAACCAATAAGCATAAAATGATAATCATAAATGGAATGCCCGATCATTTGCATATTGTAATTGGCATGAGGCCTTCACAATCTTTATCAGATTTAATGCAGGATATAAAGGGCAGTTCTTCAAAATGGATCAATGACAATAAATTGGTTATAGGCAAATTTCAATGGCAGGAAAGTTATGGTGCCTTTTCTTACAATAAATCATCATTACCAAAATTGATTGATTACGTAAAGAATCAAAAAACACATCATCAGAAAAAAACATTTTTACAGGAATACAAAGAATTTTTAGAATTGTTTGAGGTGGAATATGATGAAAGATATATTTTTCATGAAATTGAATAATATAATGGAGGATAGCAATCTTTCGTCCCTACTGGACTTGTCTTACCTCGAGATCTGTTTTTCTACCAACATAATATGCCTAACGGCATTTAACAAAAGCTATCAATCATTACTCTCAAGCTTTTAAAAGATAACGCAAGTTTGAATACAATTTGATTTACTTAATGCTGTAAAAATGAAAGAAAAAATAAACCAAAGCTACCAGCTTTTGTCTTAATCCCGTAGGGATACAACGTTGGTAGAAAATTCGAAAAATGCAACAAAGTTCCGTAGGGATGAAAGAAAGACAACAAATAAAAAAAGAAAAAACATTTACAAAAAAGAAAAATTAAAAATACCATCCGGTTTTGAATTTTTGATCTTAATCCAGTAGAGATACAACGTTGGTAGAAAATTCGAAAAATGCAACAAAATCCCGTAGGGATGAAAGAAAGACAACAAATAAAAAAAGAAAAAACATTTACAAAAAAGAAAAATTAAAAATACCATCCGGTTTTGAATTTTTGATCTTA
>JAYURK010000109.1:0-41170 GCA_043756235.1 Ferruginibacter sp. | reverse complement strand
TGCATAATTTGAGACAAACTTGTTTCTTTTGTTTCCATGAAAGCAAATATCCATTGCTTTACTTTTAAAACATAGATGGGGTTGGTAGAGGGGATACGCTATAACAGCAAACGTGCCATACTCCCATTACACTTACAGTAAGCGTGGAGGCACTTTTTTTATAACCGCTGCAATTATAGAAAACGTAGAAATACTTTATTGCGACCAATTACCGAAACATTTTTAGTGACTTCAATAATAAGTTGGGGAAATTTTAGGACACTATTCTTTATAAAACAATTTGTAAACTTTACGGATTAGTTTAATTATTAGGAATAAATACAGCTCTTATGGTGTTAAAGTTGAAATTGAGCCAATTAAAAAGATATCTAAATAAATTAAAAAAAATGTTACCTGGCATAATTATATATGGCTTTTTAGTAAAAAAAATGCTAAGTCATAAACTTAGCATTACATATTATTTTTTTGGGTTCCCTGGAGAAAAATTATTTATTTCTTCTCCAAAAACATACCAATTTTAAAACTCAGTTTATGTGCTTCCTGTGTATCAGTATTAATTATAGATATATTATCTGCAAAAAACCAATGCAGTTCATTAAATTCAAAAATGGTAACCTTGCCTCCTTCATCGGTTGAGATATAGTTGGGTTTCATATCAATCTTGGCTACTTGCGATCCTTTTTTATTACCCAGTTTTTTTCCGCTCATTACATTGTAAGTACCAAATGCCGGAGTATGGCTGCCATTTACCGGCAGCGATAGCAGCATAATCGGTTGGTGGTTATTATCAGTAAGAATAATTTTTTGATTTGGAAATGCAATTATAAAATTTGCCCCAAAGCTGTTGGTTACTACTTTGCCATCAAGCATAATATAATCGGAAGGGCCGCTTTGTTTTATAAATGCTGCAGTATCTGTAATAATTTGGCTGAAAGCAGTTCCTGCACTTATCGCAATACCAAGCGTTAAAATGATTTTCTTCATAAAATTGATTTTTTTAAATAATAGGAGGCCCTTTTTTTATTGGACTGCACTTAAACGTTCCAACCTTTTTTTTATTTTATAGATTTTTATTTTATGGCATAATTATTTATATACTTTCAATAAAAAATGTACAAACTTTTAATACTACCCGCTATAATTTTTTTTTCAGCTTGTAACAGTAATTCAGAGAACAATACTGTAAAAAGCAATCGGACTTCTACAGAAGAAAATGTTCGCTCTGTTACAGCCGATAAAGAGGCTGACATCATTAGCGGATGCTACATGGGCATTTTGCAAAGAGATACTTTTGCTGCTACCTTACAGCAGCAGGGCAACAATATTACCGGCAAGCTTGTTTTTGATAATTACGAAAAAGATGGCAGCAGTGGCAAAGTTACCGGCAAATTGCAGGGCAATATTTTAAAACTGGTGTATAGTTTTGCATCGGAAGGCATGAACAGCGTAATGGAAGTATATTTTAAATATCAGGATGGACAATTGACCAGGGGCATTGGGGAAATGAACAATAATGCTGATACGGTTTCTTATACCAATGCGGCTGCCCTGCAATATAATGGCAGTGTGCTAAAAAAAATTTCGTGTGCTAATGTAGCCTCCAAATACAAATGATACTTTTATATTTTTGATTATCAGGCTTAGTTTAAAAAGCAATTATTTTATTTCTCAGGCCATGCCTATACCCTTATCTTAGTGCCGAAATAATTTTTAAATTTTGAGTTCAATAAATATTTACACCGATGGTGCAGCAAGGGGCAACCCCGGCCCCGGTGGTTATGGCGTAATTTTAATGTTTAATAATCACCGAAAGGAATTATCAAAAGGGTACCGGCTTACTACAAATAACCGAATGGAATTACTTGCAGTAATAACGGCATTGCAATCGCTCACTAAAACTGAACATCCTGTGCATATTTATTCTGATAGCCAGTACGTGGTAAGGGCTATCAGCGAAGGATGGTTGAACACCTGGATTAAAACCAATTTTAAAGGCGGCAAAAAAAATAGTGATTTGTGGAAACTTTATTTTGAAATTTCACGCAAGTTCAACATTACCATGCATTGGGTAAAAGGGCATGCCACCAACCCTTTTAACAACCGCTGCGATGAGTTGGCAACTGCTGCAGCCGATGGAAAGGATTTAGCTGTTGATACCTGGTACGAAGAAAATAAAGTTGCATAAAAAAGCCATCCCTTTTTGAGATGGCTTTGTATAAAAATATTTTATAGTTAAGCTATTGATTTTTTTACGGCAAAATTTTGGATAATATAATATGCCCCAAATAAAACTGCGCTGAAAATAAGCGTAGCATAAATGCTGTTTAAATAAAAAGGAATGGCTGCGGTATAACATTCTGCTAAGCCAGCCCAGCTTTTTGCATAAGGTAAATTATTAAGCCCCAAACCTCCAGCAGCCCAAACTAAAAAGTTAGAAGCAAGAAAATAGACTGTTGCTGCAGCTAAAGAACCGCCAATAATATGGGCAATATTTTTTTGGTTAACAAAAAAGCCGATAACAGTTAAAGCTGCAAATAGTATGTAGTTGGTCATTTGTCCGCTATAAAAACCTGCAATTGAACTTATACCGTTTATGTATAAGATTTCATACAAGGCATCAGAAACAAACATGGATAACAGGGGCAATAAAAAAGACATTTTTTTATTAGCAATTATAGAACCCGCAAACAAAGCCATAGCAATTTGTGGCGCAAAACCAAATGGTCTTCCGGGAATTACCCTATAAAGCGCAGCAATTACAACCAGCAGAATAAATCCCCAAATAGTATTTTTATTAATTTTCATGTGTTATTTTTAAAGGGCAAAAATAAGTAATAATTATTTCCTTCAATCATTTTGTAAAGCCATTTATCCTCAAGCTGTTAATTACTTTTTAAAATGCCATTAACTCCTGTAAGTAACTAACTCTTGGAGGGTTAATTTGAAAACTCTTAAAATTTAAAAAGAAAACCTCCAAGAGTTTTGCTCCTCATAATAACTCTTGGAGGGTTAATTTGAAAACTCTTAAAATCTAAAAGAAAACCCTCCAAGAGTTTTGCAGTCAATAACTCGTCGAGGGTTAGTTTGAAACTCTTAAAATTTAAAAAGAAAACCTCCAAGAGTTTTGCTCATCATAATAACTCTTGGAGGGTTAATTTAAAGAAGCTTAAAATTTAAAAAGAAACCCTCCAAGAGTTTTGCAGCCAATAACTCGTCGAGGGTTAGTTTGAAACTCTTAAAATTTAAAAGAAAACCTCCAAGAGTGTTGCTCATAATAACTCTTGGAGGGTTAATTTAAAGAAGTTTAAAATACAAAAAGAAAACCCTCCAAGAGTTTTGCAGTCAATAACTCGTCGATGGTTAGTTGAAAACTCTTAAAATCTAAAAGAAAACCTCCAAGAGTTTTGCTCATAATAACTCTTGGAGGGTTTATTTAAAGAAGCTTGAAATTTAAAAGAAAACCCTCCAAGAGTTTTGCAGCCATTAACTCCTGGGGTTAATTTAAAGGCTCTTTAAATAAATCAGAAAACCTCCAGAGGTTTTATAAGGTGCAATTTAAATTATCTTTATAAAATGGCACACCACAACCAAACGGGCAGTACAGGCGAAGCAATGGCAATAAAATATTTTGCAGATAATGGCTTTGCCCTGTTGCATCAAAACTGGCGGCACAGCCATTGGGAAGTGGATATTATTGCGGCAAGAGAAAATATTTTACACTTTATAGAAGTTAAAACCCGGCGTACCAAAAAATTTGGTCATCCCGAAGAAGCCGTTTCAAAAAAGAAGATTCAAAATTTAATCAATGCGTCGGAAGAATTTTTGTACCAGTTTCCACAATGGAAAAGAATTCAGTTTGATATACTTTCCATTACCATTTTAAAAAACGAACCGGTAGAATATTTTTTTATTGAAGACGTGTTTTTGTGATTTCGGATTTGTGATTTCAGATTTCGGATTTCCTTAAAACCGATTATTCTTGTTAATACACACAACACATTTGTATTTAAGAAAATCTACAATCGTAAATCTGCAATCTAAAATTTCCCGGCAGCTTCCATCATTTTCTCTACCAGCTTGTATGTTGCCGGGCAGTACTCAATATTTTGTTTGTGTACATGCATATAATCCACCATTTTCTTTTTAGGCAGATGCGGAAAACCGGCACAATCTAATGGCCTGATGGCATAGATGGAACATTTATTATCTTTTAAATTTAAAAACTGGCAGGGCTGTTTTTTGTTTTGCCAGTCCTTATCTTTTTTTTCGTACACCAACCATTTATCTTTAAAATCTTGCGGGGTTTGTTTAAAATGTGCACTTATTCTTTTTATATCTGCCGGTGTAAAAGTAGGCGTCATTGTTTTGCAGCAATTGGCGCAGCTTAAGCAATCCACTTCTTTCCACACTTCTGGCTCCAAAGCTGCCGTCATTACATCTAAACCCTTTGGTGGATTATTTTCTGTTTTAGTAAGAAAACTTCTCATCCTCCTTTTATTAAGGTTCATAATTTTTTTAAATAACCGAAGATTTACTGGCTGCATATTTATTTTTAATAGTTGCTTTTGGAATTTAAGCAGCGAAAATAGTGTATAATTGTTTAAATATACATTTTTGAAAAGCAGGTATAATGCATAAAAATTGCAGACATAAAATCTCAGTCTTCATTTAACAGAAAGCAGCATATGTGGGACGCTTATAAAAAAGGTTATAAAGCCTGGTTGCAATTAGAAAAATCTTTAGCCAATAATTCTGTTGAGGCGTACCTGCATGATATTGATAAATTAACCGCATTTTTATTAACAACCGAAATGAAATCTCCGGATAAGGTTACTTTAAAAGATTTAGAACATTTTGTAAAATGGGTTGCGGAGCTGGGTATGACGGCTTCCTCGCAGGCCCGGATAATTTCTGGCCTGCGCAGCTTTTATAAATATTGTTTGCTGGAACAAATTACCACCACCGACCCTACCGTTTTACTGGAAGCACCAAAATTAAAACGGCTGTTACCCGATACTTTAAGTTTTGAGGAAATTGAAAACATCATTGCAAAAATTGATTTAAGCACTGCCGAAGGCGGCCGTAATAAAGCCATGCTGGAAACTTTGTACAGTTGTGGCCTAAGGGTTACTGAATTAATAAATTTAAAATTAAGTTGTTTGTATTTAGATGTAGGTTTTATAAGGGTAATTGGCAAAGGCGATAAAGAACGACTGGTACCGGTTGGCAGCGATGCTGTAAAATTTATAAACATTTACAAAAACGATATCAGGGTGCATATTGCTATTAAAAAAGGCCAGGAAGATATATTGTTTTTAAACAGGCGTGGCAGTAAATTAAGCCGGGTTATGGTTTTTTTAATTTTAAAAGCCCTGGCAAAAAAAGCGGGTATTGTAAAAAATATTTCGCCACACACTTTCCGCCACTCGTTTGCCACGCACTTAGTAGAAGGTGGTGCCGACCTGCGGGCCGTGCAGGAAATGCTGGGCCACGAAAGTATCAGCACCACTGAGATTTATACGCATTTAGACAGGGAGTATTTAAGAGATACGCTCCAACAATTTCACCCGGCGTTTAAATAGTTTTTACATGGTCAGACGGGAAGTCAGACCATGTAAAAAACAACAATAACTATTGAACACTAAACCTATTGGTGCTTATAAAATTATTTTTAAAGTCAAAAATTTTTACATAATAAATGCCGCTGCTCCAGCTTTGTGGCACCTGTATTTGTTCAACTGGTGTTTTTGTAATTGCGAAAAATTGTTTTTGCATTACTTGCCTGCCTGCTGCATCAGCAATTACAATATTATACATACCGGTATTTTTTATTTTTAGTAAAAGATTAAAAACTTTTCCTTTTTGTACCGGGTTAGGCGCAATTTTTAAAGTGCCGGTAACTGATGTAGTAAATAATTTTACAGAATCTGTAATTGTTCTTTTTACTGTTATTCCGGTAAGCATGCTTCCCATTATTCTAGTACTTGAAGAAGTACAACTTATTAACTTTCCAACAACCGGAGAGGAAGTAACAACTACTGAATCCAAATTTTTGTAATCATTCTGTGAGGGCAGCTTTTCTAAAAATACCTGCTTAACTATTTTTCTTTCATCAAAGTCATTACAGGTAATTTGTATCTCTTCTTCTTTAAAACCAGCTGCTGTAATTATTAAAGAATATTTTGAGCCTTCTTCAATCCTTCTTAATTTATAAATACCTTTTTTATCTGTAAAAACGTTTTCTTCCTTATTATTGCCAATTCTTTGTATAACTACAGCTGCTTTATTAATTGGTTGCAGAGTAGCATTATCCTTTACTTCAAGCACTGCGATATGTTTTGGTTTTGTTACTGGTATGTACTCCTCATCTAAGTTTCTAAATCCCATTCCGCCAACAGTTACTACAACATCACCCATCATTTGCATATCCATCCTTGTAAGTACAATATCAGAGCTGTTTAAATTTGCCAGTTTAATTTCTTTCTTTTCAAAACCAACTGCAGTTATCTCAAGAATATCAGATTTTGTATCCGCATTAATTTTATAAAATCCATTTACGTCTGAGCTTGTGCCATGTTTTGAATTTTTTATTATAATTGATGCCCCTGCCAACGGTTCCCCTGTTTCATCAATTATTTTTCCCGCAATCATTCTGTTAGTATTTACAGCTAATTGTCCCTTTGTAATCCTATTCTGTTTATTAGCATTAATTTGTGACTCTGTTACAATTTTTACTCCTCCCTGTGCTTTTGCCGTATTGGTTTTTGAAAAGAACAGGAACAACATGGTTATATAATTCCAGTACCCAAATAATTTCTTCTTTGGTTGTTTGGGTATGCTGATAGCCCTTTCTAATTGATCGGGGTAAGCCCGGCCACAAACATTTTCGTTTTTAATATTGGAGAAATATTGGACTACCTGTGTATCGCTCATGTTACTAAAGTCTACCACCTGTTTGGCACAGGCATTACAAAAGCGGCCTTGCTGTGTGGGTGTCATTTCGTTCCAGTTTTGATGGCAAGGCTCGGGAATAGAGAGTTGAATTTTTTGCATAACAGTTGGTTTGTTATAAGGGATGCAGGCGTTTTCTGCATTACATAAAAGAAATAAAAAAAATGCAGATTTTTTTTGTGTGGAAATTACATCGAAAAGAGTGTATGCATAATCATGCAGTGTAAGCCAACTTATATCAGCAATAACAGCTGGAACAAAAATTATTTTCTTTCCAGCAACACCTCATGCTGTTGAAAAGGCAGGGTGTTAGAGGTAACGGAATTGGAAACTTTTTTCCGATAATTTTTAAAAAGGCTTTGCCACCGTAATTGCAGCACACCTAATACGCCTTCTTTTATAATGCCTTTGTTCATTTTACTGGCACCGGATTCCCTGTCTTTAAAAGTGATAGGCACTTCTGTTATTTTAAATCCTAATTTCCAGGCGGCAAATTTCATTTCTATCTGAAAGGCATAACCTACAAATGAAATAGCATCTAAATTTATTGTTTCAAGCACCTCTCTTGTATAACAAACAAAACCAGCTGTTGGGTCTTTTACCGGCATCCAGGTAATCATCCTGGTATATAAGGAAGCGCCTTTTGATAAAAGTATCCTGTCTGCAGGCCAGTTTTGAACGGCACCGTTTTGAACATAGCGAGAACCTACAGCAACACCTGCGCCGGCTTTGCAGGCTTCGTACAACCGCTCCAGATCGGCAGGGTTGTGAGAAAAATCGGCATCCATTTCAAAAATAAACCTGTACCCTTTATCGATAGCCCATTTAAAACCAAAAATATATGCTGTGCCCAAACCTAATTTTCCTTTACGCTCTTCTAAAAATAATTGACCGGGATATTTTGCAAACAAAGTTTTTACAATGGTTGCGGTACCATCGGGCGAATTATCATCAATAATTAAAACATGATACTGCTGGCCCAGGCTGAGTACGGCACCAATAATAGCTTTGATATTTTCTTTTTCGTTGTATGTAGGTATGATAACTAATTTTTCCAAATCATGCTTTTTGTGTAACCAAATTTACAAATTTTTGTGTAATGTTTTTGCCGGCAAAAGGGTTAGGTGGATAATTAATGGTTCTTTAACATGGCACGGTTAAAAATTTCGGTAAGCTTTTGTTTGGTGTGCAGTGGAAAATCTCCTCTCATCATCCAGTCGTAATACTGCGGTTCTGCCTTTAAAACATCCGCAACAGAACGGCCTTTGTATTTTCCAAAATTAAAAACTTCTACTCCTTTATCATCAAATCCAAAACGACGGGCATAGTCCACAATCTTGTCTTCTCCAATGGCGCCCAGAACCGATTCTACTGTGTTACCTAAATTTTCATACTTTTTTAACTGAGCTAAAAACACATCAATAGTAGCGCTAACATCAGCTTCGGCACTGTGTGCATCTACCAATTCTTTTTCGCAAAAGAATTTATATGCAGCGGTAAGGGTACGTGGTTCCATGGTATAAAAAATATGTTGCACATCCACCATTTTTCTTTTACTAAGATCCACTTCTAAACCCACCCTCAAAAATTCTTCCATCAAAATGGGTATATCAAAACGGTTACTGTTGTAGCCTCCCAAATCGCAGCCATCTATAAAAACTTTTATTTCATTTGCTGCCTGTTTAAAAGTGGGTGCATCCTTCACCATATCGTCAGTAATACCATGTATTTCGCTGGTAACTTTTGGTATGGGCATTTGCGGATTAATCAATTTCCGCTTTACCTGCCTGCTGCCATCGGGCAATAATTTTATAATAGCAATTTCAACAATACGGTCGGTGGAAAGACTTACCCCTGTAGTTTCCAGGTCGATAAAAGCGATAGGGCGTGTGAGTTGTAACATATTTTAATGGTTTAATTCATACAGATTGAAAAATAAGGTTAAAAATAGGGTAGTTTTTACTACTTATTGTAAAGTAAGGAAATAAAATAGCTAATTTTACCGTTTAGGGTTTGTATTTTATATTTGCACTAATTTATTGCAGTTATAATTTTTAACTTGAAATTTTAAATGATGAAAAAAATATTTTTTGTATTTGCAGTATTAACGGTAATGGCAGTTATATTTAATAGCTGTACCAGCAGCCGTAGATCAAGAAGCGGGTGCCCCGGCACCGAAGGCATTATTCATTAATAAAGTGGTTTTTTTATGAAGTGGATTGATTTGAATGAGGAACAACAGTTGAATAACATAAAAGAACTGTCTAACCAAAAGCCTCAATTAATTTTTAAGCACAGCACCCGCTGTAGCATAAGCAGTATGGCTAAAGGCCGTTTAGAAAGGAGTTTGCAGCCTGACGGAATTGATTTTTATTACCTCGACCTTATTAAAAACAGGCCTTTATCTAATAAAGTGGCCGAAGACTTTTCCATATTTCACGAATCTCCACAGGTGCTTTTAATAAAGGATGGCGCCTGCATTTACGATGAAAGCCATAGCGGCATTGATATGGATGAAATAATTGAACAGGCTAAAATGTAGTTTTACCCCCGCAATTTTGTTTTTTTTTGGCCGTTTTACGGCAATGCCTGAAACTTCAGTTGAATTTTTTTGGCATTATATATGCTCTCATAAAAAGCCCGGCATTTTCAGTATGTTACCAGCAATAATCTCTCAGTAATTTTTTTTTACTATATTCATTGTGGTAAATATTCTGAATTTGTACCTTACAGATAACAGCTCAGTTATTATGTAAGTATGGCGCATAAAACAAATAACTGATGCCAAAATTAAAAGTAGCGATAATATCAAATGAAGATAAAATATGGTCGCTGCTTGCATGGAATAATGTTTTTAACCATAAACAACTTCTGGAAGATTATGATTGCGCTGGCTTTTGGACCTGCGATCAAAAATTCAGCAATAAAAAGAAAGTTGAAACCTGGACATGGTATTTAAAAACTTTCAGGCCATGGAATTTTTTTAAACTTTTTTGTTTTGTTGTTTCTTTTAAGCTTACTGCTTTTATAAAATTTGTGAGAGGTAACTATCATACCAGTTTTAAAAAACTGGCAGCAGCAAACAATATACCTTATAAACATACATCAACTCCAAACGATATTGATTTTGTAAACTGGGTTAAGGATAATAAAATTGATGTGCTTTTAATAATGGTGGACCACATTCTTAAAAAAGAAATTATCGCTGCCCCCAAATTATGCATCATTAACAAACATGCAGGTTATTTGCCTGCAAACAAAGGGCTCTTTCCTTATTTTTGGGCAAAACTTTTTAACCAGGTGCAAGGCATCACCTTTCACAAAGTGAATATAAAAATAGATGAAGGCGATTTGTATTACCAGGAAAAGGTAACTGATGAAACAGTGTTGCACTCCATGGTTTCTTTTTATTTTTATGTGTACAAAAATTATTACCGTATGCTTAACGAAACCCTTGCAAACCTCACTGCCGAAAAAACTACTCCCTTAAATACAACTATAACCTCCAGTTATTATAGTTTACCCACGCCAAATGCTTACGATAATTTTAATCAAAAAGGCGGAAAAATTATCTGCTGGAAAGATTTGACTTTACCCCTCACCTTTTTGAAAAATTAATCGGGGATTAAGCCAACAGGCACAATTATTTCCCACCGGTTTTTTACGCCGGCGTTCAGCAAATCCCTATCCAGTAAACGGGCATAGCGAACACCAATACTAACCGGCAATGAATTCCAAACTTTTGTATCAAAATATAATTCGGCTCCAGTGCTGCGGTTAATAATTTCAGTTAATAATCCGCTTACCCGGGCTTTTGCATTGTTATAATCGTAAAACGCATTGGCCCTTATACGTTGAAAATATATTACACCCCCAACGCCCCAATCGGGGTAACAAAGTGGGAAATGATAATTTACACCAACTTTAAACATTCGCCTGGTACTTAACGCCTGGTACCCTCTTGCATACGAAAAATTATTGCTGAAGATATCGGGCAGGCTGTCTCTTTTTTGATAAGCCCCATTGAGTACCAAACTGTGGTTTATGGCAAAGCCCGGAAAATAAAATGCACTGTTTGTAACCAATTTACGGCTGTTTACAATATTTATAGCATCGCGGTAATTGGCCGTAATACTTTGTGCCCAGCGTGAATTAATGTTTTGCCTTGCCCTGCGGTTAACATTAGTAAAAGAAATGAAAGCATTGGTATAGTTTAGTGCCCGGTTTTTAAAAATATTTTTACTTACCTGCGGATAATAAAATTGTTCTACATTATACCCTGCACCAAAATTTAAAAATTTATTAGTGCGGCCTCCAACAAAATTTAAGGGTATGGCAAAACCTGCTTTTAATGTAGCAGTATTAAATTGCACCCTTTTACCAAATGCCGTATCACGGGTTCGGTTAAAACTTTCCTCGGCCCCAACAGTTAATACAGGAAACAAACCGGCATAAGCACTATTAAAACCCACTGTATGGCTTTTATCGTTTCGGTTATAGGTGTAACTGATATTATTGCTGAAATTACTGAGTACATTATCGCTGAAAAAAGTATAACCAAATTCTGGATCGGCTATTACGGGGCGCCAGCTATGAAAATTAAATAGATGCCCTGATCGTTTATATTTAGTTATAAAATTTTGTTTTTCAGATACATTGTTAACAGCAAAATCCCCTGATTGTTTTATCATATTTGGCGTGTAATCATTCCTGGTTATTCCATAATCAACATTAAAATTATTTATTGCATTCCATTCTACCTGCTTAACAGTTGTAGTTGCCAGCCTGTAGCCATCTGCGGTAAAAGCAGCAAAAACAATTTTACCATTGGCACTAACCGCACTGCCATACACCCCATTTAAATTATTTGTTATCCTGAATATTTTTCCATCGGCTAATGTAATGGCAAAAATTTTATCCGCATTTTTTTCCATCATTGTAAAATAAACAGTGTCGCCTTTTACAAAAGGATAACCCAGTACATTATAAGACATAGCCGTTAAATTTTCAGTTTGCCCGGTTGTTAAATCAACTTTAATTAATCCCATGGTTCCATCGGGGCTTCTTACTGCCGAAACCGCTGTATTACTGTTGATATATTTTGTTTGTGTAAAAAAATAATTTAACGCATTGGGCAGTTTAATAATTACTTCGCCGGTGGCTGCATTTAAACGGTGTAAATTATTGGTGCCGTTTGTATTCACATGTACCGCCAAAATTTCGGTGCCCTCTTTATTTATATCCGGAGAAAAATATTTGGATTTAAAAGTTAACTGCTGTTGTTTTTTTGTTTTGATATCCAGTAATTGAAGTACACTGTAATCTCTGTTGGTCCACCGGGGATCTGATTGATAAGCTGCATAAACCACTTTACCATTATTGTAACTGTAATAATCATCCAGCACCACATTTTTTACCCTTATTTTTTTTGCTTTGCCATTTATTAATACATAAAACCCATTTATTGTTTTGTACGATTTTTTTGTAACCAGTATACTGTCTTCCCCAATAAAATTTGGGAATAGATAATCTATAACATCATTTTTTTTAACTGGTGTAATATAATTATTGGCAGACACCTCCCATTTTTCTTTTGCAAATGGAAATGATTTTTCTTTAAAATAATCCATGGCAGCTGTCCTGAATTTTTTAAAAGATACTCCGGAATGTTTTTCAATGGCTTTATTAAAAATACTTTTAAACCTTACGGCATCATCGGTAACTTTATTCCAAAAATTATCTCCATACTTTTCGTACCCGTAAGCAAGCAAAATATACCCCAGCGGATAATGATCGGGCACAAAATGTTTTAGCGAACCGCTTCGGTATTTCATCCAGCTGTAATTTTTATTTTGTAACCACAGTGCTTTAAAACCATTTAAAAACGCCGGCATTCTGCCCCTGCCCTGTGCCGTTACTAAAGTTTCCTGCCATACCGCATCGCCCTCAAAAAAATAATCGGGCAGTAAAAGGCCATTCGCAAACAGTTGCCCTTCCTGCCCTAAAAAAAATGAAAATAATTTGCTAAACCCTTTATTAAAATTACTGAACTGCTGAATGTGCCGGCTTTCGTGGGTTATTAAATTATCATCCCATCGTATACTGCCCGTGCTAAAATTATCTTGCGAAGGCGTCATAAATAATTCGCTCATAACCGGCGCCATCCTTACATATGCATTAGGAATAGTAGTTTGGTTTTGTAAAATAATATCCCACTTGCGCAGGCGTCCGCCAATTGTTTTTGATGTGGTACTGTCCATCAGCTGCATTACGTTTGCCATTCGGTTAGCCTGGCTGTCTAACCCTGCAGGAAAAATTATCCTTGCTTTTGCAGTATTAATTTGTTTCCATTTTACTGCGGGAACATTGCCGCCAAAATTTTGAGCTTTACCAGCAACAGGAATTAAAAAAAATAAAATTACAGCAGCAATTAGTTTTATTTTTATCATACTTTAAAAATACAAATCATTGTTGATAAAATAAATTTCAGCCAATGCTTGAACCTAAATTTTTTCCTTTTCCAGCATTAATAACCAAAAGGTTAATACTGGATCGTATGGATACTAATGATGCACCAGCTTTACTCCAACTTAGGTCAAGCCAAAAAGTAATGGCTTATATTGATAAAGAAAGAATAAAGACCATGGAGGAAACGCTTTTGATGATAAAGCGCATAAATGATGATATAACCAACAACGATGGTATCACCTGGAGGATATGTTTAAATGAAAATCCACAACAGCTTGTGGGCACCATTGGTTTATGGAGAATAATAAAACCACACTACCGTGCAGAAGTTGGATACATGCTGCATCCCGATTTTTGGAATAAAGGATTAATGCAGGAAGCACTGCAGGCCGTTATAGATTTTGGTTTTACCCAAATGCAGTTGCACAGTATTGAAGCACACATTAACCCCGGCAATGCAGCATCGGCAGCCCTGCTGCAAAAAATGCAATTTATAAGAGAAGCTTATTTTAAAGAGGATTATTTTTTCAGGGGTAAATTTTTAGACAGTGCTGTTTACAGTTTATTAAATAAAAAATAAACCCTGCTCAATGATGAACAGGGTTTTGATTTTGCCTGGTATTATAATTTACATTTTTGGTAACAATACATGATCAATCACATGTATTACACCATTACTCTGATTAACATCCTTTATGGTAACATACGCAACACTGCCACTTTCATCCTGAATAGAAATTTTATTACCTTTTCTCATAACCATTAAATTACCACCTGCAACGGTTTTAACAGTAGCCATCCCATTACCGGCTTTAATTAATTTAGATAAATCTTTTGCAGTGAATTTACCAGCTACCACATGATACGTTAACACCCCCGTTAAAGCCGCTTTACTTTCTGGCTTTAATAAATTATCAACTGTACCTGCAGGCAACATAGCAAATGCGCTGTTAGTAGGTGCAAATACGGTAAACGGTCCGGCACCCTGAAGTGTTTCTACCAAACCGGCAGCTTTTACTGCAGCAACCAAAGTAGTGTGGTCTTTACTGTTAACTGCATTCTCTACTATATTTTTTGATGGATACATTGCAGCTCCACCAACCATTACAGTTTTTTCCATTTGTGCAAATGTGGCATTAACAAAAAGAATTGCTATTGCGGCAAAAAGAAATTTTTTAATTTGATTCATAACGTTGTTTTTTATTTTAGTTTATTTATGTACAAAGATTTACGGCAGATGAAAAAGATTGGTTTGTTTTTTAAATAATAAATTTATGCAACCAGGGTATCAATAATAAATTTGCTGCAATAAATAGTATTGCATTTTTTTGGGATCGAAATTTTATTTTTTTTTGAAATTTTAAAGGGCATTAAATTTTGCCCATGCTAACTACGGCTGTAGGTGTAGGATTGCCGCCTTCTTTTTCCAGCGATATGGCAAAAGCCTGTGCTTTACCAAAAGCTTTCATTTTTTGCATCCGGAATTTTTTGCCTTTATCGTTGGTGATTATTAAGCCCCCGTCAACAGGTACCCCGTCAACAATAGCCCAAAACTGGTATTGCTTACCAGCCGGCGCATCTGGTAAATTACTGGCGTCAATCATTACATCACCAGTATTTTTCATCCAAAATATTTTTGCGGCAGCATCGGGTAAGGAAGGTTGCCCCTGTAAAGCAACCGGAACACAATACCGATTTTGAACAATGTCCAAATCGTTTTTTATTTCGTTGCTTTGCTGTTGCACTTGTGCCAGTTGCTCCTGCGATTTTTGCAACTCAGTTTTTGCAGTATCGTATTTTTTATAATAATTTACATTTAAAACTGCACTGCCAATTAGTAAGGCAATGGCTGCAGCAGCAGCAATTTTCCAGTAATTTGTAAAAGGTACCACACTGGCGTTATAACCGTCGGGGTTAGTCCTGCTTAAAGACCTGTTGCCATTAATTTTTAAAAAAATTTTTTCTTTAATCCCATTTGCAGGCGTAACTGCATTCAGTTTAGCATAAACTTCCAATCCATTTTGTATAGCATTTAATTCAGCGGCAGCGGATGAGTTTTCCTGCAATAATTTTTCTACCTGTTGTATTTCTGTCGCATTGGCTAAACCCAGTGCATACAACTCCAGTATTCCAGACGATATGATATTTTGTTCTTCCAATTTTTTATTGTAACATTTTTCTTAATTCTAATATGGCCGAACGCATTCTTGTTTTAACCGTTCCTAATGGTATGCCCATTTCTTTGGATATTTCATCCTGGGTATAACCATTAAAATAGGCCATGTCTATGATACTCCGCTGCTCTGGTTTTAAATTGTTTAATTGTTTTCTAATGCCAATACCGTCAAATTTTTCCAGAGTAGCATTGTTGTCGGCGTAATTACTTACGGAGTTTTCATCACTAGAGATTTTGCTTTGTTTTTTGTACCCTTTACTGCGTAAAGTATCAATGGTGAGGTTTCGGGTAAGGTTAAGCATCCAGGTAAATAGCCTGCCTTTTGTAGTATCGTAATTTGAAAAATTATTCCAAATTTTAATGAAGGCCTCCTGCAAAATATCTTCGGCAAGCTCTTTATCTTCTACTAATCGAAAGATAATACCATTTAAGGCAGCAGCATAATTATCGTACAAATAAGCAAAAGCCTGTTGGTTACGGCCTTGTAGTTGTGCTACTAATTCTTCTTCGCTGTATTTTTTTATTTCCTGCAGTGGGGTCAAAAAAGTTAATTTTAATGATCGAAAGTAGATTATTTTTTTTAAATCCGGGAGCATTCATTTATAAAACATATACTATGCTACAAAAAACCATACCATTTCTGCCAGCTATTAACATAGCAGACACTATTTTGTTTTAGGAAAACAAACCAGGTTTTAAAACACAAAATTTTGAAAATTATCTTGTTGCAGAAAAGGCGGTTGCGAAATGCATTTTGTTTCAACAAATCATAAATATCTTTACGAAAATTGGCGTACATATACAAAAGTGAGTAATATTGAAAACGTTTATTTTATACTATCTGCCTTTGAAATTAAACAACCAAAAGATAAATTTATAAACAACGGCCGGGGGAAAAAAGAATTTTGTATTTGGGATAACAACTAAAAATTATTAAATTTTGGGGAAAATATTCCCCACTTTATATGACCAGCAACATCACCATCCGTGAAATTATTGCTTCGGATAATGTAGCACTTGCAAAAATTATTCGCCAATCGCTGCTTGATTTTAGGGCTAACAAACCAGGCACCGTTTATTTTGACCCCACAACCGATAATCTTTTTGAAATTTTTAAAACACCCGGCAGTATTTATTTTGTGGCCATACAAAATGAAATAATACTTGGCGGTGGTGGTTTGTTCCCCACCCCCAATTTACCAGCAGGCACGTGCGAACTGGTTAAACTTTATTTAAGCGCCGCCGCCAGGGGT
Organism: Ferruginibacter sp.; assembly: GCA_043756235.1. Classification (GTDB taxonomy): domain Bacteria; phylum Bacteroidota; class Bacteroidia; order Chitinophagales; family Chitinophagaceae; genus Ferruginibacter. The sequence continues at coordinate 24,322 of JAYURK010000109.1, read as the reverse complement.
AAAGGCATTGGCAAACTTTTAATGCAAAAATGTTTTGAAGCAGCAAAAACTTTAGGATATAAAAATATTTACCTGGAAACTATGCCCGAATTAAAAATTGCGGTGCCCATGTACGAAAAACTGGGTTTTACATATTTACCGGCACCAATGGGTAACAGTGGTCATCATGGCTGCGATATATGGATGTTGAAGCAACTGGAACAGTGATACGAATCATTTTAAAACGCGGCTTTAAATGTTTATGGAATTTTATTTGTAAAGCATCCCCATTACAAATAATTATTTTGAAAAAAATATTTTCGCTGATTGCTGTCATTTTATTTTTATCCTGCAAACAAAAAAAGATTGAATCCTTACTGCACCATCCACAAATCAATAAGTTTGAACCTGCAAAAATTAATTACGATTCCTCCAAAAAAGTTATTGAAGTAATAAAGCAAAAATATAAATGCCATTGGCGCAATATAACTGATCGGGAAAAAGAAAAAATTTTTACGGATGCAGTTTGCGCTACCATAATACCAAACTGGCTGGGCACGCCCTGGGATTTTAATGGCATTACCCAAATACCGCAGCAAGGTGCTATTGCCTGCGGTTATTTTGTTACCACCGTTTTACGGGATGCAGGTTTGCCTGTTGCCCGTATTAAACTGGCGCAAGCTGCTTCCGAACAAATGATCAGTGCTTTTGTGCAGGCAAAATACATACAACGTTTCAGCAATGTTGCCATTACTGATTTTGTAAAAAATATTCAACAACAGGGATATGGATTATATATAGTTGGACTAGATAACCACACCGGCTTTATTTATAATGATGGAACGGAAGTGTATTTTATTCATGCTACTATTGCGGGTACCCGAAATGTACAACAGGAGAAAGCTTTAACGAGTTATGTGTTGATGCAGAGTAAATATAAAGTGCTGGGTAAAATAAGTGCAGATAAGAAAGTGTTAAACAAATGGATCAATTAATGCTCAATCGTTTCCACCTCGTATACTGCACTAAACAAATACAGTTTGCCGGTTTTTATTTCTTCGCATTTATACCGTTTGCGAACCTGCAATCCTTTTTTAAAAATCCTTCCTCCTTTAATCTTAAATAAACTGCCCTCTGTAATGTGCTCTACCAGGCAAACACCTTCTTTTTTATCATCGTAATTATTTAATACCCTCAGCAGTTTTTCATCGCCGCAACTACTGGCTGCGGGGTTATGCAGTGTTTGCAACAACGCTTTTTCAACATCAGCAGGAAAAATTTTTTTTAATAAAAACTTAGCCAGTATTTTTCCAAACTCATTTTTCCATTCTTTGCCATGCGCCATTACACGGTGGCCAAATTGCTCGTACGTAAATAAATGCGCCAGTTCGTGCAGCAACGTAATTAAAAAAGCATATTTATTAAGATTACCATTTACACTGATGCGGTGCGTTTTGCCGGCGTGTGCATGGCGGTAATCGCCTAATATACTTTGCCGCTGCCGGCTGATGGTTAAATGTACTTTATAATGCTGCAGGTAATACAGCACTTCTTCAAAACTGCCATTGGGTAAATACGATTGTAACTGTAAAAGCGGGGCTTCCTGTTTAGGCATTTTTTTGTTTATTCAGCTTCATAACAATAGCAACTTCCACAGCAAGGTACAGGAAGTAAAGAAAAACAGCGATATAAATAGCGGGCTTATTAACAGCTTTACCCATAATGATTACATAACCCAGAAAAGCACCCAGTACTACAAACATTTTAACCATCATGGCGGCCATCATGCTGCGTACAAATACATTGGGATTGCTGTTTTGTAAAGCCCTGCGCTGTAATAAAAATGCAATAAAATTGGTTAAAAAAAACAAAGCATTGGCTGCAATCAAAACATTACGGTCTATACCATTTCTCTCTAATAAAGATTTAGCAGTAATTAAAAATGTGTTTAAAAAAATAAATAGTAAAACAAGGGGTAAAATATTTTTGCGGTTGCTTTGCATGTTGCTGCTTTTATAAAAAATATAATTCGCTGTAAAGATACTGTGTTACACAAAATAAAAATGTTCATGAAAAATTTCCATGAACATTTTATCATTCAATAGTATCGATTATTTATCTGCACTTATTCATTAACCGCACTGGCCCTTTCGGTAATTAACTCCACCACATTAGCACCCATATGGCATTGACCATTAAAGGAGGCGGTAGGTTCTATTTGCAGTTTACCTGCAAACAGATCGCCATCAACCACGCCGTTGCCATGCAGGTATAATAACTCGGCAACCTTTACTTTACCGGTTACTTTACCTAAAATGTCGGCGTGTTTGCCATCAATGTCGCCTTCTACCACACCATCGGCGCCAATTAAAATTTTTGCTTTTGCAGAAAGATTGCCTTTTAAAACACCATCGATACGTATATCGCCATTGCTTTGTATGTTACCGCTAATGGTGGTGCCAGCCCCAATAATTGTAGTATCGGTGGCTACAGATTCATCAAAAGATGATTTAGACTTGGATTTAAACATATACTTTTAGTTTAAGAGGTTTACATGTTATAGTTTATTCAGTGATATTTTCTACTTTAGGTAAATCCAATGCATTAGTATCCAACTTTGGCACATTGCCCTGCAACACTTTTTGAAGATCGTTAAAATACTTTTGCTTTTTTTGCAGGGCATCTTCTATCGAATCCGTTCTAAACTTCAACTGCCTGTATTCCTTTACCTGTTTAGAATTACCATATCCTACACCCGGCAAATAATATTTTAAGGGTGTAAAAACAATCAGCGATACGGTTAAACCAACCAGTAAAACAAAAAGAGTACTTAAAGCAATATAAACACTCAGCCTGTTTAATTTGAATTTTACCACTTCTTCGTAAGTGTCTTCATTCATCACCACTAATCTGTAACGGTTTCTTAAGCGTTTTAATGTGTCGTTGGCGTCAAATTTTGCCATATTTTTTTTTGTGGAGGTTAAAAATAAATAAACACTGCTAAAAAAGCAATTAATGTGTAAAGAAAGCGTAATAATACTTAACCCTAAGTTTTATAATATATAGCGTTTTTACCGGCTCATAAAAAAAGATTAAAGTGCTTGGCATAACCAGCTTTCTGCAAACATTTAGTAAAAAATACCGATATTTATGCCTGTTATCTAACCTTTTGATACATGTTGCAGAGAACTCTTGCCTTTATAATTTTATTTTTTGCTGCTCACAGCTCTTTTAATACATTGCTGGCCCAGCCTTCCTGGACTATAGACCCTTTTGGCAAAGAGAAAAAACCTGAGAAGTATGAAAACAGAAAATTGGGTTCGGAAAAAACTGCTGATAAAAAATTTACCACCTCCCGCCATTTTTTACAAAACACCATTACCCACTACAATTATTATTTTAATGCAAATAATAAAGTAAATGCTGTGGTAGAAAGGGCTAAACTTTCTAATAAAGACGATTACAGTAAACTGCTTCCCTTTTATCCTTACACGTTAGAAAATACTGCGGCACAAAAACAAGAATTGGATTCTGTAATTTATAAAAGCACCGCCGGTATTTTATTGCACGATTTAAGAAACGATTGGGTGGATAATATGTATATGCTTATTGGAAAATCTTATTATTACCGCGGCGATTTTGATTCTGCGGCTATGACATTCCAGTTTATTAATTACAATCTTTTTCCCCGTAATAAAAAAGAAGATGACAGCCGTGTGGTAGGCACTAACGAATCGGCCAGCGGCAGCAATATTTCTATTGCTAATAAAGAGAAAAGAAATTTTTTACAAAAAGTAGCTTCTTTACCACCCAGCCGTAATGATGCCTTACTATGGCTTGCCCGTACTTTAATTGAACAAAATGATTTTGGAGAAAGTGGCGGCCTCATTAATACTTTACAAAACGATGCCAACCTGCCCAAAAGATTACAAAACGATTTAGATGAAGTTAATGCTTACTGGTATTTTAAGCAGGCCGGGTACGACAGTGCTGCAGCGCATTTAGAAAAAGCACTTACTAATGCAGATGATAAACAGGATAAATCCCGCCGTGAATTTTTGTTGGCACAATTGTATGAAATGACCGGGCAAATAGAAAAAGCCTCTGCATATTATGTAAAGGCCAGTAAGCATACGGTAGACCCTTTGTTAGATATTTATGCAAGACTGAATGATGCTAAAATGAACAGGGGTAGCGATAATTTAAAAGAACTGAATAACAGTATTGCCAATCTTTTAAAAATGGCCAAAAAAGATAAGTTTGATGCTTACCGTGATATTGTTTACTACTCAGCCGCACAGTTACTTTTACAAAAGCCCGACACCAACTCGGCCATATTTTATTTTGATAAAAGTGTAGCGTATAACGAGAATAATATTTCTTTTAAAAACAAAGCTTTTTTACAATTAGGCAACATTGCATACAATAGAAAGATGTATAAAATGGCGGCTAACATGTACGACAGCCTGCAACTTAACGATACCACATTTACCGATGATATTGCTACCATTTCCACAAGGCGGACCGCACTCGGTAAAATTGTTGCGCATATAGATAATATAGAAAGAGAAGACAGTCTGCAACGCATAGCCGCACTTTCGCCGGCCGACCGGGAAGCTTTTGTAAAAAAAATGGTTAAGAAGCTTCGTAAAGAAAACGGGTTAAAAGATGATGTTAATAATGCCGGCGTTGCGCCAATTGGCTTTGATAATAAAAATAATCTACCGGCCGATCTTTTTGCAAGCGGCAACACAAAAGGAGACTGGTATTTTTATAACAGTGCTTTAAAAACACGGGGGTTTAAAGAATTTAAAAATAACTGGGGTGGCCGCATTAATGCCGATAACTGGCGCAGAAAAGCATCGCTTGACCAAAGCATAAAAAATGCGGCAAATAATATTGCTACAACCGTTGCAGCAAACCAGGGTAATGCTCCCCTGTTACCTACAGAAATTACTTACGATGCATTGATGCAGAACCTGCCTACAACTGCAGAAAAAACTGACAGCAGTAACAATATACTTGCAGATAATTTATTGAACCTTGCAAAATTATACCAGAGCGAGCTGGAAGATTATGAAGAAGCTATTAAAACTTACGAAGATTATTTAAGGCGTTTCCCTGCTAAATTAGCTGATGGAGATGTTTATTTAGGCCTGTATTATTCTTACAATAAAATAGGCAATACCGAAAGGGCTAATTATTATAAAAATTTATTGCGTACTCAGTTTGCCAGTTCAAAAGCCTGGCAAATGGTGAGCAATCCTGCAGCATTAAATCCAAAAACAAAAAATCCGCAGGCTACTAAAACTTATGAAAATGTGTATGATCTTTTTATAGAAGGCAAATTTGATGAAGCCCTTACAGAAAAGAAAAAAGCCGATTCGTTGTACGGAAACAATTACTGGACGCCTCAATTATTGTATATAGAAGCCTTATACAATGTAAAACAACGCAGCGACAGTGTGGCTATAGAAGGCTTAAATACTTTAATTCAAAACAATCCTAATTCTCCTTTAAAAGAAAAGGCCGAAACTATGATTGATGTTTTAAAGAGAAGAAAAGAAATTGAAACTTATCTTACTAATTTACAGGTAACACGTGCCCAGGAAGATAACGTTTTAATGGTGGATGATAAGCCTGCAGTAAAACAACCTGAAGCACCAGCACCTGTAAAAGCTCCGCCTGTGGTAATACAAAAACCTGCAGTTGCAGCTCCGGTAATTAGAGATACTGTTGCTAAAGCACCGCCCCCAATTACCAATGGTAGTTTTATAATAAAACCCGAAGCACCCCACACCGTTATAATGCTTTTAGAAAAAGTGGATGGCGTATATATTAATGAAGCAAAAAATGCCTTTACCCGTTATAATAAAGAAAATTATTATGGCCAGCCATTCATAATTAACAAAGATGTAATTGATGCTGAACGGAGCATTTTAATAATCGGCAATTTTGCGGATGGTGCTGCAGCCTTACAATATTATGATAAGATTAAAAAAGCTGCAGCAAGAGAAGTTTCATGGTTGCCTGCAAGTAAGTATTCATTTTTTATTATTACACCCGATAACCTGCAGGTTTTAAAAACTAATAAAGATATTACCGGGTACAAGGCCTTGTTAAATAAGCAATATCCTGGTAAGTTTTAACACAAATAGTAAACAGGTATTTGCGTTGTAAATTATTTTAGCAAATCTTTTTAACCAATAATTCAACAAACAATAATTCCAATTATTCATGAAGCGTTCAGTAAAAATTTTTTGGCGGATATTTTTTGGCGGTTTACTTTTTGTACTCCTTTTATTTGTGGGTGCTAATTTTGGATTATTAGGCAAAATGCCTTCCATAAAACAATTAGAAAATCCCGAAGCAGATTTGGCTACAGAAATTATCAGCAGCGATGGTATGCTGATGGGCAAATTTTATTCTGAAAATCGTAGTGAAGTAAAGTACAATGAAATATCTCCAAATGCCATACATGCATTAATTGCTACAGAAGATGAACGCTTTTACGATCACTCGGGCATTGATGCAGAAGCTGTGGCAAGGGTAATATTTACCGCAGGCACACAGGGCGGCGGCAGTACTATTACTCAACAGGTAGCTAAAATGATGCTGGGCCAGGGACGTGGAAATATTGTTAAACGGGGAATTCAAAAAGTAAAAGAATGGGTAGTGGCCGTAAAACTGGAACGCAATTTTACCAAAGAAGAAATTATTGGATTGTATTTGAACAGGGCACCATGGGGTAATGTATGGGGCATCCGCAATGCATCAAGAATGTATTTTCAAAAAGAACCAAAAGATTTAAAACTGGAAGAAGCTGCGGTATTGATAGGCATGTTAAAAGGCTATGGCTATAATCCTATCACACGGCAAAAAGAATCTTTAGAAAGAAGAAACACCGTCATCAACCAAATGGTAGTTTGTAAAGAAAAATATTTAACCGAAGCTGAAGCAACTAAATTAAAAGCAAAACCACTTATCACAAACTATAAAAAGCTGGATATGGATATTGGTATTGCACCATACTTCAGGGATGTTTTAAAAGATGATTTAAAAAGCTGGTGTTTTTCGCACGTAAATCCTAAAACCGGTGAGGCGTACAATTTATATAAAGACGGCTTAAAAATTTATACTACCATCAACAGTAAAATGCAGCAATATGCCGAAGAAGCAGTGGTACAGCATATGCCGGTAATACAAAAAAAGTTAGACTGGATAATGAAAAACAATGGCAAGAGTATGTGGAAAGGACATGAGAATACCGTTGAAGCAGCCATGCAATTTACCGACCGCTGGAAAAACATGACCCAGGAAAAATTTAAAGCAGCGGATATCAAAAAATCATTTTATGTACCTGTAAAAATGAAAGTGTTTGCATGGAATGCTAAAAGAGAAAAGGATACCACCATGACGCCTTATGATTCTATTAAATACCACAAGCAATTATTACAAACTTCCTTTGCAGCGATGGACCCCAAAACCGGCGAAGTAAAATGCTGGGTTGGCGGTATAGATTATAAGTGGTTTAAGTTTGATCATATTACTGCCAAAAGGCAGGTAGGCTCCACCATTAAACCTTTAATTTATTCATTGGCTGTACAGGATGCAGGCTATGGCCTTTCTACAGTAATACCCGGCGGGCCGGTACAATATGGTAAGGAAGTAAGAACTTTTGCTGGTGGTGGTGGCACCATGGCCAACTGCCTTGCGTTTTCAAAAAATACCGCTGCTGTTAGAATTGCAAATTTAGTAGGGGTAAAAAGAGTGGTGGAGTTTTCAAAAAATTGCGGCATCAAAGCGCCTCTGCCTCCTTATATTTCGCTTGCACTTGGCTCAGCAGAAATTCCGATGCTGGAAATGCTGCAATCCTACACCATGTTCCCCAACAAAAGCCTTAATACCAAACCCATTTTATATACCAGGATAGAAGATAAAAGCGGCAATATATTACAGGAGTTTGGTACAGAATCTAAACAGGTAATGAGCGAAAGCTCCGCCTATACCATGGTACAATTGATGCAGGGTGTTGTTCAAATTGGTACCGCCAGGGCTTTGAACAGCTACAATATCCCGGCTGATAAAGCTGGTAAAACAGGTACTACAAATGATAATGCCGATGGTTGGTTTATAGGTTACACTCCCGAACTTTTAGCAGGCACCTGGGTGGGTTGCGAAGATCCGTTTATAAGAATATATGCCGGTACTTCGGGTGGTAATGAAATGGCGGCACCCAAGTGGGGCATTTTTATGAGCAAAGTATATGCTGATAAAAAACTAGGTTATGGTAAGCTGAAAAATTTTGAAAAGCCTGCAGTAATGGGTAATGAAGAATTATCAGGCGACCCGGATTTTATCAGGTATGCACAACAGGGAGACAGTGCTATGCTTGACCAGGGCAATAACGACGCCGGTGATTATATGAATGAACCACAGGAAAAAGTGCCGCAGGAACTGGTGCCTATTGAAAGCGATATCAAACCAACAACAGTAGATACTAACAGCAAAGTAAAAAATAAACCCGAAGATAAAACTGCCCCCAAAGCAGTACAGCCACCACCTATGATAAGGCCATTAGATGAGAAAGAAAAAAAATTGATAAAAAAAGAAAAAGAAAAAGCGGGTGGGGGTAATGAGTATTAACTGCACTATGCCGTTGTAATAATACCGTATGCAATTAAAAAATAAAAATCTGTATAAAAAAATTGTATTGATTTTTTTTACGATTTTACTGATTGGTTATTTACTGCCGCAGCCTTTTACCATGCCTGTTAAAGGCGCTACCATTAAAAGCTATTCACAAAATTCTTTCTGGTTTTATCCCTGGGGAAAATCGGTTACGCATAAGGGTGTTGATATATTTGCTGCAAAAGAAACCCCTGTTCACCCATCTACTTATGGCATTGTTTTATTTGCCGGTAAAAATAAAATGGGCGGCAACGTTGTACTGCTACTGGGGCCTAAATGGCGTTTACATTACTATGCACATTTGGATACCATAAAGACTTCTTTATTTTCGTTGGTTACTTCAAAAACAATTATTGGAAATACGGGCACCACTGTAAATGCTGCTGGCAAACCACCGCATTTACACTATACCATCCGTACTATTTTGCCCTATCCGTGGCAATGCGATAACACTGTTCAGGGATGGAAGAAAATGTTTTATTTAAACCCGGTTACTTTATTAAATAAAAGTTTTAAATAAAAATTGAAAACGCCAGCAGCTGCCCGAATTTGGAATGTACACTACAATCCTTATACTTCCCGTTTACGGGCAAGGCATCTTTTAACGGCAATCAAAATACGGCTGTGGTATATGTGCTATAATAAAATGGTGAATAGTGAATGGTGAATGATAAATAGGTAAGAATTTTTTATAAAAAACCAGGGGAGTAATTTTGAAATAAAAAAAGCAGGGTTCAAAATAATTTTGAACCCTGCTTTTTTTATTTTTATAGATCGATATAAACTTAATAATTTCTTGCCTTCATTTCTACACGGCGGTTTTTAGCACGCCCTGCAGCAGTTTTGTTATCAGCAACGGGCATATCCTGACCGTGGCCTAAAGCAGTCATTTTGCTTTCATCTACACCTTTAGTTGCAAGATATGCTTTAACTGCATTAGCCCTGTTATCGCTTAATGTTTGGTTTTTATCGGGCTTACCCTGGCTGTCGGTATGACCATCAATATCCAGCATTAAAGTTTTATCAGCCGCCATAATTGTAGCTACTTCATTTAAAGATTTAAACGATTTTGGTAACAGTTTTGCACTTCCTGTTGCAAAGAATATATTTTTTGCAGCGTAATTTATTTTGTCAATTACCGCCTGTGCTATAACCGGGCAACCAAAATTACTGGAAGGTCCGGCTTCGTTAGGGCATTTATCTTCTTCGTCGTTTACACCATCTTTATCAGTATCGGGTATAGGGCAACCCTGGTAACGGGCAACACCTTTTTCGGTAATACATTTATCCTGCTCATCGTTAATACCGTCGCCATCTGTATCGGGTATTGGGCAGCCATTGTATTTTGCAAGGCCTGCCACATCGGGGCATTTATCATCAGCATCAGTAATGCCATCGCCATCTTTATCAGGGCATCCCATTAAAGAAGCAAGGCCTGCAACATCAGGGCATTTATCATCAGCATCAATCACACCATCACCATCCCTGTCTTTTGGGGCTTCTACTACCGGCAGTTCAACAACAGGCATTACTACTTCTCTGGGCTTGCCTATATTACCGGCAATGCCAAAGCTGTGGTAAAAATGATGAGCTGCATTTTCTGTAATGGGTAAGCGGTATTGTGTATTTAGTAATAAAAAAGCTTCGTCAAAAACATTTACCTGTATACCCAAACCTACTGGTGCAATAGCGCTGTAATAACCTTTGTACTTACTGGCACCTAAACCTGCAGTAATAAAAGGTACCACTGCATATTTATCACTGATCAATTTAAAATTAGCGGTAGCAACACCCTCAAGTAACAATTCGTTACCGCCGGTTGAAACTTTAGTAGGAACAGGATAATCAAGATAAGCACCAGAAATGGTGGCGGCAAAATCAATATTATTGCTTAAACCCTGTATGTAACTGAGCCCAAGGCCGGCAGCCATATTTTTTGTTTGACGCCATTGTTTTGTTTGCAACACATTAGATAAACTTGTAGACCTGATACTGGCAGCCGTTTTAAAATCGTTCATTATAAAATGTACGCCTAATGCCGGACGTTTTTTGTAATCATTTTGGCCAAAGCTGTTTAAAAGCATTCCAATGGTTAAAAACGATAATAAGATTTTCTTCATATTTGTTAGTTTACTTAGTGGCAACAAAAATACTGGCTTACACCCAAACCATAAAATAATTTACCCACAATGTATAAAGGTGGTTTTTGGGTTGTGATTGGCCAATTGCATTTACTGTTTTCCATCAAAATCTTTAGGTGGTTTTTTACCAATCACTTCTACTTTTACCCGGGTTAAACCATGAGCGATGTAGCCAAGCTTTACCGCAGCGGCACGGGAAAGATCTACAATTCTTTTCATTCTTGGATGCAGCCTGTCGTTTGTTTTTACAATAACCGATTTGCCATTACGCAGGTTAGTTACCTTAACCCATGTACCTAACGGCAGTACATTGCAGGCACAGGTAAATTTTTTTTGGCTGAAAATTTCACCATTTGCAGTTTTTTTTCCATTAAAACTGTTATGGTAAAAACTGGCCATGCCATATAAAACTAATTTTGATTTAGTTTTTGTTTTACCCTGTTTTTGTTTTTGTTGAGCGTTAGTTGCTGTAGTAAAAAAAAATATTGCTGCAGTTAACAGCAATGCAAGTAAAAAATAGTTTTTTTTATTATTGAAAATTGGTTTCATTTAAGCAGTTGAAAGCAAATTTAGGAAAGTAAACCTGTTCGATACAGCAAAGGAACTTATTTGTCTGCAAAATATTTTTCTCTTAACACTTTATCTTCGCCATAAATATCGTCAAAAAATTTTATTTTCCCGTCTTTTCCTTCGCAACTAAAATACCGGATAAAAATAGGTATCCTGTTTTTAACTTCAATGCGGTGTTTTTCTTTGTTGCTGATCCAGCTTTTGATAGAATCCGTGTTATACCTCAAGGTATCTGTAACGGATAAGTTCATACTATCGTTACGTGCAATATAATAAGCCAATTGCTGCCATTGCTGCACCCGTACGCAACCGTGACTGAGTGCCCTGGAAGAATTTTTAAACAAATACCGCTGGTTGGTATCGTGCAGGTATACCGCATATGGATTACTGAAATTAAATTTAAAAATACCCAATGCATTATTATCGCCGCTGTTTTGCATTACTTTATAAGGTATGCCTTTAGTGTACTTGCTCCAGTTAACGCTGTAAGCATCTACAGTTTCGCCTTTATTATTTACAAGCTTTAACCCGATTCGGGAAAGGTACCCGGGATTGCTTTTTAATTTTGGTAAATATTGTTTTACAATAATACTGTTGGGCACCGTCCAGGTTGGGTAAGTTACCATATCAGTTATAGCACTGTTTAATAAGGGGGTACGGGTTTCGGGCTTGCCGCAAATTACTTTAGATTCCAGCACCACCGAATCACTTTGAATAACCCATAAATAATATGCCGGCAAGTTTACCCAGATATATTTTTCCGGCATTTTTGCAGGCAATTGTTTATACCTGTCCAGGTTTATGGCAATTCTCTTAAAACGTTCGGCGTCGCTGGTGTTCATTAATTTAATAAGATACGCACCAATCTTTCCATCTTGTTTTATTTTTTTTTGCTTTTGATATTTTTTAACCGCTTCGCTCAATTTGGCAGAGTCAGTTATTTTATCTGCAAAGGTTATCGCCCCGCTTTCTACCAATCGTTTTTGTAACTGCTTAATAAATCCCAAAGAATCCCTGGTATCTCCTTTTTTATAAGGATAGGTTACATAAGTATAAGTTTGCCGGTCCATACTATCCACAAATCTTTTAATACCTTCCTTAAGTTCCCAATAGCCTTTATGAACAGGTTGTAATGCAGTAATTAAATTTTGAAATTCATTTTTTTGCAAAAAAGTATTTAAATTTTTTACAAAAAAATTGTTCAGTGCTGCAGAATCTTTATTTAACGTGATACTATCATGTTGCAGCCTGCCGGTTTTTAAATCTTTTATTATTCTCATAAAGGCATCTGTAAGCATAAGGTCGGCCCTTGTCCATAAGGCGGCATCCATCCTTTTAAGCGAATCATGATCTAATGTATGTTTTAACCTGCTTAAATTATTATAATGATAATGCCTGGCAAAAAGCCCTTCAAGTTCGGCAGTATTAATAAATTGAAATAAGGTATCAGCCACCGGCAACCATTCTTCCTTACTGCTCCAGGCGGGTTGATAACTGTTGCCACTGTAAAAATCAGCGGTAATACCGGCAAGGTGTAGCCGAATACTATCATCTACCTTACCATCATTTTTTAAAGCATACTCCAGCGCCTCCTTAATATTTTCGCCTGCTTTTTTATCCATTTGCTTAGGATTAGTAACAATCAATTCATCCGCAGGAAGTGCCGGAGTATTATTGCAGGCAATTATTATAAGGCATAACAATACAACTGAAGTTATTAAGTAAGGGTTTTTAGCGTGCTGCATATTAGTTTGAAAAATATTGAAACTTATCGGGTACTTTTGGTTTAACGGAGGATGTGTTAAAAACAATTATATGAACAAGATAATGCATAGGTTTCAATTGCTGTTGGTTTGCGGTATTGTTTTTTTATTAACATCGCAAAAATGTCCTGCACAGGTGAAGCTAAAACCCGCTGCAGACACTGTTTTAAATAAATACGGGCTTTGGGTGATAAGCGATGCTGCAACCTTGCAAAAAACATTTTATAAAAATCCGGCTAAAGAGATGAAGGATATTAAAAAAATGATTCCCACAATAATTTTAGATTTAAGGTATGCCGGTACCAATAATTTTATGCACCAAAAATTATATCCTGCTCTATCCACAACTTATTTAAGAAAAACTGCTGCTGATGCTTTAGTCTTAATTCAAAAACAATTACGAGAAATGGGATTGGGTTTAAAAATTTTTGATGCTTACCGGCCTTATTCGGTTACCGAAAAAATGTGGCTGCCGGTGCAGGACGACCGCTATGCAGCCGACCCCAAAACCGGCAGCGGTCATAACCGTGGAGTTGCTGTTGACCTTACATTAATATATTTAGCAACTGGTGAAGCATTAAATATGGGTACCGGCTTTGATAATTTCAGCGATACAGCCCACCATGCTTTTACAAATTTGCCCGAAGATGTTTTACAAAACCGGTTGTTACTTAAAAATATTATGGAGCAATATGGTTTTAAAGCATTAGATACAGAATGGTGGCATTACAGTTTACCCAATGCAAAAGATTTTGAATTGCTGGATATTGATTTTAATAAATTAGCATTAAAAAAAATAAAAAAATGAATACTTCAAGTTTAATAGAAATTTTTGACAGAGACCTTAACAAATTAATAGCCGAGATTAATTTATATAAAGATGAAGATGGTTTATGGGTAATAAAAGACGGCATCAGCAATTCGGCAGGAAACCTTTGCCTGCATTTAGTTGGAAACCTCAATCATTTTATTGGGGCTACACTTGGCAATTCCGGTTACATGAGAGAAAGAGAAAAAGAGTTTAGTTTAAAAAATATCCCACGAAAAGATTTAATACAAAGTATTGAAAATACCATTACAGTTGTAAAAGAAAGTTTAACCAGATTAACTGCAACCGATTTTGAAAAGGTTTTTCCGCTGGAAGTTTTTGGTAAGCCATTAACCACAGGTTTTATGCTGCTGCATTTAACTACACATCTAACCTATCATTTGGGGCAGATAAATTATCACCGCAGGTTGTTAGCCTGATTATAAAATTCTTTTTATTTTATTTTCCAGCATCATTAAATCTGCCAGTACAAAAGCGGTAACTGCTTCCAGTATAACGGGTACACGTAATGCAATACACAGGTCGTGCCGGCCTTTGATTGAAAAATTTTCTACCGTATTTGTTTCCCAGTTTAATGATTCCTGTTCTTTGGGTGTGGATGAAGTGGGCTTAATGGCAATACGAAAAACAAATTCGTTACCATTTGTTATGCCGCCCACAATACCACCTGCATGATTGGTTACCGTTTTGCCGGTTTCATCAGCAATAGCATCGTTGTGTTTACTGCCAAACATTTTTGCTGCAGCAAAGCCGGTTCCAAATTCTATACCCCGTACGGCAGGTATTGCAAATACTGCATGGCTTATTGCAGATTCTACCGAATCAAAAAATGGTTCGCCCAAACCAACTGGTAAATTATTTACGCGGCATTCAACAATACCCCCGATGCTGTCTTTTGCATCAATAGCTTTTTGTAAGCCTTTATCTAAATCAGTTTCTCCGCCAATTTCAACAATACTTGAAGTTATTGAGATGCCAATTCCGCCTTCAGGAGGCGGAGGGGATTGTAATATTTTTTTTGCAACAACACCAGCTGCTACTAACGATACGGTTAACCTGCCGCTGAAATGCCCGCTGCCCCTAAAATCTTCGTTACCCCCAAATTTTTTATGTGCAGTAAAATCGGCATGCCCCGGCCGGGGAAAAGCCCGTTGCTTTTCATAATCGCCACTCCTTGTATTTTTATTTTCAAACAAAATGGTTAATGGGGCACCTGTAGTTTTTCCATTAAACCATCCGGAAATAATTTTAGGAATGTCATCTTCTTTACGGGGTGTAGTTCCTTTGGTGCCGCCTTTTCTTCTTTCAATATCAATAAAAAAATCTTCCGCAGATAAATCCAATCCTGCAGGGCAACCATCAATGGTAAGTCCTGCACAATCGCCATGCGATTCGCCAAAAATATGTACCCGGAATATGCGGCCAAAACTATTCATCACTTTTATTTATTGCCAAAACATTTAACCATTCCGGCATTTTAGGTTCAAAAATTTTATCAATTGTACCGTTAGAAAAAGAAAGAATTAATTTTAGTTCTCTTTCTGAATTATCAAAAATAAATACACGGTCAAATATTTTTACACTTTTTTTTAATAAAGAAATGCTTCTGAAAAACCGCTCTTTTGTTTTGCCTGCAGGAACAGTATGCCCGCCTTTTATTACTCTGGTTTTTATTCTTCCAATATTAATTTCAGGTGAGCTTGTAGCTACAAAATAAAGATATGTTTTAAAATCCTGCTTTTTTAATGCCTGAAAAAAAAATAATTTGGAAGGATGTGAAAGAACAGTTTCTGTAGAGAAAGGAATTGCTTTTTTTGCAAGAAAAAATCTAAAAAAATCTGTGAGAAATGCAACAGTTTCATTAGAAATTTTTTTATTCGAATAGGTGACTGCAAATTCTCCAAAATTTATTTTCTCTAACTCCTCTGCTATTGAAAATTGTTTAATAAAAGATGTAGCTGATTTAGTTTTACAATATTTATTAAAGATTTGTTTCTCGGGTATAAAACCAAGAATACTGTATTCAATAAACCCTTTGCGCCTGAATTGCTCTAAAATTTCATCTGCATTTAACCATAGCCCCATATTAATTTGAGATTTCAAAAAAAAATATAAAGTGGTTTTGCCAGAACCGTTGGGACCTGCAATTACTCTAACTCTTCTAGCTGGCATCCTCAAAATTTATTTTAGCTATTTTTTTTAACCTTTTTTTCTTACCATTTTTATCAAGCTCAATAACATAACCATCATCTTCTATCACAATTGGAAGCCCAAGTGCAAAATTTTCTTCCTGCGCTTTTTTTCCCACCATTTTCCCAATTTTGATAAGTATTTTTTCTTCTTTATTTATTTTCATAATTGCTAAAATTGTCTTTTAAAATTACACCTAATTTTTTTAAATGCTCATAAAAATCAGGATACGATTTATTAATGGCTTCCGCTTCTTCAATAACGGTTTCGCCATCTGCTTTTAATGCAGCAACTGCACAAGCCATAGCAATTCTATGATCGTGATGCGAATGAACGGTTGCACTTTTTGCTCCTCCACCACCTTTTATCATCATTAAATCATCCTGCAAAATAATCTCCACTCCCATTTTTGCAAACTCCTGTTGTAAAGTTAATGCCCGGTTACTTTCTTTATGTGCTAACCTGCTAACGCCTTCAATAACTGTTGTGCCATTGCAATAAGATGCCAGCGCAACCAAAGGAGGAAAAAGATCGGGGCAATCAGTTGCATTGAAATGAAAAGGCTTGCCCCCATCGCCTGAAGGGGAGCTAACTTCAATCTGTTTTTCCTGAATCGAAATATTTGCTCCGCAATCAATTATCGCCTGCAAAATTGCTTTATCTGCCTGGGTAGAAAATACATCCAATCCATTTATTGTAATATTGCCTGCAACAGCACCTGCTACTAATAAAAATGCAGCGCCGCTCCAATCGCCTTCTACGGTGTAGTTAATTGGTGGATGCACTGCATCCTGCGGATTGGTTGATTGGCTGATTGGTTTGATGGTGAAAGATTCGTAATTATTATTCTCCACATCGTAACCAAAATGTTTCATTACCGCTAGAGTTAAATCAATATACGGTTTGCTCTTTAAATTATTTACAGTAATAGTAACAGCATGTGTAGCCGCTTTTGCATAAGCAAATAATAAACCCGTTAAAAACTGAGAACTTAATGAACCATCAATCGTAATATCTTTAGGTTGCAATGGCCCTTTTATTGTCAAGGGCAGCATACCATTATTTGATGCTACAGCAATGCCAAGCTGCGGAAATATTTTATCAAAAAAATCCATAGGACGTTTCAATAAACTTCCAGTTCCGGTGATAATAATTTCTTGGGTACTTAATGCAGCTATTGGGGTAAACATTCTAATACTTAACCCGCTTTCGCCGCAATTAATGCCCCCATCACCTAAAGGGGAGATATAGCCCTTAGAGTTTACTAATAAAGTTCCTTCTTTTTGATGCGTTACAGCAGCCCCCAATTTTTGTATAATATCCAAAGCTGCCAAATCATCATTACTTTTTCCGGGGTTAAAAATTACGGTTTCACCGTCATGCAGCAATGCTGCTGCACATGCCCGCTGCATTGAACTTTTACTGGTGGGTGCTGCAATTGTTCCGTTTATTTCCGAAGGTTTTATGGTTACGTTCACTATAGTATTTCTTTTAAATGCTTATGCAAATCATCCAGCTTAACCGATTTAATTACTGCTTCCCCAATTTTGTTAAGCAGGATAAAATTCATTTCGTTTTTAACTCTTTTTTTATCCATCTTTAAAACCTCAAAAACTTTTTCGTAGTCAGTTTCAATATCCACAGGTAAATGATATTTAGCCAGTAATTTTACAATCCGTATGGCTTCTTCAAAATGAAAATCATTAATTTGTTCGGATAAATTACAGGCAGCCACCATACCAATACTTACCGCATGGCCATGCAAAATATGATGCAGGTTTTCAACCGCATGGCCAATGGTGTGGCCAAAGTTCAGCAATTTTCTATCCGCCTGTTCAAACTCATCAATAACAACAATAGCTGTTTTTATATTTACATTTATTTCAATTAACTCGGCCAGCAATAAAGGATCTTTTCTAAAATCGTTGAGTGTATATTTTTCTAACACCGAAAACAACATGGCATCTTTTATACAGGCATGTTTTATTACTTCGGCAAAACCATTTATCCATTGCCCGTTAGGCAAAGTTTGCAGCAGCTGATAATCGAAAAGAATAAACTCCGGTTGTTTTATCAAGCCCACTAAATTTTTATACAGACCAACGTCTACCCCATTTTTACCACCAATTGCAGCATCCACCATTGCTAAAATGGTGCTGGGCACAAAACCAAATTTTAATCCTCTCATGTACACACTGGCTGCAAAACCTGTAATATCTGTTACCACTCCGCCACCCACACCAACAATAAATGTTTTACGGTCTGCTTCCAGTTCAATCAGTCGGCTGATAATAAAATCTACTGTTGCCTGGTGTTTATGGTCTTCTCCCGCTTTTATTACAATTGTTTTCCAGTCATCAAATTTTTGCTTATGCAATTCAAAAACATTCTCATCAGTAATTAAAATAGTATTGTCTCTTTCCACTATTTCATCTAAATAAGAAAACGATGCATCAAAATAATAAGCTACATTTTTTTCAGAAAAAGTATTTTCAACTACAGTCATTAAAAATAAGTTTTAGCTGTTCATAATGTTATTCTGGTGGTTGATACTTTCCAAATGTATAGCATCAAAATATTTAGTAATAAATTCTTTGCTTAAACCCAGCTTGTCGCCTTTTTTATAGGCTTTTTCTAAAATTTCGTTCCAGCGGTTGGTTTGCAAAATAGTAATGTTATTATTCTTTTTATACGTACCAATTTTATCAGCAATCTGCATGCGCTGTCCTAAAATGGTCATCAGCTCATCATCCAGCTGGTTAATTTGTTCTCTTAAAGTTGCAAGCGCAGTAACAAATTCTTTTTCATCTGTGTTTTCACTGCGCCATATTAAAGCATCCAGCATTTCGGCTAAGCGTTCCGGTGTTATCTGTTGTTTAGCATCGCTCCAGGCATTATCCGGATCAATATGGCTTTCAATCATCACGCCATCAAAATCCAGGTCAATACTTTTTTGAGCAACAGATTGTAACAACGTTCTGTTACCACAAATATGCGAAGGATCGCAGATCAATGGCATTTCCGGAAACCGGCGTTTCATTTCAATTGGCAAGTGCCACATTGGTGCGTTTCTAAATTCAGTGTTGCCGTAAGAAGAAAATCCACGGTGTATCATCCCCACTTGTTTGATACCCACTTTTTGCAAACGTTCAATTCCACCAGTCCATAATTCCAGATCCGGATTGATGGGATTTTTAATAAGCACCGGTACATCAACACCACGCAATGCATCCGCAACTTCCTGCACACTAAAAGGATTTACAGTTGTTCTTGCACCAATCCAAAGCATGTCCACATCAAATTGCAAAGCATCCTGCACATGTTTAGCTGTTGCCACCTCAACGGTAATGGGTAGCCCCGTAATTTTTTTTGCCTGTGCCAGCCAGGGTAAACCTTTTGTACCAATGCCTTCAAATAAACCAGGCTTGGTACGGGGCTTCCAGATACCGGCACGTAAAATATCTATCTTACCGGTTTTAGCAAGGCGGGTAGCGGTGTCCAGTACCTGCTCTTCTGTTTCGGCACTGCATGGGCCGCTGATAATTAACGGCCGCTTGTTCCATTTTGTTTGCATCAAATCTTTCATTGATTGTGTTTGTGTTTGCATAATTGTAAACCTCTTTATTCAAAATTTGAATCAGAGGATTTTGATTTTAATTATTAAATATTTTTTTTAGCCTAACATTTTGTTTTCTATTTTACTTCATTGGCGTCGCACTCTTCAACAATATTTCTTTATTGAACTTTTATTATGTTTTGCAAAAGCACCTGTCGTTCCTACGGAACGATGAGAAACCTCCATTATTTTTTCTACCCACCTTAAGCTCCTACGGAGCTATGTTAACCGATAACCCTTTTTTCATTCCTTGAAATAATCTTCATCTTTAAAGAATAGGATATTCTTCGCTTAAATCTCCTCCATTTCCTCCCCCCTCGGGGTTCTCGGCTACGAGAACGAACGAAGTTCAAGAGGGGCTATTCAGCGGGCAGAGGGATTTTGCATTTCAAACTTTATTTCTCCTTTACCATACAACCCCACTTCTTTCCATCCCTGCATGCGGTAAAATTTCTCTGCTCTTGTATTGGGCGTAGTGCTTAACCAAACCATTTCTTTTTGCTGGTCAAAATACCAGCTCAGCATCATATCATGTAAAGTTTTTCCAACACCTTTTCCTTCAAAATCAGGATGCACAAATAGTGCCCAAATATTATTTTCAATTAAATCGGCAATGGCAAAACCAACAACCGTGTTATCAATTTCGCAAACCCAGCCTTTGCCTCTTAAGGTTAAATACTCCACGCAATCTTTATCAGTAACCAATCCGGGGTTAGATAAGGTATTTTCTTTTACAGCATTTCTAACTATCTGTATTTGTTTAATGTCGCTTGTTTGTGCTTCTCTAAAAATCATATCAATTAATTTTACTTCTTTTCTTTTTGCCGGGTGAGCCACTCTTAAGGAGTGACTCACCCTAGGATATTTGGCTGGAAGCTGGAGCTTCCAGATACATCACTTCAAAATTCTTTTAATCTTATTTGCATTCTCCATCAACTCTATCAAATATTCCATATTCTCTTTTTCCAAACTTGCTTTAAATTTTCTTAATTGAGAAATATGTTCATTTAAAACATCCAAAACATTTTCTTTGTTTTGCATAAAAATGGGCGCCCACATGGCAGGATTACTTTTTGCCAAACGTACCGTACTTTCAAAACCACCACCGGCCATTTCAAAAATAGCATCTTCCTCTTTTTCTTTTTCCAAAACGGTATTAGCCAATGCAAATGAAGTAATGTGCGATATGTGACTAATGTAAGCCGCATGAATATCATGGTTAGCCGCATCCATATAAACTAAGTGCATGTTTACGGCTTTATAAATATTTTCTACCGTTTGCAAAGCATCAACATCACTTTTTTCTCTCTCACAAATTACACAAGCCCTCCCGGCAAAAGCACCTTTTACCGCAGCTTCCGGTCCGCTGTATTCTGTTCCCCACATCGGGTGCGTTGCAACAAATTGCTTACGCATCGGGTGATCTTTCAATGCATCGCACAATACAAATTTTGTTGAGCCTGCATCCACTACAATTTGTTTATCGTTTATTAAATCCATCACCTGCAGCATTACAGTTATTGTAACGTCAACAGGAATGGAAACATAAATAAAATCGCTTTGCTTTACTGCTTCTTCTAATGGTAATGCTTCATCAATTATGCCCAGTTCAATTGCTTTGGCAATGCTAGATACCG
The DNA here is from genome assembly GCA_043756235.1 of Ferruginibacter sp. GTDB lineage: Bacteria > Bacteroidota > Bacteroidia > Chitinophagales > Chitinophagaceae > Ferruginibacter. The sequence continues at coordinate 2,906 of JAYURK010000109.1, read as the reverse complement.
AACGGCCCACGCCAATTATTTTTTTTGCAATCCCTTTTTCTTTTAAAGCTAAAGCCATTGAGCCGCCAATAAGGCCTACGCCGATGATGCAAACAACAACCCCTCCCAACCTCCCCTGAGGGGAGGCTTTTAAATTCCCTGATTTTTTGATACTCTTTTCCATATTTAAATATCCTGTTCTTAAAATTCTTAAAGCCTGCTGAAACCCGTGAGTTCTAAAGCCCTCCCCTCGGGGGAGGATTTAGGAGGGGCTTTTTATCCTAGCAATCGCCGCATCAATATTTTCTTCTTTACAACATAAACTTACCCTTACATATTTATTACCAGCGCTGCCAAAAATACCGCCGGGAGTTATAAAAACATTTGAACCATACAATACTTTATCGCTTAACTCATATCCATCTTTATAATTTGCAGGTATGGCAGCCCAAACAAACATTCCTGCCTGATTTTTTGAATATTTACACTCCAGTAAATCTAACAACTCAAAAACTTTTTCTCTTCTTGCCCGGTAAACTTTATTAATTGATTCATGCCATTCTTTTTCTAACGTTAATGCTTTTGCTGCTGCTAATTGTAAGGGCAAAAACATACCACTGTCCATATTGCTTTTAAAACGTAACACTTCATCTATTTTTTCTTTTGCACCACACAACATTCCAATTCTCCAGCCTGCCATGTTATGGCTTTTGCTTAACGAGTTTAATTCTATCACACAGTCTTTTGCACCTTCTATGCTTAACAAACTTACTGGTTCATCATTCAATATAAAACTGTAAGGATTATCATGCACAATAAGGATATTATATTTTTTGGCAAAAATAATTAGCTGGTTAAGCATGGAGTAACTGGCTAATTGCCCCGTTGGCATGTGCGGATAATTAACAAACATCAGTTTTACCCGGTTAACGTAGAGATTATTTTCTATCTCATTAAAGTCGGGCAACCAGTTATTTTCTTCTGTTAAATTATACTCCATACATTTTGCGCCTGCAATGGTAGCAGCACTTTTGTAAGTTGGATACCCGGGGTTGGGAATTAAAACAAAATCGCCTTCATTTAAATATGTCATGCAGATATGCATAATACCTTCTTTACTTCCAATTAAAGGCAATATTTCTGTATCGGCATTTAGTTTTACGTTGTACCATTTTTTATACCAATCTGCAATGGCGTTTCTTAAAACCGGGCTGCCCTTGTAACTTTGGTAAGCATGTGTTGTTGTCTTTGCACTTTCATCATGTAACACTTTTATTACATCAGCATGTGGTGGTAAATCGGGACTGCCAATTCCAAGGCTGATCACATTTTTTCCCGCTGCATTCATCGCATCTATCTCTCTCAATTTTTGAGAAAAATAATATTCGCCAATACCTTCTAATCTTTTTGCACCCCCCCCACCCCCCGAAGGGGGGATTTGAGACTCAGTATTTTTAAATTGTCTTTCTGAATTAGTATAGTTCACTTTTTTATTTTAGAATGCTTGTTAAATAAATTTGCTGTTTCCAAGTCCCCCTTCGGGGGATTTAGGGGGCTTTTTTTATAAACCCCCAATACACTTAACCCATCCGTAATGGTTTCAATTTTTTTTATTACCGATTTTAACTGTGCTGCATTATCAAATTCCATATCGGCATGAAAAGAATATTTAAAATCGCTGCCGGGTATGGGCATGCTTTGCAATTTTGAAAGATTGATACCAGCTTCTGCAATTTTTGTAAGCACTTTTGCTAAACTTCCTTTAGAGTGATCAGTAAAAAAATTAATAGAAGCTTTATCGGCATCAACAATATCTGGTGCAACATCCTGGTGCTGCAATGCTAAAAAGCGGGTGTAATTATTTTTTAACGTATGAATGTTTGGTGCAATAATATGCAGACTATATAACTCAGCAGCCAGCTTACTGGCAATAGCTGCAGCATGTTTGTTTTTATGCTGATGAATATGTTTGGCACTTAAAGCTGTGTCTTCTGATTCAATTAATTTCCAGTTGTATTTATCTAAAAAGCCAAAACATTGCTGTATGGCCATGGGGTGACTATGTACTTCCTTAATATCTTCTAATTTTACTCCGGGATTTACCAAGAGGTTTTGGTTTATCTGCAGGTAAACTTCTCCCACAATTTTTAAATTACTTTTTAACAGCAAATTATAATTGGGTAAAATACTGCCAGCAATAGAATTTTCTATAGCCATTATACCACCATTACTTTGTTTTTTATCAGCGGCAATTTTTACTACTTCTTTAAAAGTGGCGCAGCAAATTATTTCCGTTGCTTTGCCATAAAATTGTTGTGCTGCCACCTGATGAAAGCTGCCTTCGAAACCCTGTATTGAAATTTTATTGCCCATAATTTGGTAAAACAAAAATCCCCCGACTTTATCGGGGGATTTTTTTTATGTTAGTCTGTTTATTTTTTCAGTTTTTAACAAAAAGCCCCCGGTCTATTTATAAAATAGTAGCTAAAATAAAAGAAGCTATGGTTGCTTTTGTTTATCATTGAATTTCAAAAATAACAAATCAACCTGAAATGAGCAAAAAAAATCCCTCTTAAAAAATTAAGAGGGAAGTAATGATTGCTTGTCATGTAAAAAAAATTTATGCCCGGCCAAAAAAACAAGCAATCTGCCGGCTGATAATTACTTTTTCAAAGTATCAACAGTAGTAGTCATTTTAACGGTAGTATCTTTAACTACAGTCATAGTGTCTTTCATTGTAGATACAACTGTAGAAGTATCGCTAGATTTAACTTCCTCAACTTTTTTATCTTCGCTACTGTTACAAGCTACGAAAGATACAGATACTACTGCGAATGCTAAGATTGCTTTTTTCATTTTGTTTTGTTTAATTTTTTAAAATTATAATTTGATATTTATACCAGAATTAAAAAAAGGTAACCCATAGC
>JAYURK010000108.1:0-41753 GCA_043756235.1 Ferruginibacter sp. | reverse complement strand
AAATTTCGTTTTTGAAAATCAATAGTTTATGGAGTTATTGATTTTCAAAAATTTTGTAGTTAGCTGAAAAACTCATCTGTTTTACAGTAGGAAGATTTTAACCAGCGGCGTAAAGCTACAACTTCAAAATAAAACCTTGCAAGAAGGATTTAAACGATAACATCGTTGTTCAATTTTTGAAGATCAAGACCTGTCACTAATCTTTTTTTTAATTCATTAATAATCAGGTTATTGATTATATATTTTGGGTATAGAAAATCGAAAAGAAAAAAATCGTAATTATTCAATGATAAAATTTTCATTTTTAAAGGAAATAATACAAAAGTGGGATTTGCTATAGCATTAGCACTTATTACATTGTATTCCTTATTTTTTAAAATTATACTTGATTCACGAAAAAATGGCAATGGGTGGGTTAATTCGAATTCGGATTTAAGAAAATCAATATCTTTAGAGTTGTCATCTAAAAAATGCAGCCAATAATAATTGGGGTGTATTTCTCTTTGGTACATCACTTTTGCGGAGAAATATTTATGAAGGGGTAACTTAAATGCGTCTAATATTTTTTTAACTTTATCGGTTACAAGAAAACCGGAGGCTGAAATGAACCCTACGCTAATAATATCAGTAAGGGTCGCTTTTTTTTCTAAAATAAAATAATCTAAGTCAGGATTAAAATTTGGCATTTTTAAATTAGGAACATTCCAAACAGAATCATTTTTTTTTATATTATACCCACTTTTCATTCCATCTGCTTGTGGAAGTGTTCCTGTAACATTTTCATCCGTAGAGGTTCTTATACTATACCATTCCATAATTTTATATTTTTTTATATTTTAATCAGAATTTCCCGTTAGCCTTCAGTAGGAGACCGCACTCGGCGCCAAATCTTCACCGCCGCTTGGGGATTTCAACGAGCGGCGTTGGTTCGCAAGGTAATGTAATACCAAATTAAAAAGTAGTATTGCCATCGTGTTTCAAAAAGCTTTAATACTCTTTTTTATTCAAAAGTGTTTTTCATAATCCCTCTCATGTACTAATAATTATTTTCATAAATTAGCCAATGAAACAAACTTACCCCATTTACTATCCCCAGTTCTTTACCGCCACTATATTTGAGTGGAAACATTTAATAGCAGATGATAAACACAAAGACATTATCATCAACAGCCTTAACTTCTTGATCAACAGAAATACAAATGCCAATGCAGAATCTTCAATTCAAAAATAAAACTATTCAGGGCTAATTAACAAGGGGTAGTGGATGCAAAGTTTTTCCTGTTCAGGCTCTATAAATGTTTTGCGTAGTCCCCTATGTAATTAATGTGAGTCTGTTAAAGCCAGTCTGTGTATTAATCCGGAAGATTACTATTATTCATCTGCAAGGCTTTATGCAATGGGTATTGATAGTTTTGGAATGCTGTCGCATTATGCTGGAGAGTGAGTAAATACTTTCTTCTTTATTGGAGTTGTACCAATCATTTGTAGAGTGGGCTTCGTGGTATTAGTCTCGGCTAAGCGTAATTGAAGCGTACGCAGCTGGTTAAAAACCAAGCAGCGGCGACTGGAGTTACCCATAGGGACAAAGGATTTTGACGAATGTATTCCAGTTTTTAAACTCTAATTTTTATTTTATATAGGCCAGCACCCATTTTAAACTATCAGGGAAGGGGATATTGTATTGTTTAAAATTCCTTGGTTCAATTAGCAACTCTTTATAGCCGTATTTTGGCGCATAAAAAACTGGAAAATATTTATGTGCAAAATTTATATTTCCTTTAAAATTTTTAGAAGCCGCATAACCGGTAATTTTTTCTCCCTTATAATAAAATTCGTATTTTAAACCAAACCCCATTTTTGTACTTTGTTCCCAATCTAGAGTCCATGCTGAGAGAAGGATGCCATTTTCTTTTAGCTCATCTGGTTTATAATACCTGTCTTTAATAAACAGAAATATAAAAAGCGTAATTACGGCAAATACAAAAAAGAAATTTACTTTTTTCAATTTAATGGGGAATTTTATTTATTCTCTGGCGTTTTAGTTACAAATCCAGCTACGACGGCTTTAGAACTATCATGCTTTTCATTCGTGATACACTAAGCGGCGAGTGGGAGTTACGCACCACGGCAAAAGAGAAATTGTGGAGCTCTAATTTTTATTGTACAAAATCAGTTCTTGAAAAAATGCCAGCTTGCGCATGATCACCTTTTTTAAAATTAATTGACACAACATTTATTCCTGCAATTTCTGTAAGGTTGTAGGTAACATCTGCCATATATACCTCCGGGCCGCTGGAGCCCATTTGCTGTGTTAAATATTTACTGTTGCTAATTTTTACAAACATGGTATCGTTGCTTACTTTATCAAGTTGCAAAGGAATTTCGGGGTATACTTCATTTAGCATTTGTATAATATGGGGAGCAGTTATGGAATCTGTAGCAACAGGCCGCAGTTTATTAATGATAACACCCGTTTTGGGTCCTAATTCTGCCGACCAAAAATAATGTGCATCAGTTTTAATGCTGCTGCTGTCGGCGGCAGTAGTAACAATTACTGTGTCGGCATCACTAAATTTTTTATCGGTTTGTTTTGTGTTACACGAAAAAATTACAACAGCTATCATTGTGGTAAAATATATTTTTTTCATATTTTAAATTTCTGGTTAATACTATATTATTTACACTTGTAAAAATGGGAGTACAAATTTACAGCAGTAAAGCCCAATTAATTGATAAATAATGTTGTTATAAAAGATAATTTTTGCTGGCCCATTTTGTCGGTAATAAAAAAAGCCAACCCATCGGTTAGCTTTTTTAAAAAAGTTGAAATATAATTACCGCCATACAAAATCGGTAAGGGCCACATAATGCCTGCCATTTTCAGCACTCTTCCATATTTTATATACCGTTGGGTAATTGGTATTGTTAGGTAAAAAATTAAGGGGCTGCGGAAACGCTTTACTTACGCTTGTGCCACCAAGCATAAAAGCTCTTGTTATCATAGGCTCATTAAAAATTGTTTTACCATTGGTAGATCCGTAAATGAAAGTATACGTAAAAGGAACCAATGTTGGCGGAAGCTCTGGCGAACTGGGATCTATCCAGTGAGTGCCCATTTGCGGCACGGTGGCAGCCTGTATTACATAAGCTGCAGGTAAAAAACCTGCGGGAGGCGCAAGACCGGGAACACCTGTTATGGCTAATCTTTCAGCAACTGAAATTTTATAAAAATGCATATCAAAATGTGGTACATTATATATGCCCGGAGGCTCATGACCTGCAGGCTCCCAGTTAACCATAATGTGTTGGTAGGGCGTAACGTCAAAAGCTTTTTGGTGCAATTTTAAAATAAAAGTATTGGCGGCAAAATTTGAAGGATCGGTTGGTAAATTGTTTAATGAGCCCGCAGTAAATTCAATGCCAATTGCTAATGGAATATTATCATCCCGGGTAATGTTTATCCAGGAACGCAGGTGCCCATTACCCATTTGAACAACCGGACCGTAAAATGTATTATAACCACTATTGCTCATAGGCCCGCCACTGGCAGCGGAAAGGTTACCCGTGGGTGGAACAATTAGTTTTTCAACAACGGGAAAAGGGGCATCGGTACAAACTTCCTGGTGTTGTTTTTTACAGGATGCTACCGAACTAACGAGAATCACCAGCAGGAAATAACGCAAATAATAATTTACTCTTTTCATAAAATAAAATTTAAAAAATGAAATAATAAAAAATCAAATTGCAGTTGAGAGGCAGAAGAATTAAATGGGAGAATGGGTTTTGATTATAAATTTAATTTATTTATTTAAAAGATGCAATAGCTGTATACTTAAAAATTTACTACTTCGATTCTTTTGCAAGTTTCCGTAACACCACCCACTGTTTTAATGCTTCTCTTGCTTCTACAGCCGGGTAACCTAATATTTTTTTGCCATCTTCCCAATTACTTAACACACCAGAGCCACCGCCAACCTGCACGCCATTACCTAAAGTAACATGGTCAGAAATACTGGCACTGCCACCCACCACCACACCATCTCCCAATGTAACCGAACCGGCTAAGCCACTGCTGCCCGCCATAATACAACTGCGGCCCATTTTACAGTTGTGCCCAATTTGTACCAGGTTATCAATTTTGCAACCATCGCCAACAATAGTGGCGCTAAATTTTCCACGGTCTACACAACTGCTGCTGCCAATCTCTACCCCATTACCAATTATTACATTGCCAATGTGCGGTATTTTTAAAAGGCCTTTACCATCGGGGCTGGGCCTGAAACCAAATCCATCGGCACCAATAGTAACATTAGGATGTAAAATGCAAAGGCTGCCAATAACACAACGTTCCCTTACTACTGTGCCCGACCATATAGTAGTATTGTTGCCAATTGTGGTATCATCTAAAATGGTAGTATTAGGATATAAAATTACATTGTTGCCCAATTTTACATTTTTGCCTACATAACATCCTGCACCAATTTTGCAGCCGGTGCCCATAACAACTGAAGCATGAACAACAGCTTTGGCATGAATAGCTTCTTCAAATTCGGGGCCATCAGGAATAAATAATTCCAGTATTTCTGCCATGGCAATGTCGGCATTTTTTACTTTTATAAATGCACGGTTGGCACCGGGAGCTGCATCTATATCCGCATTAATAATTGCTGCACATGCCTTTGATGTTTCCCACAATTTTATATATTTTCTGTTGCCAATAAAAGTAATTTGGTTTTCGATTGCCTGCTCTAATTGTTCGGGCCCGGTAATTAATGTTGCCGTGCTGCCCACAATTTCTCCTTTAAGTTTTTCATTTATCTGTTCAATACTAAACGATTTCATTGTATTGTATTTTGGTTAAAGAATGAATGTACTATTTATTATCCGCAAAATTATTTATACAAACTTATGATGCGTAAAGTGAACGAAAAAAATTATCAGTAACTTCCACTTCTAAAAATTATACCATTGAAAAAATTGCTTTTTATTGCCCTGCTGTTTATCACCCATACTGTTTTTTGCCAGGATACTATTTCGGTAAAAGATTTACCTGCTGCCGAAAGAGTAATGGGTTTACAATTTAAACAGGCAGAAAGAGATTCGCTTTTTGATGATGTTAAAAACACCGTGAAGGAATTCAATAAAATGCGGCAATTAACTTTGCCCAACAGTGTACCGTTAAGCACCTGGCAAAGCCCAGTGTTACCGGGCATGGTTTTTAATACCAAACAAAATGCGATAACCTGGATTATTCCGGCAAATGTTAGTTTACCAAAAAATAAGAATGAACTGGCCTTTTATTCTGTACTGCAATTAGCTTCTTTAATTAAAAATAAAAAAATAAGTTCCGCAGAGCTAACCCAATTTTTTATTGATCGTATAAAAAAATATGGCGATACCCTGCAATGCGTTATTTCAATAACAGAAAATATTGCAATGCAACAGGCACAGCAGGCCGATAAAGAAATTGCTGCAGGTAAATACCGTGGGCCATTGCATGGCATACCTTATGGCTTAAAAGATTTGTTTGCTGTAAAAGAAACAAAAACTACCTGGGGTGCGGCACCTTATAAAAATCAAACTATTGATGAAGATGCTTATGTATATACAAAATTAAAAGAAGCAGGCGCTGTATTAATTGCAAAATTTACTTTGGGTGCATTGGCCATGGGAGATTACTGGTATGGTGGCCGCACCAAAAATCCATGGAATTTAAAAAGAGGTTCAAGCGGATCATCTGCAGGTTCTGCTTCGGCTACTGTTGCAGGTTTGGTACCCTTTGCCATTGGTACCGAAACATGGGGCTCCATCATTTCTCCGGCTACCAATTGCGGGGCTACGGGTTTGCGGCCAACTTTTGGCAGCATCAGCCGTAGTGGCGCCATGGCTTTAAGTTACAGCCTTGATAAAGTTGGGCCTATTTGCAGAAGTGCCGAAGATGCTGCAATTGTTTTTAATTATTTACATGGCACCGATGTTAAAGACCAGGCTGCTGTAAACATGCCTTTTAATTACACGGGCAAAACCAATTTTACAAAACTTAAAATTGCGTACGCCAAAAATTATTTTGATAAAGGCGATACGTTGGGCAACGAATTAAAAGTTTTGGAAGTATACCGTAAACTGGGGGCTCAATTAATTCCGGTTAATTTTCCAGATTCCACTGTATATAATTTTGATATCATGAGCATCATCATTAGTGCAGAGTGTGCCGCACAGTTTGATGATTTTACCAGAAGTGAAATGGATGATGTGATGACGAGGCAGGGGAAAAACGACTGGCCTAATCAATTTCGTTCGGCACGTTTTATTCCTGCAGTGGAATATATTAATGCTTACCGTCACCGCTATTTGCTGATGCAAAAGGTAAATGCCATCATTAACCAATACGATGTTTTTATTTGCCCCACTTATGGCGGCAACCAGGTTGCCATCACTAACCTTACCGGGCATCCTGCACTTTGTTTCCCTACAGGATATAATAAAAATAATTTGCCAACAAATATTACGCTCGTAGGTAAACTGTACAGCGAAGCCACTTTGTTAGCCGCAGCAAAAGCCTACCAGGATGCAACGGAATTTAATAAACAGCATCCCGAGTTTTTTAAGTAGCTAACGCATTTTTTGGTTAAAGAATGTTACTAATAATAATTACTCCATCAAATGTTTCTTCCTGAATACAGAAGGGTTTTCGCCGGTAATTTTTTTAAATATTTTATTAAAGTAAGAAATGTTTGCGAAACCGCATTCATAACATGCTTCTGTAACATTCTTGTTTTGCAGTAATAATTTTTTGGATTGATTTATCCGGAACTGATTTAAAAAATGAGTAAAAGTATAATGAGTAGATTTTTTAAAATACCTGCAAAATGCTGCGGTGGTAAGGTTACACATTTTTGCAACAGCATTCACATCAATTTCATTTTGATAATTGGCTTCAATAAAATGATACACTTTTTGTAAACGTTGCTGTTCTTTTAAAATAGATGCACTCGCAATTGGTCTTGCTTTAAGCAGTTCTACTTCTTTACTGTTAGCCAGTAAATTAAAAACCTGTAATAAAGTAACGAGTTGTTCAAAATGCGGCTGCACTGATAATTGTTTTAATTTTTCTCCCGCCAATTGTTTTGTTGCTCCATAAAATGCCAAACCAGTTTTTGCTTTTTCAAACAAACTTTTTATTGCTGCTATTTCCGGCAATGAAAAAAAATCAGTACCTAAAAAATTTTCTTTCATTTGAACCACTACGGTATCCACTGTTGTTTTTACACCATAGTCGAAATTTAAATGTGGAATGTTGGGACCAATTAATGCAATATCACTTCCTTCGTATTTAGAAATATGATCGCCGATGTGGCGAAAGCCACTTGCCGCTTCTACATAAACAATTTCATATTCAGGATGAAAATGCCAATAAAATAATTCATTCAAATTGGGTGTAAGCAGTATCCTGAACGAACTGTCACTATCACTTGTTATGGTTTCTAGTTTTGCTTTCATTTGCGCCAATTTTGCAAAATTGCTCTTAAAAATACCAAAATATATCAATACAGTACAAATAGCTGCCATTGCAGGTGTTGAATGCAGCGTTATTACCAAGCTATTTTTGCATCAACGGTTACAAATTCATTTTTTAAAAAATTAAATATTGCTATATGGAACAAAAAACTATGGTGCCCACAATGGCTCCTTCAATGCAACCGGACAATGCTCATAAAGATATTCCCGGTAATCCTTCTACTGCAAAAAGCAGCGCTACCAAATTAAACGACCGCAGCAATGGTAAACCACTTAGGGTATTAACTGAAGCTGATTGGAATTTTTGGATCACCAACGGATATATTGTTATAAAAAATGCAGTACCAAAAGAACAGGCATTGGCAACTGCTAATTTTTTATGGGAGTTTGAAGAGAAAGACCCTGCCAACCCGGATACCTGGTATGCACCACCACGGGCAGAAATGAAAATGAAAGAATTAACTAACACAGGAATGGTAGAGGTGTATAACAACCAGCATTTATGGAACAACCGCATCACACAAAAAGTGTACGATGCATTTGCAGATATTTGGGGAACAGAAAAATTATGGGTTACTATCGACAGGGCTAATCTTAATTTTCCTATAAAACCCGGGTTTGAACAAAAGGGATTTATACATTGGGATTACGACCCCGAAACAAAACCTGTAAACGTACAGGGCGTTCTTGCATTGGCAGATCAAACAGATGAAAATATGGGTGGCTTTCAATGTTTACCCGATCTGTTTCGTAATTATGATACATGGAAATTAACGCAGCCCGAAGACCGTGATCGTTTTAAACCTGATACAACTGGTTTCGATTTTGTAAAAGTAAAAATGGAAGCAGGCGATCTTTTGATTTTTAACAGTCTTCAGCCGCATGGCATACGCCCAAACAAAAGTTTAGATAAAGTTCGTGTGGCACAATATATTTCAATGATGCCTGCAGAAGAAAATAATGAAGCGTTACGCCAATGGAGAATTAATTCCTGGAAAAAAAGTGTTTCGCCTGAAGGTTATGCTTTTCCCGGCGACCCACGTAATTGGGAACAAACAAAATATGGCACTGCACAACTAAATGAATTGGGAAAAAAATTATTAGGATTAGAAAAATGGTAGTGCACTAATTTTAGTGGATATACATTTTTTGTGAACGTCGAATTTTAAGTTACATTAACTATGGTGCAGATATTTCTTGAAAGTAAATATTCATTTGATAGCTGCACCATTACAAAAAATTAAACATCTTTTTCCGGCGGTAACACCAACTGCGCATGCAGATTTGTAAGCGTTTCTTTTGCATCATTGCACAAACCCGGGTGTGTTTTGGATGTTTGCACAATGGTGCTTCTGGTAGCAGTAAGCCAGCGAAAGCGTGAGGCCATATCCAACTTTGCAATTTCTCCGGCAGCAACATCGCCATTACAAATTTTTTCAAAAGCAGCCAGGTGATCGCATAATGCTGCCATATCTAAATAGCCTGCAAAAATTTTAAGTCTTTCCTCATCAACAGTAAACATGGTTTGCAAAAATTGTAAAGGCTTGCAATACAGTATTACTCCCACGTTAAGAAATTCCTCTCTTTCCACACGTGGCACAATGCGTATAACGGCGTATTCAAATAAGTGATGCTCTTGCATGTTGTGCTTCTTTTATAAATATATTGGACGATTGGATTCTTAAAGTTAAAAACTGTAAGTAAATATTTCGCATCTCTTCAACCGGTGCAGCAAAAGTATTATCTGCAAGCCATGCATCAGGTATTAATGCAACAATGGATTGAAGCAGCTCTTTTGTAAGCAATGAGGTAAATGTTTTATCAACAGTATCCAGTTTGTTTGCCAGTGGCAGCAACACATGATCTTTAATTGGTACAAAGGGCCGCATGGCCTGCTCCTGCCAATCGCCGCCGCCATGATGAAAATATAATGCAGCGCCATGATCTATCAGCCACAATTCTTTTTTCCACATTAGCATATTGGTATTTCGGGCAGTGCGGTCTACATTGGTAAGCAATGCATCCAGCCATACAATCTGCGAAGCCAATAACGGGTCAATAGTAACTACTGCCGCATCAAAACTAATAGCGCCGGCCAGGTAATGAATGCCTAAATTTAATCCTTCGCTTTTGCGTAACAGTTCCTGAATTTCTTCATCTGCTTCTGTTCTGCCAAAGGCGCTGTCTAAATTGGCTAATACTATTTCCGGGACTTTAAAACCTAATGCGCGGGCAATTTCGCCACCAATTAAATCGGCAATCAAAGCTCTTACGCCCTGCCCTGCACCGCTAAATTTTAATACGTATAAAAAATCATCATCTGCCGCTGCAATCGCCGGCAGCGATCCGCCTTCTCGTAAGGGCATTACGTAACGGGTAACATTTATTTTTCTTAATGGTAAAAGCTCAAATGGCATATTGCAAAAAATATTTTACATTGGTTAGCCGAAGATATAAAGAAACGTTTACTGTTGATAACCCGTTTTAAAGCTTTGCAGCGTGCAGGCGTAATCAAAAAATGTTGTGCATGGCCATTTTAACATTTTTTGGTAAAGAAATTGAATAGTAGCAGTAAGCTTACCGATACATTTTTTGTTTAAACCCAATAATTATGAAAGTAAATGTTATGCTCTTTTTATGTATGGCTGCAATGCAGCTGGCGCAGGCACAATTAAAAACTACAAAGGTATGCCCGGCCTTTATGATAGATGTGCTGGAAGGTAAAATAAATAATGATTTAAGTACCCGCTCTACACTGGGAGAAGTTAAAACTACATTGCCCTGTTTTACAGAAATTATAGAAGAAAATACCGGTGCAAAATGTGCTGGTGTATTTTATAAAGACAAGGATATAAAATTTTACAGCGATCGGGATTATATTGAAATAGGGCCTAATTTTAAAGGCAAACTATCATTGCCCTTACTGGGCGCCAACCGAAAAAGTTTATTTAAATGGTTGGGCTATCCAAAAATAAAAGATATAAACTGGGAAGCCTTTACTACCAAATATGGTATTTTGATATTGTACTACACAAAAGCAGGTAAAGTAAATAAAATACAACTCAGCCATAAAACAACCGATAATATAAAATTGTGCGAATAACAATTTGAAAATAAAAAATCTTTAATCTTATAAAAATGATAGCAGTAAAATATGCAGGGTTTTTAATAATGGCTTTTTCTATATTCATAATAAGCTGCAGTAAAAAAACAGTACCGCAGGCCGAAGCCACAACAGCTGCCCCTGCAAAACCTGTTGTAAAAAAACCTGTGGTTAAAAAAGCGCCGCCGGCACCCGTTGCCAAAGTAATTATTGTTAACGATAGTGTTGCTAAAAAAAGTTTTGATGGCAGGTTGTATTACGATGTGGAAGGCCGCCGCTACTGGCGTAATTACGATGACGGAAAATATTATTTATTTAATAAATCGATGTACAGCAACCCGGCTTTTAAACCGCATTAGGCATAGGTGCTATTACACTTACTTCATAATAAATTTCCGTTTTATTATTATTGCTTTTTAAAAAAACGGAGTTTAAAATTTATATTTAAGTAAAAACTCTTTCCACGCTTTTTTATTTTTTATCCAATAACTGCCTGCTGTAAATAATTCTCTTATACTACTTTTAATTGTATTGGCAGGTAAAGCTTGCCTTTTTCCATGCACCATATTGCTTTTAAAGATAAAAAATTCGCTAAATTTCATCTATGTAGATTTATAAAAGCGAACAATTCTTTTAGAATCAGGTAAATTTAAAAATGCTAATTTACATAGCCATCAATCGCTTATTTTTAATTGAAGCCGGTTCAGCAAATAATAATAAAAATTTGAAATGCACTTTGTATAAAATGACGAATATTTTTTATAATGAAAGAACTTTTACAAATAATAAAAGCATATGATGCTGCCCTGCAGGCCGGAAAAAAATCGGCACTGGCTGCTGTTGTGCATGTTGAAGGTTCATCGTACCGCCGGCCAGGTGCAAGAATGATGATTACAGATGATGGTGAACTAACAGGGGCTATTAGTGGCGGTTGTTTAGAAGGTGATGCATTGCGAAAAGCCATGCTGGTATTATCGCAGCAACAATCAAAATTAATTACTTACGATACCAGCGATGAAGATGATGCTACCATTGGTATACAATTAGGTTGCCAGGGCGTAATACAGGTTTTGTTTGAACCCATCGATGCACTCAATACAAATAATCCCATTCAATTGTTGCGTAAGGCGGTGGCCCTGCGGCAGCAATCGGTGCTGGTAACTTTATTTAGTTTACAGGATAAAAAAAGCGCACAACCCGGCACCTGTTTATTAATGGAGGCCAATGGAAATATTTCAGGAGCCATTCCTTATACCGAAGTGCAGGATGCAGTAATGGAAGATGTGCAGGTTGCCCTGCAGCAACAAACTTCTTTATTTAAAAATTATCAGCACAAAAATATTACGGTTACTGCATTTATCGAATTTTTGCAACCGCCAATTTCATTGGTTATTGTTGGTGCCGGTAACGATGCCATACCAATGATGCAAATTGCTGATACATTAGGATGGCAGGTAAAAGTTGTGGACGGAAGAAGTACGCATGCAAAACCCGAACGCTTTACTGCTGCCTGCCAGGTGTTGGTAAGCAAGCCCGAAAAAGTTTTGGAACAAATTATTATTGACAGCCAAACCGTATTTGTAATAATGACACATAATTATAATTACGATTTAGCCATGCTAAAAGTTTTGCTGCAGCGCAAGGTTAGGTATATTGGAATGCTGGGGCCCAAAAAAAAATTAGAAAAAATGCTGGATGATTTGCGTGAGGAGGATATTGAATTAACAGCAACACAATTAAATTGTATTTATGGCCCCGTTGGCCTGGAGATTGGCGCAGAAACTGCAGCAGAAATTGCTTTAAGTATTATTGCAGAAATACAGGCGGTGCTCAGTAATAATACCGCCGGATTTTTGCGTAATAAGCAAGAGGTAATTCACAGCAGGGCCGCTGCACAAATAGCTGTAAAAACATTGCAATGAAAAATACAAATTATGCAATTGAACATTGCGCCATTGTAATTCTTGCTGCAGGAGAAAGCAAACGTTTGGGCAGCCCTAAACAATTGCTGGCTTACAAAAAACAAAATTTATTAAGACATTCGGTTGATACTGCTTTGCAAACTGGTTGTCCCTCTGTTTTTGTGGTGCTGGGCGCTGGTATCGAATTGCTAAAAAAAGAACTTACAGACAAACCTGTTATAATCATTGAAAATAAAAATTGGGAAGAAGGCATGGCCTCTTCTATCCGGTGTGCGCTGCAAAATATTTTAGCTACCATTCTGCGGCCGCAAGGTGTTATCTTTATGGTATGCGATCAGCCATTTGTAAACAGTACTTTATTATTAAATTTATTAAATAAGAAAAATGAAACAGGCCTGCCCATCGTTGCCAGCAGTTATGCTGATACTTTGGGTACACCGGCATTGTTTGATAAAAATTTTTTTAAGGCATTGATGCAATTAAAAGGAGATAAAGGTGCCGGGAAACTGATTAGTGATAACGCCGCTAAAGCGGCAACCGTTAATTTTCCGCGGGGCGAAACAGATATTGATACCGCAGCGGCTTATGAATTATTAAAAAAAGAAAATGATTATTGACAACTATAACCGTGTACATAATTACCTGCGCATTTCGCTCACTGATAATTGCAACCTGCGTTGCTTTTACTGTATGCCCGAGGAGGAATATGTGTTTACGCCGGCATCGCAATTAATGCAGGTTGATGAAATTGAAAAGCTGGCAAAAATATTTGTGGAAAATGGTGTAAATAAAATACGCCTTACCGGAGGAGAGCCGTTGGTGCGTAAAGATGCTGCGGATATTATTTTGGCGCTATCCAAATTACCTGTTACACTTACACTTACTACCAACGGCACAAGGCTGCACGAATTTGTTGATGTGCTGCAAAAAGCCAATGTGCGTTCGCTCAACATCAGCCTGGATACTTTACAGGCAGAAAAATTTCAATTGGTTACCCGGCGTAACCAGTTTGATGTGGTGATGAAAAATATTCAGTTGTTGCTTGATAAAAATTTTCATGTAAAAATAAATGTAGTGGCCATGAAGGGTTTTAATGATAACGAGATAAATGATTTTATTGCCTGGACAAAAGATGCACCTGTACACGTTCGCTTTATAGAGTTTATGCCTTTTAGTGGCAACCGGTGGACGAGTAATAAAGTTTTTACCATGCAGGAAATATTAAATGTGGTAGAAGAAAAATATGCATACATCCGTTTAAAGGATGAAAAGCACGACACTGCAAAAAAATATATGGTGCCGGGCCATGCAGGTACATTTGCCATCATCAGCACCATGAGTGCAAATTTTTGCGGCGATTGTAACCGCATGCGTTTAACAGCCGATGGTAAAATGAAAAACTGTTTATTTTCAAAAGAAGAAACAGATTTATTATCGGCATTAAGAAAAGATGAAGAAATACTGCCATTGATACAACAAAGTATTTACGCTAAAGCAAAAGAATTGGGCGGTCAGTTTACGCCAGACTTTGAGCATATACATGCAGACGATATTAATAACAGGAGTATGATTACGATTGGTGGGTAAGCCCCCAAACCCCTGAAGGGGGCTTAGCAACACTCTGATTAATTCTAAAATAATTTTTTCAGTTACGTTTAAATACAGCTTACGCTAATAAAGCATGATTTCAGTAGGTGAAGCAAAAAAAATAATTACAGAAAATATTGTTGCGTTGCAGCCGGTACAAATGCCGCTGCAAAAAGCCGCAGGAAAAATTTTGGCAGAAGATGTGTATGCAACTGTCGACATACCTGCATTTCCTCAATCTTCTATGGATGGGTATGCATTTTCATTCAGCCAATGGCAGCAGCAAAAAAAATTAATTATTGAGGGAGAAATTGCTGCAGGCAGTGATGCAGAAATTTTGCTTGCAGCAGGAAAAGCTATCCGCATTTTTACCGGTGCACCTGTGCCACCCGGTGCAGATACCGTGGTAATGCAGGAAAAAGTTAAGGTAAAACATTCAGCATTAATTATAAATGATGAAGCGATAAAGGCGGGAACAAATGTACGGCCCAAAGGCTCAGAAATGAAAGCTGGTGAACTGGCATTAGAAAAAGGAATTGTATTATCGCCTGCCGCCATTGGGTTTTTGGCAGGCATTGGTAATACTGCAATAAAAGTTTTTCCCCATCCATCCATCAGCATAATTATTACCGGCAAAGAATTACAGCAGGCGGGTATTCCATTGCAATATGGCCAGGTGTACGAATCAAATTCTTTTACACTTATTGCAGCTTTACAGCAATTGCATTTTGAAAATATAAAAATTTTGTGGGCTGATGATAACCTGGAAATATTAACCGGCATTTTACAACAGGCGTTACTGCAAAGTGATATGGTGTTGCTTACCGGCGGCATCAGCGCAGGTGATTATGATTTTGTATTACGGGCTGCAACTGATTGCGGCGTAACAACTTTGTTTCATAAAATAAAACAACGGCCCGGCAAACCATTATTTTTTGGAAAAAAAGAAAATAAAATTGTGTTTGGTTTACCCGGCAATCCATCATCGGTACTTACCTGTTTTTATGCGTATGTGCTTGAGGCATTGGCTATGTTAACCAGGCAAAAATTAAATTTGCAAATCATTAATGCACCAATAGAAAAGTCATTCAGTAAAACAAATACACTCACTCATTTTTTAAAAGGATATTATAATGGCGATACCGTAAGTATTCTCGATGCACAGGAGTCTTACCGCCTCAGTTCTTTTGCTAAAGCTAATTGCTTAATAAAAATAAATGAAGAGGTAACTCAATGTACAGCAGGAGAAATGGTGGAAGTGCATTTATTACCGCAGTAGTTTTATGGAAAATATTTATCTTTTTTATGGCTTATTATTTTTAGTGGCGTTTTTATATGCCTCAGTAGGGCATGGTGGTGCCAGTGGTTACCTGGCATTGATGGCCATCTTTAGCTTTACACCCGATGTAATGAAACCAACAGCACTATTATTAAATCTTTTTGTATCGCTTACATCCTTCATTCAGTTTTACCGGGGTAAACATTTTAGCTGGAAAATATTTTTACCATTCGCTATCGCATCTGTACCCATGGCTTTTGTTGGTGGATTGATAGATGTAGATACATTCATCTACAAAAAAGTATTAGGTTTATTATTGCTTATTCCAATCATCCGTTTTTTATTCTTCTCTAATATTCCTGTAGAAGAAATAAAAAAATCAAACGCCATTTTAGCAGTAATAACTGGTGCAGCTATCGGACTTCTTTCTGGAATGATTGGTATTGGTGGTGGCATTATTTTAACGCCGGTACTGTTATTATTAAAATGGACCGATATGAAAAAGGCAGCAGGCATCAGTGCGCTGTTCATCTTTGTAAACTCTATTGCAGGTTTAGCAGGGCAACTTACAAAAGGCATACAGTTTAGTACAGATATGTATGCTTATGTGGCAATAGCATTTGCAGGTGGTGTTTGCGGTGCGTATTTGGGTTCTTTAAAACTTAATCAAACCATTTTAAAATATGTACTGGCTTTGGTATTAATGCTGGCAGCTTATAAATTGTTATTTACAACTGCCTGATTATTATTTATCAGGATGAAATATTTTATCCTGTGCTATTCATAGAAAAGAAATTTCTAAAAAAATATTACTTTTCTGGTTAGATAAACCTTAGTAGAAATCAACTATAATCAAGTGTCAACCTTATTACCTTATTCGAAAATAAAACCCTTCCGCAACAAACTGCTTATTACCCGGTATTAATAAGGTAATAAGGTTGAACAAAATTGATACAACATTTTTCTACTAAGGTTAAAAGGCAGGAAAATATTTAGTGCAAAAAACTGAGAAAAAAAGATTTTGAGTAATTATGTTATACTCCCCATGATAAACTACAAATGAAGTGTATTTTTACACAGCAATTCAACCATGCAATAAGCAATGAAAATCAACATCATCATATTTGGTCAGCTTTGTGAAGTACTGGGCGAAAAACTGGAAATGGATAATATTACTGATACAGAAAATTTACAACAGGCCTTACACAAAAAATTTCCACAGCTGGCAAATTATAAATACGTTATTGCGGTAAATAAAAAACAGGTAAATACAAATACAGTTTTAAACGAAGATTGTACCGTTGCATTATTACCGCCATTTTCCGGCGGATAAAAAATGAATAAAAATATTTTATACGATCGTTACCAGCGCCAGATTATTTTAAAAAATTTTGGCGAAGCCGCACAGCAAAAATTGTTGCAGGCAAAAGTATTGGTAATTGGCGCCGGTGGTTTAGGTTGCCCGGCTTTACAATATTTAGCGGCCGCCGGTATCGGTACCATTGGCATTGTTGATGATGATATGGTGGCATTAAGTAACCTGCACCGGCAAATTTTATTTACAGTAAATGATATTGGTTTGCCTAAGGCAACATGTGCCGCTGCAGTTTTGCAAAACATTAATCCTGAAATAAACATTATTGCATATACAGAAAGGTTAACTGCAGAAAATGCATTTTCGATTATGGCTTTGTACGATATTATTATTGACGGCACCGATAATTTTGCCAGCCGGTACCTGATTAATGATGCTTGTGTATTGCTGAATAAATCTTTGGTGTATGGTGCCGTTTCGCAATACGAAGGACAGGTAGCCATCTTCAATTGCAAAAAAAACGAAACAGATGAATCGGTAAACTACCGTGATTTATTTCCGCAGCCACCAAAAGAAAATGAAATATTAAATTGTGAAGAAGCGGGTGTGCTGGGCGTATTGCCCGGCATAATTGGTACCATGCAGGCAAACGAAACTATAAAATTAATAACTGGTATTGGTAAGCCGCTTATCAATTGTTTACTTACATACAATGCGCTGAATAATCAAATGTATGAATTAGAACTATCGGCAAATCCTGCAACACGTGCGTTGATTCCGGATAATAAAACCGCTTTTGAACAAACTGATTACGATTGGTTATGCAATGCAGCAAAAGATACGCAGGAAATTGATGCAGTTTTTTTTGACGGCTTATTGCCATTAAAAAATTTAAATGTTATAGATGTAAGAGAACTGTATGAATTACCGGCCATAACAGCTTTTGCTCACCAAAAAATTCCTTTACAACTGTTGGCACAAAATTTATCTTTAATTAATGGTGATGTTGTGGTTACCATTTGCCAATCGGGTAAAAGAAGTTTGCAGGCTGCAAAACAATTAACCACTATTTTTGGCAAAACAAAAAAAATATACAGTTTACAGGGCGGCATCTCACAATGGCAGCAGCATAAAATGTAATTATCATAATGGAAAAAAAACCTAAAAATATTTTTGTGCAGGGTGCTGTTGCTGCAACTTTTATTGCAGAAAGTATAGCAAAGCACAGTACTCAAACAACTATCGGTGGCCATAGTATTTTTTTAGGGCAGGTAAGAGCGGATAGTATTGATGATAAAAAAGTAACTGCAATTGATTACACTACTTACGAAACTATGGCATTGGAAGAAATGAATATAATAAGAGAAGAAATTTTTTCAAAATATCCCATAACCTGTATGCATGTTTACCACAGCCTGGGCAAAGTTGCCGCCGGGCAAATCAGTTTATTTGTATTCACTTCATCAGCACACCGCAAAGCGGCTATTGATGCCTGTAGTGAAACGGTGGAAAGAATAAAAGCGGAATTACCTGTTTGGGGAAAGGAAATATTTGAAGACGAAACCCATCAGTGGAAAAGCCCCCTAAATCCCCAGAAGGGGGACTTGTAACCCCTTTTTAAATTGTAATTTTTAATTTTATCTTCTATCATGGTAAACATCACACATAAATCAAACAGTTTACGGCAGGCAATCGCATCTGCAACAGTCACCGTTTCTAAACAGGAAACCATTGATGCTGTAAAAAACAAAACTGTACCCAAGGGTGATGTATTTGAATTTTCCAGAGCTGCAGGTTTGCTGGCTATAAAAAAAACAAGTGACGTAATTCCCGATTGTCATCCGCTGCCCGTTGAGTTTGCATCAGTAAAACATATTGTTGAAGACTTAAAAATTATCATCACTGTAGAAGTGCATACTATTTATAAAACCGGTGTGGAAGTAGAGGCGATGCATGGTGCTGCAATAACGGCCTTAACTATTTACGATATGCTGAAGCCTTTAGATAAAGGCGTGGAGATATCCACTATTAAAATAGAAATTAAAAAAGGCGGCAAAACAGATTTTAACCAGCAAAATGCAAATTTAAATGCTGTAGTTATTGTATGTTCCGACAGCGTTTCTAAAAAAGAAAAAGAAGATACTGCCGGAGTGTTGGTAGCGGAAAAATTAAAGGCACATAAAATATCAGTTACAGCACTCGAAACAATTGCAGATGATTTTGAAGTTATACAGCAAAAAGCAAAATATTTTGCGGAGAGTGAATGTAACCTGCTGGTATTTGTTGGCGGCACAGGTGTTTCTCCAAGAGATGTTACACCAGATGCCATTAAACCAATGCTTACCCGTGAAATTGAAGGAATAATGGAAACCGCTAGAAATTACGGCCAGCAACGCATGCCCTACGCCATGTTATCAAGAGGTGTATGCGGTTTTATTGATAAAACTTTAGTGCTTACTTTGCCCGGCGCACCCAAAGGCGCTGCAGAAACTATTGATGCAATTTTCCCTTATGTATTGCATGTGTTTAAAATTGCAGCAGGCATGCGGCACGATTAATTACAGCAGATAAAGATATTTTAAAGCAACAAACAGTAGAATATTTTACCCACTCTTACTCATGCAGAACTTTTTGCAGCTGCATTTATGGCTAACCGTTTACGTTTTGAGTATATATAAAAAATTGGCATCATTTTGCTGCACTAATTAATGCCATTATTAAATGTGATGGTTTGCAGTTAATAAACAGTATCATTTTTTTATAGACATAAATTGAACAACCATTAAACATCAATCGTATGACAAAGAATTTATTTTACCTTTTACTGTTGGCTGCAGTTCCTTTACTAAACAGTTGCGAAGTGGTAGGCACTATTTTTAAAGCAGGCATGTGGTGGGCATTTATACTTGTTTTTTTGGTGATAGCCGTTATTGTGTGGATTGCCCGGAAAGCAAAAAAATAAAAAATTATTTCTACCAGCATTTTTATTAAAAGGATAAATTTTTTATCCTTTTATTTTGCCGCCTGCTTTACATTTACAGTATCATAAAATAAAACTACCTGGATTCTCTAACACATATTGCCTTGGGCGCCTGCATGGGTGAAGCATTTGCAGGCCGCACGGTGGGTAAAAAAGCAATGCTTTGGGGTATACTTGCACAAAGTATTCCGGATATTGATTTTGTTGCAGCTTTTTGGTTGAATACTTCCGATAATTTGCTGGCGCACCGCGGCTTTACCCACTCTATTTTATTTGCTGTTTTAATTACACCCATAATTGCAGGCTTGGCCAATCACTGGCACAGGCCGCATAACATTTCTTTCAGGCGATGGTTTATGTTTATTGGTTCGGTTATTGTATTGCATATTTTTTTAGATGCGTTTAATAATTATGGTGTAGGCTGGTTTGAACCTTTCAATCATGCCCGTATTTCTTTTAACACCATGTATGTTGCCGATCCTTTTTTTTCAATTGTGCCGGGCATCGCGTTGTTGCTTTTATTAGTATACCGGCAAAAAAGTTTACGCCGAAAAAAAATATGGCAAGTCGGCCTCATCATTCCTTTTCTATATCTTGGCTACAGCCTGGTAAATAAATGGATGGTGGCTGCAGATACTAAAAAAAATTTAGCAGCAGCAAATATTCCCTACAACCGTTTACTTACAACACCGGCACCTTTACAAACCTGGCTTTGGTTTATTGTGGCCGCAACCGACTCTGGTTATTACACCGGATACCGATCGGTATTTGATAACAGTAAAACATTGGATTTGCATTTTGTATCCCGTAACGATTATTTAAAAGTGTTGGTTAAAGAGCCGGGGCAATTGAATAAGCTTATTCGTTTTTCAAACAATTATTATTCTTTAGAAAAAAGAAAAGATTCTCTTATACTATACGATTTGCGGTTTGGACAAATTACCGGGTGGCTTACTCCACAGGAACAATTTGCATTTTATTATTACCTGCAACCCGATATTGATAATACACTGGTAGTACAGCGGGGCCGCTTTGCAAAATGGGACCGCCATTCATTTATGGCATTGCTGCGGCGTATAAAAGGCAATTGATTTACAACACAGGAGAAAAAAGTCTGGCCAATTTTTCTGGAAACTGGCGATAACCCGGCCGTGCCAACCATTTGGTTTTATCAATTTGATCAGCATCTTTTAAATCATTAAAAAATAGTTCACGCATTTGAGCTGCAAATTCTTTATCATAAATTATTGCATTCACTTCAAAATTTAATTCAAAACTCCGGTGATCCATGTTGGCGGTACCCACCATACTTAATTTGCCATCTGTTATTAAAGTTTTGGCATGCACAAATCCTTTTTGATATAAGTAAATGTCTACGCCGGCATTCAGCAAATCTTTATAATTACTTTTTGATGCCGCATTTACAATTTTAGAATCGCAGATGCCCGGCACTAAAAGTTTTACTTTTAAGCCGCTCAATGCTGCAATTTGTAAGGCATCTAAAATACTGTCGCCGGGGATAAAATAAGGTGTTGTTATTAATATTTCTTCTTTAGCAAGATAAATAGCCTGCAGGATAGCATATAAAACACTGGGTTCATTAGCATCGGGGCCACTGGCTGCTACCTGCATAAAACTTCCCTGCTCTTTAATGCCGGCATCTGCAAAAAATGCAGCATCAGGTTGCAGTGGTTTGCCACAGCAAAAATTCCAATCGCTTATAAAAAGATATTGCAGGTAATACACTCCCGGCCCGTCAATTCTTATGTGCGTATCCCTCCAAAATAATTTATCTGTATTGCTGTTTACATATTTATCGCTAACATTTATACCACCCGTAAAGGCAGTTTTGCCATCAATAATAACAATTTTGCGGTGGTTGCGGTAATTGATACGGTTGGCTAAAAGATAAAAACGTACTTTATGAAAAGGATGAATTTCTATGCCAGCCTCCTGCATGCGTTTTTCAGTTTTTCTCTTAATGGTAGGGCTTCCAAAATCGTCGTAAATAAAACGCACCTGTACACCATCTTTTGCTTTTTTAATTAAAAGTTCTATCAACGCCGATCCTGTATCGTCGTATTCATAAATGTAATATTCCACATGAATATGGTGTGTTGCCTGTTCAATTGCTTTTAATAATGCAGGAAATTTTTTCTCTCCATTTACCAATAATGTTATTTTATTGTTACCCGTAAGCGGACTACCCAAATCTTTGATAAGCATTGCTGCCAACTCCGCATTTTCATCTTTAAGATCATCATAACGGGTTACTGTTACATTATCGTATTGTGCAATACTGTTCTTAAGCTGGTCTAAAATTTTACCGTCCTGCTCCGATTTTTTGGAATATGTTTTTTTGCGCCAGTAATTAATACCAAAGGCCAGGTAAAAAAGTATTCCAATAACAGGAATAAATAAACAGAAGAGTAAATAAGCAAGGGTTTTATTGGTGTTATGTGTTTCAAAAATAATACGCAGCCATACCAGCGCCAGTATTATTCCATAAATTATTGCAGTAGTTATTATCCAGCCCATTAAAATTATTTTATAAAAATTTGTTTGGTATTGTAATATATAGCTAAATACAATATTGCTGTATAATTTTTTACCTTTTCTGCATAAATAAAAGAAACTGCTTTTTAAACCATTAAATTATGGCTTTACAAAAGTAGCTGGTGCAGTTTCATAATTCACAGTTTGTTTTTAAACAAGCCTGCATAAGTTTAGTTTTGCATAGTTATGAATAGTACCAATAATTGTGCCCTGCATTCTTCTGTTGAGACTGCTCTCTTTTTTACTCCAACATTTTTAAAATGAAAAAATTTATCAGCATTATAGTTTGCATTACTCTTTTATCAGTTAATATTAATGCCCAGCAAACTGATAGCGTTGCGCCTTTACCCAATGTTGAAAAAGTTTCCGGTGCTGAAATGACAGGGCCGGTTTATAAAATTAAACCCGGCATAGATATTCCGGCGGCTATTCTTTTTGATGCTTATTCTATTTACGGCATGAGTGTTATTTACGGCCGCGATGCTGTACCGGTAACAGAAATAAACGCTTTAAATAAAAACAACGTAAACAAGTTCGACAGGCCGGGTACTGCTAAATATTCTTTAAAAGCAAAAGATGCCAGTGATAAGTTTTTTTATGGCAGTATGCCCCTGCCACTATTATTAATGCTGGATAAAAAAATTAGAAAAGATGGTTTAAAAATGGGGGTATTATTTTTAGAAACGATGGGTGTTACCGGCGTGTTGTACACTACATCAGCCATGATTGCCGACCGCTTTCGTCCTTATGCTTATAACCCGGATGTGCCGATGGACATCAGAACAAGGGGCGGTGCTAGAAATTCTTTTTATGCCGGCCATCCGGCGGTTGTGGCTACGTCAACTTTTTTTATGGCAACTGTTTATGCTCATTATCATCCCGACATGAAAAATAAATGGATATTATATTCTTTGGCCGGCGCCGCTACCGCTGCTACAGGTTTATTAAGATTACAGGCCGGGCAACATTTTAAAACAGATGTAATTACAGGTGTAACTATGGGTACTTTGGTGGGTATTTTAATTCCACGCCTGCATCAGAATAAAAATTTTAAAACCGCTAAACTTTCTTTGCTGCCCCGGTTTGAGAATGGCAGCAGCGGTTTTACCGCTTTGTATAAATTAGGAAAGTAAAAATTTTGGGTTGAACAGTTTATTGTTTGTTTTTTCTTTTTACATACAAATACAAACTTTCTACTTTAGCCCTTGCCCATGGTGTTTTGCGTAAAAATGTTAAGCTTGATTTGATGGAGGGGTTACTTTGAAAACATTTTATGTTTACTGCGCCAGCTAAATATTCCCAGCCACAGGTTTCTACCAGGTAAAGCAGTATTTGCTCCAGCGTAATATTGTGTAAAGGATTATTTTTTTGTTGCAGCATTTTATTTTATTGACAGCTAAAACTTACCAGTTGTGATGAAAAAATGCCATTGTATTTATTGGAGTACATTTTCTGCCAGCACCCTGTCTATTCTTTCTTTTAAATCTTCGTAAGCAGTATAGCCTTTAGCCAAAAGATAAAATTTGTTTTCGTTTAACTGCAATAATACCTGCGGAAAACTATCTGCATTTAATTGTTTGCACAAAGCAAATTCGTAATAGGCCTGCTCTTTGTATTCTTCACTTTTTAATTTGGCATAAAATGTTTCCGGCGCAATAGCATACTTTTCCAATAAATGAGTATAAGCCTCATCGTCACATAAATCTCTTGCTTCATAATGTAATGCATATTGAAGATCGGCCGCAAATTCCACCTGCCGGTGCGGATAAAATTCTTTAAAAATGCATAAAGCAATCGCTGGCTTTTCGCTAAAGGGATACCAATCGCTTAAATCCGGGTTATTGATATGCCATAAATAATCGCTGCCAAATTTTATTCCGGTATGTTCTTCCACCACCTTGTAGGCCTGTTGTATATAAGCAGCGGTGGCACTTATTGGTTTGGCTTCTTCACTAATCACCATGCCGCCGCTTAACACTTCCACATCAATGATTTGTTTATACTCCTCTGCCAATTTTTTAATGATGGGGCTAAAGCCATAGCACCAGCCGCAGTAGGCATCGTAGCAATAAATAATTACAGCATCTTTCATAAAACAAAGTTCATTAAAAGGAATTACATAATATTGCTAAATAAAAAAAATACATGAAAAAAGCAGTTGCAGGTTATCATATACTGATGGTGTTAACCATAATTGATGGTACATTAAATATAAAGGAAGAGATTATTATTAAAGAGTGGCTGGAAAATGAATTTAATACTAAAGAAAATTTAGATAGCGAAACGGAAATTTTAAGCACTTTAAAAAATGAAGATTTTCCGGCGCATTTTCAGCAGCAGCTGGATATTTTTTACAGCAACTCCACCCAAAAAGAAAGAATGGAATTATTGCAGTTTGCCCTGTTTTTAATTAAAGCCGATGGTGTAATTACCGCGGAAGAAAATATTTATTTTGACTTGTTGTATCAAAACTGGAACGAGGAAAAGGAATAATTAATTGCGGGGTGAGTCACCCTTTGGGGGTGACTCACCCCGCAACCCACCTACTGCGCCATCAATTAATTTTCTCCCAAACCAACTGTTTTTGCTTCGCCATTGCTTAATGATGATTGCACTTTTTTATCGGGAGAGTCACCCCCAAAGGGTGACTCTCCCTGCAACTCACCCTGCAACTCACCCTGCGAATAACCTACTGCGCCATCAATTAATTTTCTCCTAAACCAACTGTTTTTTCCTTAACCATTGTTTAATGATGATTGCACTTTTTTATCGGGTGAGTCACCCCCAAAGGGTGACTCACCCTGCGAATAGCTCACCGCGCCATCAACTAATGTTTACTCAAATTAACTACTCTTCTACTGGCTCAACTAATTAATTATTCAAGTTTTGAATTTGGCCAACTATTTTGATAATAATATGCAACCTGGGCATTATGAATTTCAGTAAACTTTTCTACGCCTCCAAAAAAAGCAACCACATTTTTTGAGTTTGTGTAATAATTGTTATCCTTAATAATTTCTGCGTAAGAAGAAAAAGGATATTGCTGAAAATCATTTACCAGGCCGTGTTTTTGAGCATTGGCATGTGTGTAGATAATAGCTTGTTGTAAATGTGAATCGTCTGTAATAGCTATCCTTTTAAATGGTTTTTGAAAAAGCCCGCCTTGTCTGTTATATTTATTGTTATAATAATTGGCATATGAAACTAAAAAACTATTCATCTGCCTGTCTATCATTTTATCGAGTGCCATTTCATTTGTGCAATCATCTAAAAATGCAAGCATAGTTTTTGTTTTATTTTCTAATGGAAATTTATCTATACAGTTCTTAATAGTTTCTATTGATTTAATCTTTACGATTTGATGTGTATGATTTGGCAAAAAGCAATAACTCCATATTTCTAAAAATTCATCTGTAAATTTTTTAAACCGGTCCTTAAAAATTTTGTAATCTTCGACGCCCGGAAATAGCAAAATGCCATCAATGCTTTTGCAAACAAAATGGTAATAATGGTCACTAATAAAAGATGATTTTAAAATTGCTGGTGTAGGCATTTAAAAGATTTTACTTTGTTACCAATTGCCGGTTTTTACTGGGTGACTCACCCTTTTGGGGTGAGTCACCCAGTAAAAACCAATTCTCTATCAACTCATTTTCTCCCGTTCTAATTTCTTCATCTGCAGTTACGCCATTGTGCATTAGCAATGCTGTTTGCACGGGGTGAGTCACCCCCAAAGGATGACTCACCCTGCGAATAATTGAAAACGCCATCAATCCATTTTGATCCATTCTAATTTTCTTCATAAGCCTAAAGTCTTTTTTCACTGGGTGAGTCACCCCCAAAGGGTGACTCACCCGGCGAAAAACTAATGTGCCATCAACCAATTTTCTCCCATACCAATTTCTGCATCGGTGGGTACGCCATTGGGCAATGCCAATGCTGTTTGCATACAATTTAAAATTACCGGTTTAATAATTTCAATTTCGCTGCGGTGTGCATCAAATACCAATTCATCATGCACCTGTAATAACATTTTACTTTTAAAATTTTGTTTATTGAATTCGTGGTGAATTTTTATCATGGCCAGTTTTATCATATCTGCAGCGCTGCCTTGTATAGGAGAGTTAATGGCATTTCTTTCTGCAAAACCACGTACCGTAAAATTGGCGGAGTTAATATCTTTTAGCCATCGCTTGCGGCCCATCAAAGTTTCTACATAACCATTCTCTTTTGCAAAGTTGATGGTGTCGTCCATATACTTTTGAATATTGGGAAACTGCTTTTTATAATTATCAATAATTTCTTTTGCCTCCGACCGACTGATACTTAAATTTTCTGCCAAACCAAATGCACCCTGGCCGTAAATAATTCCAAAGTTTACGCTCTTTGCTTTGTAACGCATTTCTTTAGTTACATCTTTTTCTTCTACATTAAAAACTTTAGCTGCAGTAGCGGTATGAATATCTTTGCCGGTGGTAAACGCCTCACACATATTTACATCGCCGCTTATAGCCGCAACAATGCGTAATTCAATTTGAGAATAATCTGCCGAGATTAACACATGATCTTTATCCCGGGGGATAAAAGCTTTTCTTATTTCCCGTCCTCTGTCCGTACGCACCGGAATATTTTGCAGGTTGGGATTATTGCTGCTAAGCCTTCCCGTTACTGCAACGGCTTGTGCATATGAGGTATGCACACGGCCGGTTTTTTTATTTATCATCAGTGGCAGCGCATCTACATAAGTAGATTTTAATTTAGTGTACTCCCTGAAAATTAAAATATCATCTACAATTTTATTTTGGGCTGCCAGTTTTAATAACACGTCTTCGCCGGTAGCATATTGACCGGTTTTTGTTTTTTTTGCTTTGGGATCTAATTGCAGTTTATCAAACAACACTTCGCCCAGTTGCTTAGGGCTGGCTAAATTAAAACGAACACCAGCTTGGGTGTACACACTTTCTTCTGCAATTTTTGCTTCTCTTTCCAGTTCTTTACTGTAATCATTTAAAAATTGTTCATCAATTCTTATACCTTCAAACTCCATGGCAGTTAATACTTTTACCAATGGGTTTTCTACTTCGTAAAAAACTTTTTCTACCTCTTTTGTTTTTAACTGGGGGAGAAAAATATTTTTTAACTGCAACGTAATGTCTGCATCTTCGGCGGCGTAATCTTTTATTTTTTCAACTTCCACATCTCTCATGGTGCCCTGGCCTTTGCCTTTTTTGCCAATTAATTCTTCAATATGTACCGGCTCGTAGCCTAAATATTTTGCACTTAAAGCGTCCATATTTCTTTTACCATCGGGTTCAATTACGTAATGTGCCAGCATGGTATCAAAAATGTTTCCTGCCAGTTCAAAGCCATACCATTTCAACATCAGCATATCATACTTTAAATTTTGCCCCACCCATGTAATTTTTTGGTTGCTGAATATTTCTTTAAAGTTGTTTAATAATTTAATGCAGTCTTCTCTATTTGCAGGGCAGGGCACATAATAACCTTCGGTTGGTTTAATTGAAAAACTTAAACCTACTAATTCAGCATCGTTGGCATCAATGCCTGTGGTTTCGGTATCAAAACAAATTTCAGGTTGGTTAATTAGTTTATTGATTAATTGGTTTATTAGTTCATCAGTGTTTGCAAGAATGTAATGGTGTGGAGTGTTATTGATATTCTTGTCGGCAGTTACGTTACCCTCTTCCAAACCGCCGCCGGGGCTTTGAGTCGCCGCCGGGGTTTGTTGCGGCTGCTCAATAACGTTTCCAAATAAATCCATTTGTGCTGTTGGTGCGGCTGCTTTCTGCGTTTTAGGAGTTGCAGTGTTAGTATGGTTCCATACTTCTGCAGTTACATTTATATCATCTCCTAAAATTCTTTTACCTAAAGTTTTAAATTCCAGTTGTTCAAAAATTTCTTTTAATGCTTCTTTGTCCATTTCTTTAATGCGGAAATTTTCTTCATGAAATTCGGCAGTGGGTACATTGGTAATGATGGTAGCTAATTTTTTACTCATTACCGCAAGCTCTTTTCCTGCCCTTACTTTTTCGCCAATAGAGCCCTTTATTTTTTCGGCATTATCTAAAATATTTTCCAGCGTTTCATATTCGGCTAAAAGTTTTGCAGCCGTTTTTTCTCCCACCCCTTTAATTCCCGGGATATTATCAACCGCATCACCCATCAACCCTAAAATATCAATTACCTGGCTTACGTTTTTTATGCCCCATTTTGCACAAACTTCTTTAGGCCCCATTATTTCGATAGTACCGCCCTGGTACGGTGGTTTGTAAATTTTAATATTTTCGCTAACCAGCTGGCCATAATCTTTATCAGGGGTTACCATAAAAACTTCATAGCCTTCTTTTTCTGCCTGCTTTGCCAATGCGCCAATTACATCGTCGGCTTCGTAACCATCAATACCAATCACCGGTATATTAAAACCTTCAATAATTTTTTTTATATCCGGCACAGCCGATAAAATATCTTCTGGTGTTTCTTGCCGGTTGGCTTTATAATCTGCAAAATCGGTATGGCGTTCAGTGGGTGCATGCGTATCAAAACACACGGCCATATGTGTGGGGTTTTGGTTTTTTATTAAATCAATTAATGTATTGGTAAAACCAAATTGTGCATTGGTATTTCTACCTTTACTTGTAATACGTGGGTTACGTATTAATGCATAATAAGCCCGGAATACCAGCGCAAAGGCATCTAATAAAAATAATTTTTTTTGCATGGCGTAAAAGTAAAACAATTGCCTTTGCCAATCAACACCATAAAAATAAAAAAGCCGCTTGTTTTAAAAAGCGGCAAATGTGTGGGGGTTACAAAAAATATTTTTATAAAGCGGTAATGTAAAATTTCTCTGTTTCTTTTTCGTTTGTTTTTTCAAAACTTATTCCGGCATTGGTGATGGAAGTAATATTCCAGTAATCGTTTAACTCGTTAAGTACGGCATTACCAGCTGTAAAATGAATGGTGATTTTTTTAGTGATATTATTTTCCATCCAGTTGCCGATGAATTTTTCTCCCTCTTTTACTGCGCTAACGTTACCGGCTGCATCAAAAGAAAAAGTATAACCTCTAAAATCGCAGGCATTATCGATAGTGGTATTGCTGAAACAGTTTACCTGCCAGTTACCCTTGGTTACCAGTTGTGATACCGATTTTGAATCTGCTAATTTTTGAATATTGGTGCAGGCGGCAAAATAAATAATAACGCAGCACTTAAGTGCAAACAGTAGTAAAGGTTTTTTCATCAGTTCAGGATTTATTTAGGACATCCTGAATATAACACCAAAACCATCATTTTATTGTAAAGGTGGAAAAATTAAAACCTTGTTTCCAGATAAGCCGGCAGCATGGCACGCCAGGTGGGCCAGTCGTGTTTCCAATCGGTACCCCAAACATCCAGCTCGTAATTAATGCCTTTACTGTACAGTAATGCTGCAAATGTTCCGGAAGCACCAGGATCTTCGTAATCGCCACTGCCGCTGAGGATATGGATGTGATTGCTGCTTCGTATTTGCTCTAACACCGCATGCTCATTCAGGTTAGGCATGTAGTGTACCGGCGAATTAAAATACACCTGCTCATCATAAAAGCCTTTGGTATATTCAGTAAGATCATACACACCACTCATGGCAATTACACCATTAATTAAATCGGGGCGTTTTAAAAAAAGGTTCATGCTGTGCAGGGCACCAAAAGATGCACCACATGTAATGATGGGGGTTTCGGCCGAGGTACTGTTTTTTATAAAAGGAATTACTTCGTTAAAAATATATTGGTTAAACTGGTTATGCCGTATAGCCTTGTGTTCGCCCTGCATTTCAGTATTCAGCCAGCTTTCGTTATTAATACTGTTTACAGAAAATACTTTTACTTTTCCGGCGTTAATATATGGCGCCAGGGTATCCATCAGCTGAAAGCGCTCGTATTCTAAATAATCAGCAGCAGCAGTGGGTACCAGCAATAAAGCAAAGCCATAATCGCCGTAGGTAGCTACAGGCATTTCTTTTTGTAAGGCGGGGCTAAACCAGGAAGTTAATGCTCTTTTCATTTGTTTTAAATATTATATTTGTGCAGGCTTTGTAAAAATAAGTTATCTGCATTTTAAAATAAGCATCTGTAAAATGTTTTATTAAAAACAGGTAAAATAAACTGGCTTAGCAATTTTTTGAAAAACTAATTTTAAATACTTACAGCTTACCACCCTGGTTTTAAAAGTATATTATGCAAGGGTAGTACCAAAAACTAAAAATCGTTACATGAAAACAAGCATTTTCTCTATTGCATTTCTTGCCATTTTTTTAATCAGCTGTCAAAAGGAGGTGAGCCTGGAAAAAAGTACGGGTGGCGGTGGAGCCGGTAGCGGATTAGTTGCTTGTAAAGATTGTATTTACATCCCTATGTGCGATGGTACCTGGTACACCTATAATGATACCTTACTGGGCAATGCACAAATTGCAACAGATACTTTGAGGTTTATAAAAGATACCACAATCAGCAGCCTTAGTTTTAAAAAGTTTTTATCGCCGGCAGCGCAGGCATTCAGTTATGTTAATTGTAATAATGGTATATCACGGGTAATTGCTTACAACCCAATTGGAGCTGGCGGTACCACTGTAAATAAAATTGATTTAACCATGCTTAAAGCAAATCTTGCTGTAAACGGGTCATGGACGGATACTATTGATAACGGTACAGGTCAGCAGGTTTTGTACACCAGTACTATAAAAGCAAAAGGCATAAGCCGCACATTAAACGGACAAGTTTTTGCAGATGTAATACATGTATATGTAGAAACGGGTATTGATTTACCCGGGTTTGGATTTTTTCTTACCAATACATCTGATTATTATTATGCAAGAGGTGTTGGCTTAGTTGAAGCCCTGATTGAAGATCCATCAAGCGGTACAGTTTTGCAGCACAGGGTTATAAAAGCTTATTTTATTCCGTAAGTTTTTTATTCCAGCACGCCTTCTTTTATTTCTATCCACAGCTCCCGGTAGCATTTAGCCGCATAGCTGCTGTTGGCAAATTCCATAATGGGGGCTTTATGTATGCCCATTTTTTCTACATCAGATAAATAAGGGATATAGTTTTGAAAAAAGCGTTTGTCTTTATACAACTCCTGCATTATTTCGTTGTGCATATTTTTGCGCAGGTCCGCCATGGTAAAAAAGCACATCATCTTGCTAATGTCTAATTCCTTTTCTTTAAAATAATCTTTTACCATATTATAAGTACGTATAGAAAGGGTAGTAGGAATAACGGGCATCAGCACAATATCTGCCGCATTAAAAATATTTTCGCTAAGGGCACTAAAGCCGGGGTGACAATCAATAAAAACAAAATCGTATTCTTTTTCCAATTGTTTCAACACACCTTTAAGCCGGTTTTTATTGCCTTTCATCTCTTCCAGCATAATATCAAAACTACGGGTGTTGTTATCAGCAGGTATTACATCGAGCAGTTCAAAATCGGTACTCATGATAACACTTTCTAAAAGTACATCTTTAGTGATTAATTTTTTTATGCCGGGATGCGTTTTGGGTTTGGCCTTATAATAAAATGTAGAAGAACCCTGTGGATCAATATCCCACAAAAGAGTTTTAAAACCATCGGCTGCGGCCAGGTAAGCAAAATTTACACAGCTGGCAGTTTTACCCACACCACCTTTAAGATTGTACAAAGCAATTGTTGTCATGATTTATGTTTTAACTAACGGGGTAGTAAGATAGCAATTTTTTTAAGAAATGCAAGCATTGCAAAAAAAGCCTGGTGCTGCCAAATTTTGTTGATTAAAATAAAATCACTTTATTAATGGTGTGGAATAAAATACTCACCTAATGAATATTGCAGGCAATATTTTACAGATCGGGGGAATTAAAAGTATCACCCTGGCTAATGTCGCCGCTTTGATAACCTTTTTTAAACCAGTACATGCGTTGTGCCGAAGTGCCGTGTGTAAAAGCATCGGGTACTATTTCGCCGGTGGCTTGTTTTTGCAAGCGGTCGTCGCCAATGGCATTAGCGGCATTTAATGCTTCGTCAATGTCGCCTTTATCCAAAATGTTCTTCACCTTATCGGCGTAATGCGCCCAAACACCGGCATAAAAATCGGCCTGTAATTCCATCATTACCGAATAGCGGTTGGCTTCGGCCTCGCTGGATTGCTGACGGAGTCTCGCCATTTTTGCAGCAGTACCGTTCAGGTTTTGTATGTGATGGCCCACTTCGTGCGCTACTACATAAGCCATAGCAAAATCGCCGGGGGCATTAAACCTGTTTTGCAAATCCTGGTAAAAAGAAAGATCTATATATAATTTATTATCGCCCGGGCAATAAAAAGGTCCCGAGGCAGAACTGGCATTTCCACAGGCAGAGGCTACACCATCGCGGAATAATACCAGTGTTGGTTCGCTGTATTGTTTGCCGTTATCTGCAAAAATTTTATTCCATACATCTTCGGTTTCGGCCAATACAACTTTTACAAATTGCGCCCTGTCGTCATCAGCTTTTTGTTCTTCGGGTGTGAGCGCCCTTTCATTGGCTTGTGGGGCCAGTTGCCGCACCTGGGCAGGGTCAACTTCTCCTCCACCTAAAAAAGAATAAATAAGATAAATGATTACACCAATTACACCGCCACCTGCCGCCATACCGCCGCCAGAAAATCCACGGCGATCTTCTACATTTGAACTGCCTCTTCTGCCCAACCATTGCATAATTAAATATTTATCAGGTTAATAAATTTTATTACAGTCATGCAATAATAATATTGCAACCCAACCATAATAGTTTTGTGAACTGCACAATGCGTACCAATTTTTTTGCTGTTAAAATGAAAACATCAAATGAAAAAATTTAGCAGAGAATTGCTTATGAAGAAAAGGGAGGGGTGGAAATTTATAAGAACAATTTATAAAAGCGTAAGCCCAATTTAATTTTTGGGCCTACGCAAAAAAATATCAGCCAGCAAAGCAATAGGCGCACTTATGTTCTTGCGCCCTGCCAATTGCCCAAACACCAGAAGGCACGGGCTGAATGCCTGGTAACAATCCGCTTTTCCAGTCTTTTTTTACTTCTTCTGCATCCAAGCCCATCTTTTGCGCCGCGGTAGCGCTAAAAACGGTAATGGCCATTTCGCAAAGGCAAAACATAACACCATCAGCCTGCAAGTCGTTGATCCCAATGGCCACTTCGCCAATGCCGGGTACTTTAAAATCTCCGGCAGCGGGTTTCCAAAATGGGTTGCGTAAAGCCGGGGCTTTTGTTTTTGGATCGATGGCATTAAACAGTTCTCCAAATTTGTATTTCTCCCAAAGCCTGTCTTCAAAAGCATAGCCAATGCCGGAATGCCTTAATACCACCACTACGCCGCAATCGCTGGCCGGTGTGCCGGTGGCCTGGTTGGTTAATAAAAAAACTTTGGGCCAGGCAAAAGGATAAATTTCGTGAGGCTGGGTAGCATCGTAAACAATGCGGTGTTTACCTTTAATACGGTCAAACCATTTGTCGGCATCATCAATACCCTGGCTAAATATTTTGTCATCATTTGTTGGGGCAGCCTGTAGATTTTGTACAGGTAACAGGCCACTAAGGCCAACAACAGCAGCGCCTTTTGCAACGGCTCCTAAAAAGCCACGGCGGTGCGTAACGGTGGTTGATTGCATTGTGCTCATAGTTAATAAAGTTTAAGGTGAAAACAGCTTTACAAATTATAAAATACGGCAGAAAAATGCAAGCGATTGGGGGGATATTTTAAAGGTGTAATTATTTAAAAAAAAAGACAGATGTTAAATGTAAAAGCAAAAATATTTGGACAATAAATTTTTTCGTTGTTACTTAGTGTTTTAATAACACTAAGTAAATGAACGAACTCCAAAAATTTCCCCGCCCTTCAGTTACTATTGATTGCGTAGTTTTTGGTTATGATGGCAATGCAATTTCTCTTTTATTAATCAACAGGAAAGAGGTACCGTTTAAAAATATGTGGACTTTGCCCGGCGGGTTCTTGTTTTTGGATGAAACAGCCGAAGCCTGTGCACAAAGAATTTTAAAACAAAAGACGGGTTTACATAATCTTTTTTTAGAGCAGTTGTACACTTTTACCGATGTGCACAGAGATCCGAGAGGCCGGGTAATTTCTATTGCTTATTACACATTGGTAAACCCAAAATTTTTTAATTTGGTTTTAGGCGATGCGGCAAATGATATAAAATGGTTTGGTGCCGGTAAAATTCCTAAAACCGGGTTCGATCATAAAGAAATAATTAAGGCCGCACTAAACAGGTTAAAAGCAAAAGTTGCTTATCAGCCCATAGGTTTTGAATTGCTGGAAAAACAATTTACACTTACCGAAATGCAGCTTTTATACGAAGCCATTTTAGAAAGAACCATTGATAAAAGAAATTTTAGAAAGCGCATGCTGGAAAGTAAAGTGATAAAAGCAACAGGAGCCAAAAGAACGGGACTAAAAAACAGGGCGCCGGAATTATTTGAATTTGATGATCAGCAATATAAAAAATTATTAAAGGAAGGATATCAATTTAAAATTTAAAAAACGTTATGAAAGTTTTACCCTTGTTATTAAAAGATGGTTACAAAGTAGGCCATAAATTTCAATACCCCGATGGCACAACTTTAGTGTACAGTAACCTTACACCACGTAAAGCCAGAAATGAAACCGTAAATGAAATAATATTTTTTGGGCTGCAATATTTTATAAAAGAATATTTAATAGAACAGTTTAACGATAATTTTTTTAAAGCAGATAAAAAAACGGTACTTGAAAAATATAAACGACGAATAGAAAGTTATTTAGGAAAAGATGCCATTACCTACGATCATATTGAAGCCCTGCATGATTTGGGGTATTTGCCTTTAGAAATAAAAGCACTGGCAGAAGGAAGTTTAGTGCCCATGAGAGTGCCGGTGCTTACCATAAAAAATACACAGCCCGAATTTTTTTGGTTAACCAATATGCTGGAAACTTTAATGAGTGCAATACTGTGGAAACCCGTAACATCAGCCACCACGGCTTTTCAATACGCAAAAGCATTTACTAAATATGCAAATGAAACCGTTGGTGCCGATGATAGTTTTATCCCCTGGCAGGGCCACGATTTTTCTTTCAGGGGTATGAGTGGCATTGAAGATGCCTTGATGAGCGGCGCCGGGCATTTGCTAAGTTTTGCCGGAACAGATACTATCCCTGCCATTGATTTTTTAGAATATTATTATAATGCCGATTGCGAAAAAGAATTAATTGGCGGCTCAGTAC
The DNA here is from genome assembly GCA_043756235.1 of Ferruginibacter sp. Taxonomy (GTDB): domain Bacteria; phylum Bacteroidota; class Bacteroidia; order Chitinophagales; family Chitinophagaceae; genus Ferruginibacter. The sequence goes on along the minus strand of JAYURK010000108.1, from coordinate 6,202 downwards.
CGGCAACAGAACACAGTGTTATGTGTATGGGTACACAGGATAATGAAATTGAAACTTTTGAAAGACTGATCAATGTTATTTATCCAAAAGGTATTGTATCAATAGTTTCTGACACCTGGGATTTTTGGAAAGTAATAACGGAATATTTACCTCAGTTAAAACAAAAAATTATGGCAAGAGCGGGTAAAGTAGTAATACGCCCCGACAGCGGCGACCCCGTAAAAATAATTATTGGTGATAATGAAGCCGAAGCCGGAAGCCCTGCATACAAAGGTGCTATAGAATGTATGTGGGAAATATTTGGCGGCACCATCACTGATAAAGGCTTTAAATTATTAGATGCACATATTGGTTTAATTTATGGTGATGGTATTACTTTAGAAAGACAACACGATATTTTAGAAGGCTTAAAACAAAAAGGGTTTTGCAGTTATAATGTAGTGCTTGGCCTCGGTTCATTTACTTACGAATATGTAACACGTGATACTTTTGGTTTTGCCATGAAGGCAACTTATGGCGAAGTAAACGGAGAAGGAAGGGCAATATTTAAAGATCCAAAAACTGATGATGGAACAAAAAAATCGGCCAAAGGATTAATAGCGGTGCACAAAAATAAAACCACCGGTAAATTAGAATACAAAGATGAATGTACCTGGCAACAAGAACAACAGGGGGAATTAAAAACAGTTTTTAAAGATGGTAAATTATTAGTTGATGTTAGTTTGGAAGAAATAAGAAAAAGCGTAAAAGAAAATTTATAAAAAATGAAAATCGAATTACAAAATTATACAGAACAAAATAAACAATGGCCACAAAAGGGTTATCACATAATGGCGCAATACAACGATAAGGAAATTGTTGTTTAACAATCTTACAAAAAAGAAATTGGATCTTTTGCAGTGAAAAATCAATTTTTTGGAGGGGCATTTAGTTTTGAAAGGATGACTTGGATAAAGTCGAACTTTCTTTGGATGATGTACAGAAATGGCTGGGGAACAAAAGAAGGGCAGGAAATAGTATTGGCAATTCATTTAAAAATAATTGCTTTCGAAAATTATTTACAACATGCAGTCTATTCATCTTACAATAAAGATTTAGGAATTACGGAAGAAACCTGGAGGGAACAGGTTGCGTTATCTGCAGTGCGTTTACAATGGGACCCTGATCATAATCCATACGGCGAAAAACTGGAAAGAAGGGCCATACAAATTGGATTGAGAAATGAATTTGTAAAATCATTTGCCACTGAGGATATTATTTTTATTGAGGACATCAGTGATTTTGTGAACGAACAATATTAGTATGTAAAAAACAGGGAACTTGAAAAATTAACTGTTCCTTTAGAAAAGCCATTAGTTTTTAATGACGAAAAATTAAATGAAAAGTTGAAAATTAAAACCAACTAAAATTTTACCGGTGAAAATAAATTTAATAAAAGGCGATATCACCAAAATAAATACTGATGCCATTGTTAATGCAGCTAACAGTTCTTTATTAGGTGGCGGCGGAGTAGATGGTGCCATTCACCGGGCAGGCGGCAAAACTATTTTGGAAGAATGTATTGCTATAAGAAATAAACAAGGCGGTTGTAACACAGGCGAAGCAGTTATTACCACAGCAGGAAATTTACCTGCAAAATTTGTAATACATACTGTTGGCCCGGTTTGGAATGGCGATAAAGAAGAAAAGAAAAAACTGTTGGCAAATTGCTACTGTAATAGTTTAGCATTGGCTGAAAGTAAAAAACTTACATCCATTGCGTTTCCAAATATCAGTACAGGTATATATCATTTTCCAAAAGATAAGGCTGCAGCAATAGCAGTAAATACTGTAATTGATTTTATAAAAGCAAATAAGAATACAACAATTAAAGAAATAATTTTTGTTTGTTATGATGAAGAAAATTTTAATTTTTATTTGACCATGATGCCAGTTGTTGTTACATTATATCGCCCCGTTAACCAGGCTGAATTAAATTTGATTGAGCAAACTGGCTGGAAAAAATTTCCACCCCGTTTACCGGATCAGCCAATATTTTATCCGGTAGCTAACGAAGCTTATGCCAACCAAATTTCAAAAGAATGGAATGTGACGGCTTATGGTGTTGGTTATGTGGTGGCTTTTGATTTGCCTGCAAATTTTCTTTCAAAATATAATATAGAAAATGTAGGCGGCGAAATACATAACGAATATTGGATACCCTCCGGAGAGTTGGAAGAGATGAATGAAAATATATTAGGCGCCATCAAATTGATAAATACTTTTAAATAAAATGATTACTACAAATAAAATAAAGGATGCCATATTAGGTTTAGTTATTGCCGATGCAGTAGGTGTGCCTTATGAATTTAATTCGAGAGAAACTTTAAAGATAAGACCTGCGAAAGATATGATTGCACAGGGAAGTCATAATCAGGCTAAAGGAACATGGTCAGATGATTCTTCTCTCACACTTTGTTTGTTAGATGCACTGACAGATAATTATTCCTTACAAAAAATTGCTGAAAATTTTGTTGGATGGAAATATAATAATTTATGGACGGCGAGAGGAAGGGTATTTGATATCGGCATTACAACTTCACATTCAATTGAAAGATTAAATAAGATTTTAAAAAGAAATGCTATTAACGAATTAAGTGAATTAAAATACATGGGAAGCGAAGAAGATAATGGTAATGGATCATTAATGAGAATCCTGCCTTTATCTTTCTATTTGTATCAAAAACCAATTGAAGAGCAATGGCAAAAAACTTGGGAGGTGTCAGCACTAACACATCCACCTTTCAGAGCAGCAATGGCTTGTTTAATTTACAATAAAATAATAGAGGCGATAATAGAAGGAAAAGATTTCCCCCTTGCTTACAAAGAAATGTGTAAGGAGATCATTTCATTTTGGGAAAAACAAGGTTTTGCTGAACCGGAATTCAAAATATTTGAAAGAGTACTATCTGGTAACATTGGTGAAGTAAAAGAAGATGCTATTAATTCCGGAGGCTATGTTATTAATACATTGGAAGCTTCTATTTGGGTTTTATCAAACAGTAATTCTTATAAAGATGCAGTATTGAAAGCAGTTAATCTCGGCAGAGATACTGATACAACTGCTGCAGTTGTTGGAGGTATTGCAGGTTTAATTTATGGGCAAGAATCTTTCCCTGAAAACTGGTACTGGGATACAGCCAGAATTACTGATATAGAAAATCTTTGTGAAAGATTTTCAGCACAACTAAATTTTATAAAATGAACAACACACAAATAAGTAAATTCCTCAGCCTCGTTCTGCGCCATAAGCCCCAAGAAATTAATTTACAACTTGATGAAAACGGATGGGCAGACACGGACGAACTGATTGCAAAATCAACTGCACACGGCATAGCATTAAATTTTGATTTGCTGGAAGAAATAGTTTTTACCAACGATAAAAAAAGATTTTCCTTCAAAGACGATCTTTCTAAAATACGGGCAAACCAGGGCCATTCTGTTGCAATTGATTTAGCATTAACTGCAACTGTACCGCCGGAAAAATTATACCATGGCACTGTTGCACAATTTATGGAAGTTATTAAAGTAAATGGATTACAAAAAATGAGCAGGCAGCATGTGCATTTAAGTACAAATATTGATACCGCTAAAAAAGTGGGTGCAAGAAGAGGAAAGCCGGTAATACTTACAGTTAACACCATTGCCATGCAGCAACAGGGTTTTTTGTTTTATATTGCTGATAATGGCGTTTGGTTAACTGATAATGTGCATGTAGCATTTATTGAATTTTAAAATTAACTGGTGAAAACAAAAACTTTTGTAATAGGTGATATACACGGTGCAGCAGTTGCAGTAAAGCAAATCATTACAATGTTGCCGCTCGAAAAAAATGACCGCTTAATTTTTTTAGGCGATTATGTTGATGGTTGGTCTCAATCTGCAGAGGTAATTAATTATCTTATGGAGTTGAACGAAATTTATGACTGTAAATTTATAAAAGGCAATCACGATATTTGGTGCCAAGATTGGCTGAGAGATGGTACGGCAGATAAAACCTGGTTATTGCATGGCGGCAAACCGACCATTGTAAGTTATGATGGATATCACGAAGCAGAAAAGAGAATTCATTTAAATTTTTTCAACCGAATGATAAATTATTTTGTGGATGAACAAAACAGGTTGTTTATTCATGCCGGTTTTTCATCAATGCACGGTCCGCAAAACGAAATGTATTCCAGTAATTATTCGTGGGACAGAACCCTGTGGGAAGTGGCTCGAACAATGGATAAGAGAATAGCAAAGGATTCTACATTATATCCTAAAAGATTATTGTTGTTTAAAGAAATTTACATCGGGCATACACCAACTTTGTATTATGATGTAACGTTTCCCATGCAAGCCTGCAACGTTTGGAATATTGATACCGGCGCTGCTTTTACAGGCAAACTTTCGGCCATTGATATTGATACTAAACAATTCTGGCAAAGCGAAACCTGCCAAAATTTATATCCAGGTGAAAAAGGAAGAAACTAAAAAATAAAAAAAAATGTGTACACTTAATTTAATTTACCCTGATATTTCTGATATAAAATTTACAACCTTATTTTTTCCGGATGGGCAACCGCATATAAAAATTGATACTGCAAGTTGCGAAACATGTGATAAAAATGAGGAGCTGGTTATAATAAGCAGAATATCTAATGCCAACGATTTGCTATTAATTTTACTCGTTAAAAATACGTTGACTTATTTGGGCTTTGAACAGATAGCTTTAAAAATAAGTTACCTTATGGCGGCTCGTATGGACAGGGTGATGCTGGATGGTGAACCATTTTCTTTAAAAGTTATTGGTAATATTATTAACCTTGCAGGGTTTAAAAAAGTAAGCATTTTCGATCCGCATTCCGAAGTTTCTACTGCAGTAATTGAAAATGCATACAGCATCACTAATCATCAATTTGTAAAAGATGTGATGGAGCATTATAAAAAAAATAATGCCGGCGATGATGCCGCTAAATTTTGTTTAGTGTCGCCCGATGCCGGCGCATTAAAGAAAATTTATAAAGTAGCAGCAGCGCTTGGCAATATTGATGTGGTGGAATGCATGAAAGAAAGAGATTTAAAAACCGGGGCTTTATCTGGTTTTAAAGTTTTTGAAGAAAACCTGCAGCAAAAAATTTGTTTTATTATAGATGACATTTGCGATGGCGGCGGCACTTTTACCTGCGTGGCAGCAGCATTAAAAAAGCTGGGTGCCGAAAAAATTATTTTAGTAGTTAGCCACGGTATTTTTAGTAAAGGGTACAATTTAAAAAATGTGGATGAAATGTATTGCACCGATTCTTATAATGCAATAGATACAAAAATTGAAAACCTGAATGTGTTTTCTGCAGGTTCTTATCTTTAAAAAATTGCCTGAGCCGATTGAGGTAAAGGATGTTTTATAGCCAAGGATATTTTTATTCACTACGTGAAAAAATATTTGCCACAGAGGCACTGAAACACAGAAGTGTATTTTCTGTGACTCTGTGTTTCAGTGGCAAACCAAAAACTACAAAGTAGTTTCAATCTGTCCCTTCACCCCTTCCAATTTCTTTTAAAGATATTTACCACAGAGGCACTGAAACACAGAAGTGTATTTTCTGTGACTCAGTGTTTCCGTGGCAAAAAAAACTACAAAGTAGTTTCAAGCTACCCCTTCATCCCCTCCAACTCCTTCTGCAACCTGAACATCTCATCCCTCAACCTTGCCGCTTCCATAAAATCCAAATCTTTTGCTGCTTTTTCCATTTGCTTTTTTATTTTGCCAATGCCTTTTTCCATTTGCGGAATGGTTTTATATTCCACTTCATCTTCGGCAGCAATGCTGATAATATCTTCATCGGGTTTAATAGAATAAGGGTTGGCAGGGTCGTAACCTTTTACATCCAGCACCGAACCCTGCGCCATAATTTGCTGCGTATTTTTTATAATAGTAGTTGGGGTGATGCTGTGCTCAATGTTATAAGCAATTTGTTTTTCACGGCGGCGGTATGTTTCGTCAATAGTTTTTTGCATGCTCTCCGTCATTACATCGGCATAAAAAATTACCAGGCCATCTACATTTCTTGCGGCACGGCCTGCAGTTTGTGTAAGGCTTCTTTCGTTGCGTAAAAAACCTTCTTTATCCGCATCTAAAATAGCTACCAAACTTACTTCGGGTAAATCTAATCCTTCTCTT
>JAYURK010000107.1:0-13509 GCA_043756235.1 Ferruginibacter sp. | reverse complement strand
CGGGTAAAAAAATGCTGTAACCCTTTATTACAAAAGGTTACAGGCTAAAAATTTACAGTTTCAATATTGGGGGTAGCACCCCCTGCTTTTTTATGTTGCAAAAGCAAAAGAGGCATTATGTGTTTTTCTCCATGCTTTATAGCTGTCTTTTATAAACTCCATTAACCCCACATAACTCATCAGGTGCAACCGTATCACCGTAATCATATTGGCAAACGACTTCTTTGTTGCTGCTTTCTTTCTTATTACCACCATCAGTAATTGTGCAATCAACACAGCGTATACTTGTATTTTAATAGCATTGGTGCTGTTACCCCAAAAGTAACGCAAAGGAAAATTCTGTTTTATTTGTTTGAACAACAATTCTATCATCCAGCGGTTTTTATAAATGGTGGCTATCTGTGATGCAGGCAGCGTAAAGTTATTGGTGATAAACACATATACTTTGCCTTCTCTGGTTTTAAAAGTGATGCGCCTTAGTTTTAAGCGCTGTACCACTATGCCATTTTGCTTTACAGCCAATGTAATGTATTGCTCCTTTAAAACACCTGCCACATTTTTCTTTTTTGTTTTATCTATCAGCACTTTGGTTACATGGTAATCTGCATTGTCTTTCATACGGGTAACAAACCAGATTGTTTCATTCGTCCATTTGGCAAACTGGTGATACACCGTGTAAGCTTTATCAAACACCAGCCAACTGTTGGCTGCAAGTTTCAGGTGATACAGGAACCTGCGGTCATGCTCCCTGGCTTCAGTCATCCTTACAAACTCTGTAACCCCACTAAAGGCATCCATCATGGCATGTACTTTAATGCCACCTTTCTTTTTTGAACCATCTTCTGGGTTGCGGCCAACACCACGAAGTATCTCACTAAACAACTGGATGGTGCTGCTATCAATCACTTTTAAATTCCTTATACTTAATCCCTTCAACCGGCTGTCCGAGATAAAACTATGATACTGCTTCAATAATTCTTCATAAATCATAGCAAAAACCAAAAAACTCCGGTTAGTATTTGCATCCGAAAGTGTACTCCTGGCGGGGGCTTTTTCAAATCCCAAATGCGATAGTTTACCTTCACAACCCAACAGGCCTTCACACAATTCCCGCAGACCATTGCAATAACTAAACACTCCATACAATAGGCTTACCAAATGAGTCCGGAGTGTAAGCTTTTTATAATACCGGTTCGACTGGTATTTTCTATTCGCTTTATTGATCAAACAACTCGGTATCACATCTAATATTTGTGATAAGATCGGCTGTCCGGAAAAACTTTTATCTTTATCTTTCATTAGTAAAGTTTAGGTGTGGTAACTCAAACTTAACTAATATGGGCGGTTCTAACGAACTGCCCGTTTTTATTTATAATTTAGTCGGACAATAGTGAAATTAAATAATAAAATAAATTTCAACTTTCAATTGCTCCGGATTATTATTGGTGGCACCGGCCGTTACCCATACAATTCCTGGTGAATAGCTTTTCTGTCGTAACCCAATTCTGTTATAGTAGCTTTTGCTTCATCAATCATATTCTTCCAGCCGCATAAATAAAAATGTGCAGGTGGCAGTGCATCGCCCTGTTTTTTTGCTGTTATTAAATTTTTATACACCTGGTGCACATACCCTTTTTCGCCATCCCAATCTTCTCTTGATAAAACCGGAATGTAATGCAGGCCGGAATTATTTGCTGTTAGATTTTTTAATTCGTCGTAATACAACAAATTTTCTTTTTTACGGGTACCAAAAATTAAATACACGTTTTTATGCGGCAAATTATGCAATGCAATATGCTGCAGCATACTTCTAAACGGTGCAATGCCGGTGCCGGTACAAATTAAATAATAATCCGTATCCAGTACCTCGGGTAAAATAAAAACGCCCTGTGCCCCACGGTATAATATTTCGCTGCCCACTGTTACTTCATTAAACAAATATGGCGTGCCGGCACCATCTTCCATCAACACAATCACCAATTCAAAAATATTGGTACCATCGGGCCAGCTGGCGATAGAATAGCTGCGCCAGCGTTTATTTTTCTTTTCGTGAATGGGCAAATCCAGGGTTACAAACTGGCCTGGTTTATAATCAAAACTTGCAAGCTCCGGCACCTGCAACCAAAATCTTTTTGTATTGATGGTTTCATTTTCAATTTTAATTACTGTTGCGGTGCGCCAGGGTTCAATTGCCATTTTATTAGTTTTGGTTAGAAAGATACAAAATATAATTTCTTACACAATTATCACATTTTTCAGGGTGACTCACCCCCAAAGGGTGAGTCACCCTGAAAAATGTATCCTATATTTGCAGCCGCAATGAATTTGGAAGTGCTGTTGAAAGATTATGCAAATGACCCCCGCTGTTTTAAAATAGTGGATGGCATCACTTTGTCTAAACCGCAGCGCATTCACTTATCGGGCTTGCAGGGCAGCGCATCGCAATTTATAATTACCTCCGTTTTTAATCACCCTTCTGCCAGCCAGCTAAATCATGTTATTATTTTAAAAGATGCTGAAGAAGCCGCTTATTTTCATAACACATTAGAAAATTTAACCGGGGCTTTAAACCTTTTTTATTTCCCTTCTTCTTTTAAAAATAAAAAAAATTACAGCCTGCTTAACCCCAGCCATGTAATGCTGCGTACCGAAGCATTAACAAGATTAGCGGGGGGTAATAATAAGAATATCATCATTACTTATCCCGAAGCTTTATTTGAAAAAGTGGTGTTATCTAAAACACTTTCTGATAATATTATTTCGATAAAGCAAAGCGATACATTGGATGTAAATGGCATTTTAGCAAAATTTGTGGATTATGGTTTTGAAAGAACTGATTTTGTTTACGAGCCGGGGCAGTTTGCTGTACGTGGTGGCATACTGGACATTTATAGTTTTGGAAACGAAAAACCATACCGCATAGAATTGTTTGGTAACGAAGTGGACAGCATAAGAATTTTTGACCCCGAAACTCAATTAAGCGAAAGAAAATTATTGCAGGTAAACATTATACCCAACGTAGATATTTTACAAAACGAAACTGGTGAAAAAATTTCTTTTTTAGAATTTTTACCGGAGAATGCAGTGGTATGGAGTGCGGACTGGAATTTTATAAAAGAAAAAATTTTACTGGAAGAAGAAGCTTTTGAAATTTGGAACAGTGAGGTTGTAATAAAAACTAAAGTTGAAGAAACAGAAGATAATTTAAACAGAAAAGATTTTACTGAAAACGACTTTGTAAGTGCTGATACAATTGAAAAACAAATACAATTGCGGCATATTATAGAGTTTGGAAGCAAAGCTTTTTTTCAGAAAAATAATCAACAATCAATATTCAATATTCAATATTCAATAAAAGAGCAACCGGCCTTTAACCGCCAGTTTGAAATTTTAATAAGAAACCTAAAAGAGTACGAAGCAAAAAAATACAACATCTATTTATTTGCCGAAAATCCTAAACAGTTAGAAAGGTTACATGTAATTTTTACAGACCTTAAAGCCGAGGTAAATGTTATTCCTGTTCCAACATCTATCCACGAAGGGTTTATTGATGATGATTTAAAAGTGGTTTGTTATACAGATCATCAAATTTTTCAACGCTACCATAAATATAAAGTAAAGCAGGCCTTTAGTAAAAACAAAGCGCTTACTTTAAAAACTTTAAGAGAATTACAACCCGGAGATTATGTAACGCATATCGATCATGGTGTGGGTGTGTACAGCGGCTTACAAAAAATTGAAGCCAATGGCCGTTTGCAGGAAGCCGTGCGTATTCAATATAAAGATGGCGATCTGTTGTATGTAAATATTTCTTCTCTGCATAAAATAGGAAAGTACAGTGGCAAAGAAGGCAGCATTCCTAAAATGAATAAATTAGGCAGTGATGTTTGGAATAAACTAAAAGACAAAACAAAAAAACAGGTAAAAGATATTGCAACGGATTTAATAAAATTATACGCACAAAGAAAAAGTCAGGAAGGCTTTGCCTTTAGCCCCGATAATTATATGCAAACCGAACTGGAAGCCAGTTTTATTTATGAAGACACACCCGACCAGGGCAAAGCAACAGAAGATGTAAAACGTGATATGGAAAAGCCATCACCAATGGACCGTTTGGTTTGTGGTGATGTGGGTTTTGGTAAAACAGAAATTGCCATACGTGCCGCTTTTAAAAGTTGCTGCGATGGTAAACAGGCAGCGGTATTAGTGCCTACAACTATTTTAGCGTATCAGCATTATAAAACTTTTGGAGAACGGTTAAAAGATTTTCCGGTTACGGTAGATTTTATCAACCGCTTTAAATCTTCTAAAGAAAAAAAAGAAACCCTTGCAAAATTAGCCGAAGGCAAAATTGATATCATCATTGGTACACATGCATTGCTTAGCAAAGATGTTAAGTTTAAAGATTTAGGCATAATGATAATTGATGAGGAGCAAAAATTTGGTGTGGCTGCAAAAGAAAAATTAAAACAGTTAAGAGCAACAGTAGATTCGCTTACACTAACGGCCACCCCAATCCCAAGAACTTTACAGTTTAGTTTGATGGGCGCCAGAGACCTGAGCATCATTAACACACCACCGCCAAACCGCCAGCCCATACAAACCGAGGTAATGGTATTTAATGAAGATGCCATACGGGATATTATTTATTACGAAACCGAAAGAGGCGGACAGGTTTTCTTTATACATAACAGGGTTAATGGCCTTGCCGAAATGAAAGGATTGATACAGGGCCTTTGCCCCGACATCAGTATTGCTTATGCCCATGGCCAAATGGATGGCGACGAACTGGAAGATACTATCCTCGACTTTATGGATAAAAAATATGATGTGCTGGTGTGTACAAATATTGTAGAGAGTGGTGTGGATATTCCAAATGTAAATACCATCATTGTAAATAATGCACATCAATTTGGATTAAGTGATCTGCATCAGTTAAGAGGAAGAGTAGGCAGAAGTAATAAAAAAGCATTTTGTTATTTACTGGCACCGCCGCTGAGTACGTTACCACCGGATAGCCGAAAACGTTTATCTACTTTAGAACAATACAGCGACCTGGGCAGTGGTTTTCAAATTGCCATGAGAGATTTAGACATACGTGGCGCAGGCAATATGCTTGGTGGCGAGCAAAGTGGTTTTATTGCAGAAATTGGTTTTGAAATGTACCAGAAAATTTTAGACGAGGCCATACGTGAATTAAAACGCACAGAATTTAAAGAGCTGTATAAAGAAGAAATTCAGCAGCAGGATGATTTTGTTAGTGATTGCAGCATTGATACCGATCTGGAAATACTTATCCCAGACAGTTATGTAGAAAGTATTACCGAAAGACTTTCATTATATTCCAGATTAGATAATTGTGCCAATGAAAAAGACCTGCAGGATTTTCATAAGGAAATGACGGACCGCTTTGGACCTGTACCGCCGCAGGTGGAGGATTTATTTACCACGGTGCGCTGCAGAAAATTAGCAGTTGAATTGGGCTTTGAAAAAATGTTTTTAAAAAACGAAACATTAAAATGTTTTTTTGTAAGCAATCCCGACAGTCCGTATTTTCAAAGCAATGTTTTTAATGGCATCCTTCAATTTTTACAAAAAGGCACCAACAAAGCAAAGCTTAAACAGGTTGGTAAAAATGGAATTTTAGTGGTGGAAGTGGTGAAAACAATGAACAGTTTGCATTTGTTTTTAAAACGGATGAGGGAAAGTATTTCTGCTTAAATTTGTTTCTCATAATTTATTGCTGCCATAACTTAATTGCATGATTAAAAAAGAATACGGCCTGCTCTCTCTTCCTGTAATTGTTGCTGCACTGGGGTTTTTTGTAGATATTTTCGATTTGTTGTTGTTTGGCATTGTGCGTAAAAGCAGTTTTGCCGAGCTGGGTTTATCACCTGCCGAAATTTTATCTAAAGGTGAATTAACGATAAGTATTCAACTAATTGGGATGGTAATTGGTGGCATTGCCTGGGGCATAATCGGCGATAAATTTGGCAGGTTAAAAGTTTTATTCGGTTCTATATTATTATATTCCATAGCAAATATTGCCAATGGGTTTGTACAGGATATCAATACATACATCATCATCAGGTTTATTGCTGGCATTGGATTAGCTGGCGAACTGGGCGCAGGCATAACATTAACTGCAGAAATTTTACCCAAAGAAAAAAGAGGTTTGGCAGGAACAATAATTGCCACCTGCGGTGTGTTAGGAGGCATTACTGCAGCGTTGCTTTCGAAAGTGGTTACAGACTGGCGCACACTTTATTTTATTGGTGGCGGCATTGGTTTAGCATTGCTGGCTTTACGGGTATCGGTTACAGAAAGCACCATGTTTGCTTCGTTAGAAAAAACCAATGTGCAGCGGGGCAATTATTTACAATTTTTTACTAACAAAGAAAGGTTTTTTAAATACGCCAAAGGGATGCTTATTGGTATGCCGGTTTGGTATTGCATTGGCATACTTATTTTTTTTGCTGATGAGTTTGCAAAGCGTATGGGCATTAACGGCATTACCCCAGGCAATGCTATTTTATTTCAATACATTGGTTTGGGCTTTGGCGATGTTACTGCAGGCTTGATAAGCCATAAATTAAAAAGCCGAAAAAAAGCGCTGTATATTTTCTATTTTATTTTTACAGTTTTCATTTTGTTGTTTTTTACGCAACACAACAGTTCGCCTGCATGGTTTTATTTTATTTGCGCAGGCTTAGGTTTTGGCTCGGGCATTTCGGTTTTGTATATTATTACCAGTGCAGAGCAATTTGGTACTAATTTAAGGGCCTCGGCATCTACATCCATTACTAATTTTGTAAGAGGCTTTACACCTTTGCTCTTCTTAATTTTTAGTTACCTGAGAAGCTATGAAAATATCGGTTATTTAAAAGGCGCCTGGATAATTGGCATTGGAGTTATGCTTATTTCTATAACCGCTTTATATTTTACAAAAGAAAGTTTTGGAAAAGATTTGGATTTTTTGGAGGAGTGAGTATTATCTAATCAGCATCACAGTTTCTTTTTTAACAACCGCATTCCCATTAAAATCTACACCGTTAGCAATAACAATATATACACCACTGTTTTGTTTTTGGCCCTGCCACATCCCATCCCAGCCTATGTTATAATGAGTATTGTAAAATATTTGCTGGCCCCAGCGGTTAAATATTTTCAGGTAATTAAATTGTTTTATCCCAACAGGTATGCCTTTAAAAATATCATTCAATCCATCGCCGTTGGGGGTAAAGGCATTGGGCAAATAAATATCGGGGCCTTTGTAAATTTTAACGGTCACATCATCATAACTTTCACAGCCTTCGGGTGTAAAAGCTTTTAGTGAAAATGTTTGTGTTGCAGTAAGATTGGTAACAGGATTGTAAATAGTTGCGTCATTTAAAAGTGCAGCCGGCGTCCAGCTGTAACTTATGCCACCACTTGCGTTCAACTGTACAGGCTGCCCGGCAGCAGCAATAGTATCGTTTCCTGCAAATGCATTGGTGCCATAAATAATAATATCTTTTTGCAGCGAATCCGTAAAGCAGCCGTTTGCTGCGGTTGCTGTTAATTTTACTTTGTACGTTCCATTTGCGGTATAAATATGTTGGGCATCTTTTGTACTGGCTGCAGCACCATCTCCAAAATCCCATTTCCATTGGGTAACAGTACCCGAGTTATCAACAGCCGTAAAATTTACAGCCGTGTTTTTGCAGGCATCTTTAAAACTCATCGTTACATCGGGGCTTGCAGTAATTAAAAATGTTTTGGCAACAGTATCACTTGCGCATCCGCCGCTGCCGGTACTAACCAGCTTTACAGTTTGCATGCCGGCCGTAAAACTGCGGCTGGCATTTTTTTCGGTACTAAATTCAGCATTATTATAAATCCACGACCACCTGTCGATAGTACTCCCTGAAATTGTGGAGGAATCGGAAAACTGCACCGCTAAACCATTACATAACGGTGTAGTAAAGCCGAAGTTGGCAACAGGTTTTGCATTTACGGTAATAATTTTTTTTATGGTATCGGAGGCGCATGATTTTGCATTTTGTACAACAAGACTTACAGGAAAATTACCAGCACTGTTAAATGCAGTAACCGGATTTTTTTGAGTTGAAAAACTGCCGTTACCCAAATTCCACCTCCATTGGTTTATGGCAACACCATCTGTGGTAAATGATGAATCAAAAAAAGTTACCGCAGCACTTTGGCAAATACTGTTGTTCGTAAAATTGGCCGTGGGTTTATTTACTACAAAAACATTTTTAGTAACCAGACCCATACAACCAGCGCTGCCATTGCTGCTGGCTAAAAATATTACAGTATGATTACCGGGATATAAAAATTGATGAACAGCATTTTGAGTATTACCCAATGCTGTAGTATCGCCATAATTCCAGGCCCAGGTAATTACTGGATCGCTGGATGAAATTACTTTTCCAAAAAAATTGGTGGTGCTACCCAAACATACTGAATCGGTAAAGGTAAAATCCAGTACCGGCCTTTCATAAATACGGATAAGCTTTTGTAAAGTATCGGATGCACAACCTTCGGCAGATTGTACTGCAAGTTTTACTGTTTTATTTCCACCGGTTAAATAGTTGGTTGCAGGATTTTGCAAAGTTGATGTAGTACCATTATCAAAATTCCAAAACCAATTATTAATGGTGCCGTAATTTACTTTTGAAGTATCTGTAAAATTGATATTGTTTACAGCGCAGTTATCATCTGTTTTAAACCCCGGCACAGGGTTGCTTCCTATTAAAACTGTTTGTGTGTTGGTGGCCTGGCAGCCATCGGCACCAATTACTTTTTGCTTAACAATATAATTACCTGGGGTAATGTAGGTATGTGTGGGATTTAAATTTACAGAATCTATCGGGCTGCCATCACCAAAATCCCAGTAAAATTTTGCAATGGTGGTAAAAGAAACTGTAGAGTCGTAAAAAGTAACAGGTTCATTCAGGCATCTTTTTTGCGCAGGCGCAAAAGTAAATGCAGGATTTAATGCAGTCCGAAATTTTTGTAAATTTTTTTTGCCGCCGGTGCTGCCGGTAAATCCCCAGTATACCAGTGGATCTCCGGCAAAAATATCTGTTACAAAATCTTTTACAACGCTTACCCTCAGGTTGCCATCTACGTAAGCTTCCAAAGTTTTTTTAACAGCATCCCATTTAATTCTTAAGGAATGATAAATGCCATCTTCAATATCGTTACTGCCGCTTAAAGCGGTAACTGGTCCGGCAATATTGTTGGTGCTGATATGGTTGATATTACCGTTTAACTGTATGGCAATATGGTCGTAAGCAGGGTCGTTGTTGGGAGTATTTTGGTAGGTATCAATGGTTACACCAACTGCGGGAGTAATATTTTCGTAACCTAGTCCGCCACCGGTAGTGCCCACACTGGTACTTATAGGTTGTAATACAAATACCATCCCATCGGCTCCGTCATCGGTATTACCTAAATAAATATCAAAATTAAATTCAAATGACTGGGTAAGGTTGATCTTATTATTATTCCAAACAGAGCCGCTTTGTGTAAAGGCATCGGGTGTTAATATATATTCATTACAGGCAATTTGAGTGGCATTGCCATTTACAGTGTATTGCGCAACTAAATTTTGATTATATACCAAAAAAATAATCAAACTCAATATGTGTAGCAGTCCTGTTTTTATCACAGCATAAAAATAATTCTAATTATGGTATCCAAAATTATTTTAAAGCTGAATTAGCAAAATCTAATTGAAAAAGGTAAAATACACCCTTGTTGCTGTAGACAAATGGCTACATTTCATAATTGGTGCAATTAAAAAGAAAGTTGTCTCGTTTCAATGAAAGATTAACATATTTATTAAAATTCACAAATCTTACACTATGAAAAGAATTATCCTATGCCTGTTTTTATTAAAATCAGTTTGTTCTATTGCCCAGGTGGGTATTGGCACTACAACTCCCGGAACCACTTTAGATGTAAACGGAGCTATCACTAACCGGGAAACTCAGGTTACGGTAAGTTCCAATACTGCAACAGTACCCGCTAACACTTCTTTAGTACAACTTATTGGTACTGCAACCGGTTCTATAAATTTATCGGTACCTGCGGCACCCAATGCGGGGCAGCGTTTAATCATTTACAATAATACTGTTGGTGGTTTTGGCAGCATTTTAAATGCTATAACTGTACCAAACGGCCAGGCTGGTGAATTTGTGTACAGCAATGGTAACTGGCGCAGTATTAATCCTATTAATGTTCCTAATGTTAATACTTCCACCATTATTCCTTACGCATCAAGCTTACCGGTTACCTTAACAACTGTTGCTGGCGGCTTAGCAGGTACTGGCGCTATGGTTGGTTTTGGTAATTCATTATCTGGTATTGCCTTGTCCGCTGGTTCTATTGATATAACAGGTGGAACAGGTGTAAACATAAATTTTGGTTTTACAGTGCCAAGAAACGGTACTATTAAATCTGTTAGTGCTTTCTTTTCTACCACTGCAGCATTATCATTAATTGGTACAACTGTTACTGTTAATGCTCAGCTTTACCAAAGTAACAGCATCAGCAGTAATATATTTTCGCCGGTACCTGGTGCAATTGTTACGCTTACTCCTGCATTAACTGGTACTTTAAGTGTAGGTTCCACCAGCGCCGGTATACTTAATGGTTTATCAATTCCCGTTACAGCGCAATCAAGATTTTTACTGGTATTTTCAACCACTGCTGCAGGAATTTCTTTAGTTACGAGCGTAAACGGTTATGCCAGTGCAGGGGTTTCTATCGATTAATATTACTTGAACAATTCAATTTAATTTTTTAAAAAAACCACATGAAATATCTTTTATATTTTTTGGGATTGTTTATGGTAGGCAATACATTAAACGCTCAAACTAACTTATACAACTCCGGCCCGTTTTTTATAACTGCTCCATCCGATACCGTTTTTATTACAGGGTCGATGTACAATAATACAGGTGCTGGTCTTCAAAATATTGCCGGCAACTTATACGTAAAGCAAGATTTAATTAATAATGAAGTGAACATGGCTATTATTACCGGTAAATTATGGACCAATGGCGGCGGCACCCAATATGTTACTGGCAGCAGCCCGTTCAGAACTTTTAACTGGATAGTAGATAACGTTGATAATATAGTGTTACAAAACAGGGTAGAGATCGGTGATGGCATTGGCGGAAATTTAAGTTTTATAACGGGTACGGTAACCAGCGGCACTGCATCTCAAGATGTTTACTTCAGGGCCAACAGTACTTATACAGGTTATACTGATGCGAAACACATTATTGGTTACTGTTCCAAAGAAGGTAGTACCAATTTTACGTATCCTATTGGTAATGGCACTTTAAAAGCCGATTTGGATATTGCTAACTTAACGTCATCAACAGTTTTTCAATGTAAATATTTTGGGGCCAGCTACAGTTCTTTAACCGCAACGGCACCGTTAGTAAGTGTGTTTGATAAAGAATACTGGACGCTTGACAGAACCTCTGGTACATCTGCAGCTAATATTACCTTAAAATGGAATGATGCCAGAAATGCTTTAAACCATACTATACCTGCTGGTTTAAGAGTAGGCCATTTTACCGGAAGCAGCTGGATTAGCGAAGGTGGTACAGGTACTGGAAACACCGTTACCGGATCGGTTACCAGTGTACTGGTAAACAGCTACAGCCCTTTTACTTTTGCGTCAGAAGCATCGGTATTACCTATTGTGCTAAACAGCTTTAATGGTTATGTAAATTCTTATTGTGAAGTTGTAATTAAATGGTCGGCAAATAGTGAGAGCAGTGTAAAAAAATATTATCTGCAAAGATTAACCAATAATAAATGGGAAACAGTTTATGAATCCAGCCCAAAATTAACCGACCTGTCTAATTATATTTTTACAGATGCTAAAGCAGTTACCGGAAGTAATATATACAGGGTGATTACAGAAAACCTTGATGGCAAAACAAGTGTTACTGCATCAAGAAATATAAATGTAAGTTGTGGCAACAGTATTGTAAAAGTTTATCCCGCTGTTACAGCAAACGAGGTTACCATCACAGCACCTCAATATTTAAACAACAGTACTATATCGGTAAGCAATGCCAACGGACAGTTGGTTGCAGCAAATGTAAAATTGCAAAACGGTAAAGCAGTAATTGCATTAGGCAGTTTTGCCCCTGGTATATACACAGTTATTTTACATACCGCCGAAGGCAATATCAGCAATAAAATAATAAAGCAGTAAAAATAATAATCACAAATGCAAGAGGCTGTTTTAAAAAACAGCCTCTTTGCATTACTAAAATAATTTTTTGGGGATATTTTACCATCCTTTTTTAGCTACACCATCTGCAATTGCTTTTAAAGCATTTGCTTCGCTTAGCATAGTAGTCATTTTGTTGCCTTTACCATCGTGGCCTTGTGCCATATAACCGCCACGTGAAGTTTTAGTAATATTAGCATCCTGCATGGGAACGTTTTTTTCTTTGGTTTTCATGCAATAGGCAGTAATCATGTTGCTCATTTTTTTTGAATTTATAGTTAGTAAATATGGGTTGAAGTAGTGTGCTTCAAGCTACAAGCTACTTAAAATAGCGGATTTACCAAAACCCGCCCGTATAAAATTGCTTGATTTTCCACACTACTACCTGCATATGCAATTGCCTTGCCAAAGGACATAAACCGGGAAATTTAAAAGTTGAGTATACAAATTGCCGTTAACAGGCTGCCGGATAGCAGCGTAAATCCTTTTGCAGCAGGGCTTTTAAGGGCAGGGCAAAAGATTGCAGCGGATAGCCGGAACAATGCTCCAAATAAAATGGGAGCTTAAAGCCCCCATTATATCTTACTTAATTATGTAATTAGAAATCTTAATAACTTTTTAAAAATAGCTTGTTTTTTTATTGGGTGAGTAACCCTTTGGGGGTGACTCACCCAATAAATTACACATCAATCTTAGCATATTTTGCATGTGTTTCTATAAATTCACGGCGTGGTGGCACTTCATCCCCCATCAACATACTAAACACACGGTCGGCTTCGGCAGCACTTTCAATAGTTACCTGTTTTAGGGTTCTTGTTGCAGGGTTCATAGTGGTTTCCCAAAGTTGCTCTGCATTCATTTCTCCTAAACCTTTATAGCGCTGGGTGTTTACACTTTCATCTTTTCCCTGCCCAAATAATTGTATTAATCCTTTGCGTTCTTCATCCGTCCAGGCATATTCCTGCTCTTTTCCTTTTTTTACAAGATACAGTGGCGGCTGGGCAATGTACACATTTCCCTGCTCCACCAATTCTTTCATATACCTGAAAATAAAAGTTAGAATTAATGTGGCTATATGGCTTCCATCCACATCGGCATCGGTCATTATAATCAATTTGTGGTAGCGCAGTTTTGATACATCCAGTGCTTTAGGATCTTCTGGTGTACCAATTTTTACGCCCAGTGCGGTAAACATATTTCTGATCTCCTCATTATCATAGATTTTATGTTCCATTGCTTTTTCC
>JAYURK010000106.1:0-42001 GCA_043756235.1 Ferruginibacter sp. | reverse complement strand
GTGACTCACCCCCAAAGGGTGAGTCACCCGCCGGAGTGCTTAATGATTGCTCAAATGGATTTTATTGATGTGCACTGCAAGATGCTTTGAAAGAGGTTTTGATTGAAGGCAAGGAGGTTGTAACTTTTCTTAAGCTTTTTGCATCCGGGTGACTCACCCCCAAAGGGTGAGTCACCCGGATGGATGCAACATTTCCTCAACAAAACCTGTCTTATTACAAAATTTATGGTTACTTTAAGCGTTATCAAGTATTAATACAAAAATGCTTTAGTAATTTTATCTTCAATGCAAATCCGCCACAGTTCCATATCATTTAAATTTTTTATACTGCTTTTAGTATTATTTATTTCAACAAAAAATAATATTGCATTGGCGCAAACCGCAGGTTACGATACCGTTTTTGTAGGTGCCGTTATTTATAATGGCGATACCATTGAAGCAAAAACCCTGGCCAATGTATCTGTGCTTTCTCCCTTAACCATGGCCCAGCGCAATGCAAATGCAAAATGGACAAGGTTGAGAAATGCCGTTTATGTAACTTATCCTTATGCCAAAAGAGCTGGTGCAGTTTTAAATGATATCAATCTTAAATTAACTAATGTAACAGATAAAACTGAACGTAAAAATTATATCAAATCAAGAGAAAAGGAATTAAAAAAAGAGTTTACCGATCCGCTCACTAATTTATCTGTTTACCAGGGCAAAGTGTTGATGAAGCTTATTAACCGGGAAACCGGGAATAACTGTTATGAAATAATAAAAGAATATAAAGGCGGTGCCACTGCCCGTTTATACCAAACTGTCGCATTTTTTTTCAGCAGCAATTTAAAACAATCGTACCAGGCCGAAGGTGACGATGCAGATATAGAAAAAATTGTAAAGGAAGTGCGCCGAATGTACGGTTACGGAGGATAAAACATAAATATCCTTTTAAAAAAAATCTGACTTACGCACATTTACCCATTTACAAATTGGCATTACTACAACAGTTTTGAATTTATTACTACTTGAAACCTCCCCAAAAAAGTGTAGCTTGCAGCCAGAAATTTTAGCATAAATAATGAAGTTAGATTTATTAGCCTTTGGTGTTCATCCGGATGATGTGGAATTAAGTTGTGCCGGGGTTTTATTGGTTGAACAATTAAATGGAAAAAAAGCAGGTATCGTAGATCTTACGCAAGGGGAATTAGGTACAAGAGGAACTGCAGCCACAAGAGCAGAGGAATCAGCCGCCGCAACAAAAATTTTAGGTATTTCAGCAAGAGAAAATTTACAAATGGCCGATGGTTTTTTTGCCAATGACGAAGCTCATCAACGTAAGGTTATTACAGCATTAAGGAAATACCAGCCTGAAATTATTTTATGCAATGCACCATCCGACCGACACCCCGATCACGGACGTTCGGCAAAATTAGTAGCAGATGCCGCTTTTCTTTCGGGGTTAAAAAAGATTGAAACAACAGCAAACGGGTTATTACAGGAAGCATGGCGACCAAAATATGTTTTCAATTACATTCAGGATAAATTTTTAGAGCCCCATTTTGTAATTGACATTACACATGTTTTTGAACAAAAAATTGAGGCCATAAAAGCATACACTTCTCAGTTTTATGCACAGCATCCTGCGGATAATACAGAGAGTAAGGAGCCGCAAACCTATATTTCCACTCCAGATTTTTTAGACAGTGTGGTGTACAGGCATAAGTGGTTTGGTAAAATGATCGGTGTAAAATATGCCGAAGGTTTTATTACCCAAAAAATGATAGGCTTTAACAGTTTTGACGCCTTGATAAAAAATAATACATAATTCAATAAAAATATTACTATGGCAACCCCAAAATTTTTAAATGTAGCCGGCTCCACTTTTCACCAGGAATTAAAAAGAAGGGTGAATGACTATTTTACAAAATCACAAAAACCGGCCACCGGTAATTTTGGTTTGTATTTTAAAGCAGTACTTTTTTGGGCAGCCTATATTTTTTTATATGTGCATGTTGTTTTTTTTACACCTCCAACCTGGATCGCCATTGTAGAATGTGTTTTAATGGGTGGCTTAACTGCAGCTATTGGTTTTAATGTAATGCACGATGGTGGCCACGGCAGTTTCAGCAACAGTAAATTCTGGAATAAAATTGCAGCATTCTCTGTAAATGCTTTGGGCGCAAGTGCCATTATGTGGAATAATAAACACAATATAATTCACCACACTTACACCAATATTGACGGGGTGGATGATGATATTGAAATTAAGCCCATGCTAAGGATGTGCGCTACACAAAAAAAATATAAAATACACCGTTACCAGCATATTTATGTTTGGTTTTTGTACACGTTATTATTAATCATCTGGGTTTTTGCTACTGACTATACTAAGTATTTTAAAAAGAAAGTAGGCAGTGTGCCTATTAAAAAAATGAGCGCTTTTGAGCATTTTGCTTTTTGGACAGCTAAAGCGGGTTATTACTTTATGATGATCGTTTTACCCATTATGCTTTTGGGATTTGTACAATGGATGGTGGGATTTTTAATAATTGCCATGCTTGCCGGATTAATATTAAGTGTAGTTTTTCAATTGGCACATACTGTTGAAGAAACCGCTTTTCCCATACCCGATGCAGATATAAATAAAATTGAAAACGAATGGGCTATTCATCAAATAGAAACCACAGCAAATTTTGCTACAAAAAATAAATTGATTTCCTGGTTGGTAGGTGGATTAAATTTTCAGATAGAGCATCACCTGTTTCCAAAAATTTCGCATGTACACTATCCTGAGATCAGTAAAATAATTAAACAAACCTGCCTGGAGTACGGCGTAAAATATATTGAGTTCAGAAAAATGAGGCATGCATTGGCTTCGCATACCATGCATTTAAAAAGGATGGGAAGGGTTTAAATTTTAAATTTTATTCCGCCGTGCCTTTTTATTATTTAGTATTGAATAATAAAAAGGCTTTTTTATGAAATAGGTTTTATTTAGAAAAATTATTCTGATTCCGAAAAAAAATAAAATATAACCATGGATACATTGGTTTTAAAAGTCAAAACAAATGTTATACATTAGGAAATCGGACAAGTAAAATGGTTAACTTTATTAAAATTTAAAAAATGCAAACTTTAATTGTAGAGATAGATTCAACCACCAAAGCGAAGGAGCTTTCTTCAATACTTTCTTCTATGAGTTTTGTAAAAAAAGTTTCTTCCGGAAATAAACCTAAAGCGCTTATCGCAGCTTTGCAGGAACATGAAACTATAAAAAAAGCAATTGTTAAAAAGAAAAATAAAGCAATTGCAAAATACCTGTAATGAAAGTGCAGCAAAGGGATATTGTAGAGTTAAATTATGAATTGCCTAACGGCAAGTTTAAAGTACATCCTGCAATTATAATTTCTAACGAAAATGTATTGAATACTGAAGATATATTTTATGCAGTAATGGTTTCTTCAAATCCAATTAATGATGATTTTACTTTTGAATTGGACAATAACATGCTTACACGAGCATTGTCAAAAAAATCGTTTGTAAAATGCCAGTTAATTCAATCGTATTCTGTTGACGAAGTAATCTCAAAAATTTCGACAGTAAAACAGGGCTATTTTGAAAAAATTATGAAACAAATTTTTGAAACCGTCTTTTAAACAGTGTGCTACTTTTACTCTCCTTATCATTACTACACCATGATTCCTTAAATTTGCGGTTCAAATAAAAAAGATGAGTGAAGAAAAGAGTTTAAATTTTATAGAAGAAATTATTGAAGGCGATCTTAAAAACGGTAAACACCCATCCATTCTTACCCGTTTTCCGCCGGAGCCTAATGGCTACCTGCATATTGGTCATGCAAAAGCTATTTGCCTAAATTTTGGTTTAGGATTAAAGTATGGTGGCAAAACAAACCTGCGTTTTGATGATACTAATCCTGTAACAGAAGAAACCGAATACGTTGACAGTATTAAAGAAGATATACAATGGCTGGGCTTTAACTGGGCTAACGAATTTTATGCATCAGATTATTTTGAGCAGCTGTATGCATTTGCGGTAGACTTAATAAAAAAAGGATTGGCTTATGTGGATGAATTATCAGCAGAAGAGATTGCCACACTTAAAGGAACGCCAACAGAAGCCGGTAAAGACAGTCCGTACCGCAACAGAACTACTGCAGAAAATCTTTCTTTATTTACTGAAATGAAAGATGGTAAATATAAAGACGGTGAAAAAGTTTTACGTGCAAAAATTGATATGGCGCATGTAAATATGTTGATGAGAGACCCTATTATATACCGCATAAAACATGCACACCACCACCGCACCGGCGATAAATGGTGCATTTACCCGATGTACGATTTTGCACATGGGCAAAGCGACAGTATTGAAAATATTACCCATAGCATTTGCACTTTAGAATTTATCCCTCATCGTGAACTGTACGATTGGTGTATTGAAAAATTAAATATTTTTCCATCGCACCAATACGAGTTTGCAAGGTTGAACATGACCTACACCGTAATGAGTAAAAGAAAATTACTGGAGCTGGTTAACGAAGGATATGTAACGGGATGGGATGACCCAAGAATGCCCACACTAAGCGGCTTTAGAAGAAAAGGATATACACCGGAAAGCATTCGTTTATTCTGTGATAAAATCGGCGTAGCCAAAAGAGAAAATTTAATTGATATCAGCCTGCTTGAATTTTGTTTAAGAGAAGAATTAAACAAATCTGCCTTAAGGGTAATGGCGGTTTTAGATCCTGTAAAATTAATTATTACCAATTATGAAGATGGTAAAACTGAGGATTTGATAAGCGAAAACGGTCCCGATGAAACGATGGGCAGCAGAACCATTCCTTTTAGTAAAGAGTTGTGGATAGAGCGGGAAGATTTTATGGAAGTGGCTGCAAAAAAATGGTTTCGTTTAGCGCCGGGTGCTATGGTGCGTTTAAAAAGTGCTTACATTGTACAATGCGAAAGCTTTACAAAAGATGAGAGCGGAAATATTACAGCAATTCATTGCACTTATCTTCCCGAAACAAAAAGCGGCAGCGATAACAGCGGCATTTCGGTTAAAGGAACTATACACTGGGTAAGCGCTGCACATGCACTACAAGCCGAAGTAAGATTGTATGACCGTTTATTTAAAGCAGAAAATCCTGCTGCCGAAGAAGGCGATTTTAAAGAAAATATAAATCCAAATTCTTTACAAATTATTAAAAAAGCCTTTATTGAACCTTCTTTAGCAACTGCAACTTTGCAGCTCCGTTACCAGTTTTTACGCAAAGGTTATTTTTGCCTGGATAAAGATGCTACTAAAGAAAATTTGATATTTAACCGTACCGTTACTTTAAAAGATGCCTGGAGTAAAGAAGTAAAAAAGCAATAAAATTTACTAATAACTATTTTACAACACCGGTATTATTGTTGCCCACAATTTTCATATTTGGAAAAACAGCAGCAATCATTATTACTACCGTGGAAAATAACATGATAAAAATACCCGCTTTTTTTTCGGGGCAATAAGCATTATAGCAGGAAGTAAAAAGTATATAACTTTTAATAGCATACGCCAGCGTAAAAGCACTTAAAAAAAGATTTACCCTTTTGGCCCATACCCTGGGCACTATCATCAGTATTAAAATTAGTACAGCAAAAAAAACTAAAAACCTTCCGGGCAGGCCATATTTATATTGGTAACTGAAAAAGCCGGTAAAGGTTCTTTCCGTTTCATTGGCAATATTACTATCGGCATAATACGTCCAGGGTAAAAAGCAGGCAACAATTAAAGTAATACATGCAGCCATGCCCGACCACGATAAAATTTTTGCATTCATATCTTGCTTAATTAAAAATCGCCCCGTAAGCATTGGGGCGATTTTATTTGAGGTCCCTAGCGGATTCGAACCGCTGTAGAAGCTTTTGCAGAGCTTTGCCTAGCCACTCGGCCAAAGGACCATTTTTAAATAATTAACTAACTGCAGCTAAAGCCTTTTTTAGTGTTGCAAAAATAGGGTATTTTTAGGCAAAATATTACCCTGTTACAATTGGTTATTAAAAAAACATTATGAACAGCATTGCTCCATCAGAACTTATCATCAACAATCGTGGTGCTATTTATCATTTAGATTGCCGCCCCGAGGAAATTGGCAACACTATTATTACTGTTGGCGACCCCGACAGGGTTGGCGAAGTGAGCAAACATTTTGACAGTGTTGAAATAAAAAATCAACACAGGGAATTTGTAACCCATACCGGTTATCTTAATAAAAAAAGAATAACAGTGGTAAGTACCGGCATAGGCACCGATAATATTGATATTGTTTTAAACGAACTGGATGCTTTAGTGAACATAGATTTTGAAACAAGAACCATAAAAGAAAATTTAACGCAATTAAATATTATCAGAATTGGCACATCGGGTTCTTTACAAATAGATATTCCGGTAGATAGTTTTGTGGTAAGTACGCACGGCCTTGGTATTGATAACCTGTTAAATTTTTATCGCATAAATAATAACGAAGAAGAAAAACAATTGGTACAGTCATTTGTTACCCAAACTCAATTAAATAATAATTTTGCACACCCCTGCATCAGCAGCGCCAGTGCGGCTTTAATTAAAAATTTTGTTGATGGTTTTCATCATGGCATTACCGTTACCTGCCCCGGCTTTTACGGGCCGCAAGGCCGTGTGCTGCGGTTAGGCTTAGCCAACCCTTCATTAATAGATAACCTTACTTCATTTAATTTTGGGCAGCACCGCATTACTAATTTTGAAATGGAAACTGCAGCAATTTACGGCCTGGGCAATATGCTGGGGCATCACTGCCTTTCAATAAGTGCAATAGTTGCTAACCGTATTTCAAAAGAGTTTAGCAAAGATGGTGCGGCGGCCGTGGAAAATTTAATAAAAAAAACACTCCATATAATTTCAAGCCAATAAAATAAAAATGAAAGTAGAATTTTTTAAATACCAGGGTACAGGAAACGATTTTATTATACTGGATAACAGGGATAATAAATATTTGGATTTAACAGTTAAACAGATAGCGCATATTTGCGACAGGCGTTTTGGTATTGGCGGTGATGGCCTGATGATGCTGTCGAAAAAAGAAGGATACGATTTTGAAATGATATATTTTAATGCCGATGGCAATGCCAGCAGCATGTGTGGCAACGGTGGAAGATGCCTTGTAAAATTTGCATACCATATGGGTATTCATAAAAGTACTTATCATTTTATTGCATCCGACGGAGAACATTATGGCGATATTGGTATTGATAAAATAATAAGATTGAAAATGAAAGATGTAACAAAAGTAGAAGAACATTCTACCTATGCTATATTGAATACAGGCTCGCCGCATTTTGTAAAATTTGCCACCAATGTAAAAGATATTGATGTAGTGGAAACCGGCCGGGAGATACGCTACAGCAATGCCTTTAAGGAAAATGGTATTAATGTAAATTTTATAGAGTCGGTTGATGAAGACAGTATTTTTGTACGCACTTACGAGCGTGGTGTTGAAGATGAAACCATGAGTTGTGGCACGGGCGTTACTGCATCAGCTTTAGTAAGTGCCCACAACCAAAAAGGTTTTAACCGTGTAGAGGTACAAACACCCGGCGGCCATTTAAGTGTAGAGTTTGAAAAAGTAGACGATGAGCATTTTGAAAACATCTGGCTTTGTGGCCCCGCCGAATTTGTTTTTAAAGGAGAAATTGAAGTGTAGTAATTTTTTTATTTATGCAGAAGCGAAATATAAAATTTTGTACTAATAATTATTCTGTTGATTTTACATGACACAAAAAGAAATTATCTTCGCCACAGAAAAATCATTTGCAGCATTTACCCATTACTGCAACAGCATTACTGAACAGGCATTTTTTAATAAGGCAGGCGTAAAATGGAGCATAGCGCAAAATGCTGAGCATTTAATCATTGCTACAAAAACCGCTGCACTTGCTTTTACACTACCTAAATTTTTAGTGCGATGGGTTGGCGGTACACCAAACCGAAAATCCAGAACCTATGAAGAAATAATTGCAAAATATAAAAAAAAATTAGCTGCCGGTGGTGCAGCAGGCGGCCGCTTTATTCCTAAAAATTTTACATCAAATTATGGTAAACAAAGAATGATGTTTAACTGGAATAATGCTACAATAAATTATCTTACAGCAATACAAAAAAACAGCAATGAAGCCACATTGGATAATTACCTGGTAAGGCATCCATTATTGGGCCGCATAACATTGCGTGAGCTTTGCTACTTTACCATTTATCATACCGAACATCATTTAAAAACCATAGCTGCAATATCTCCTTTTTCAGAAAATATAAACGATGATTTGTTGCAATTTGGAACCGAAGGCAATATATAGTATCCTGTAAAAAGCTTAACAGCAATATTTATGATTCAGTACTTTAAAATAATACAACACCAAACCATCGCCATTGATAAACCCGAAATTGGCAGCTGGGTAAATGTACTGCCTCCTTTAAAGCAGGAAGAATTTACGGAGCTAAGCGAAAGCCTGGATATTCCAATTGATTTTTTAAAAGACTCTTTAGATATTGATGAACGCAGCCGTTACGAAATTGATGATAATGTAAAACTTATTGTTATAAAAACCCCCACTGAAAATAATTCTTTTAACGACAGTGATGCATTTTATATTACCATACCCATTTGTATAATATTAACACACAACCAGATTGTAACCGTGAACTCTTTTGAAAACGAAGCCATAAAAAAATTCCTGAACAGTTTTCAAAACCGCCACCCCGATAAACGGAGCATGATGGTACTTAAAATTTTTGAAAAAATTACTGCTAACTTCCAGGAATACCTTAAAGAAATTAACCAGCGCCGCAATGTGCTGGAACAAAAATTATACGATGCCAACCGCAACCAGGAATTATTACAACTGATGCGTATTCAAAAAAGTTTGGTTTATTTTATTACCGCCTTACGCAG
This sequence comes from Ferruginibacter sp., assembly GCA_043756235.1. Classification (GTDB taxonomy): domain Bacteria; phylum Bacteroidota; class Bacteroidia; order Chitinophagales; family Chitinophagaceae; genus Ferruginibacter. Next base: position 33,039 of record JAYURK010000106.1, on the reverse strand, counting down.
TAACGAATTGCTGATGATGAAGCTGGCCCGTACCAATATTTTACAGTTAACCGATGACGAGAAAGATTTTTTAGATGACCTTGTTGTAGAAACTTCGCAGGCACTGGAAACGGCCAATACATACACCACCATTTTAAGTTCGTCGTTAGATGCGTTTGCAAGTATAATTAGTAATAACCAAAACGAAGTATTAAAGCGGCTTACCACGCTAACTATCGCTTTAAGTGTACCCGTTTTAATAGCCAGCATTTATGGAATGAATGTGCCCATACCCTACGGCAAATCGCATTTGGCTTTTTGGCTTCCTGTAATAATCTCGTTTGTAATTTTGGGATTTGTGGTTTGGAATTATCTTAAAAGAAAAAAATAAGCATGTTCAACATAAGGGTTTATGGAATTTTAATAAATAATCAAAAGCAGGTTTTGGTAAGTGATGAATATATAAGGGGCATGTATATCACCAAATTTCCGGGCGGTGGTTTAGAATTTGGTGAAGGCACCAGAGATTGCCTTAAAAGAGAATTTTTAGAAGAAATGAATTTGAACGTAGAAGTAGAAGAGCATATTTACACCACCGATTTTTTTCAAATGAGTGCTTTTAATAAGGATCAACAGATAATTTCCATTTATTATTTTGCTAAGGCATTGGAAGAAATTAAAGCTCCATTAAGAGAAAAGGAATTTGATTTTGATGAAAGAGAATTAAAAATGTATGCCGATACCGGTGAAACAGAAACCTTTCGTTTTATAAACTGGCAAAAATTTTCTGCCGCAACCGTTACCTTACCCATCGATAAAATAATTGCAGCTTTTCTTAAAGAAAAATATTAAAATGACTTATTTTTTTAATGAACACGGGAGTATAAGGCATAGCCACTTTTATAGTTTAATAAAAGATGAATGGCCTGCTGTTAAACAAAAAATTTTTAAAGAATTTGTTTTATAAATAAAAAAATCTACTTTGTTTACTCAACACTAATTTATGAAAAATACATTTTACCTTTTTGCCTGTCTCCTTATTTTTTCCTGCACAAATCAAAGTAAAGAAACTGCATCAGCCGCATCAGCATCGGCTACCGACAGTTTGTTGTACAGCGAAGTGCAGACCGGAGGTGTAAAAGTTTTTCCTATTGAAACTCCCAAAGGAAAATTTAATATCTGGACAAAGCGCATGGGCAATAATCCAAAAATAAAAGTGCTTTTATTAAATGGCGGACCGGGTGCCACGCATGAATATTTTGAATGCTTCGAGAATTTTTTACCCCAGCACGATATTGAATTTATTTATTATGATCAGTTAGGCTGTGGTTTGTCTGATAATCCAAAAGATACCAGCATGTGGGATTTAGCAAGATTTGTAGAAGAAGTGGAGCAGGTGCGTAAAGCGCTAAATCTTACAAAAGATAATTTTTATTTGCTGGGGCATAGCTGGGGTGGAATTTTGGCAATGCAGTATGCATTAAAATACCAGGATAATTTAAAAGGATTAATCATCAGCAACATGATGAGCAGTTGCCCGGCATATGGCAAATATGCGCAGGAAGTTTTAGCACCACAATTTGATCAAAAAATTTTAGATACCATAAGGCAGATAGAAAAAAACGGAGATTTTGCCAATCCAAAATATATGGAGTTATTAATGCCGCATTTTTATGCTAAACATATTTGCCGCATTCCTTTGGCAAAGTGGCCCGAGCCTATGACAAGGTCTTTCGGTAAATCAAATCAATCTTTATATGTAACCATGCAGGGCCCAAGCGAATTTGGTATTGGTGGTAATTTAATTAACTGGGATGTTAGTAAACAATTGCCACAAATTAAAACTCCTGCACTTAGTATTGGCGGCACTTACGATACTATGGATCCCGAACATATGAAATGGATGAGCACACAATTTCCTAATGGCAAATTTTTACTTTGCCCCAATGGCAGCCACATGAGCATGTACGATGATCAAAAAAATTATTTTCCCGGCTTAATACAATTTATAAAAGATGTGGATGGAGGAAAATTTAAATAGTGTTTTTAGTTTGGAAGTGTAGAGGTTTACCCACAGGGCCCTGCGGGGGGTTAGTGGCTTAAAAGTTTAGGATTTGATTGCTCCCCTAAAAAAAGCTCCGAAAAAACGGAGCTTTAATGATTTAGAAAAACTATCAGCCTGTAAGCCGGATTCTGTTTCCCGCCTGAGCGGGATGGCTATCATTTATCTGGCTGCAACATTACTGTTACAATCTTGCTGCCTACCCTTCAACGTTACCTGCTTTCGCAAATATTGGGCGAGCCGCCCTCAACCATTGATATATGTGGCATTACAACACACAAGGTTTACCCAATTAATGCATTACTGCAAAAACCCGTGAGCTCTTACCTCACGTTTTCACCCTGGCCGTTTTCTTGTGATGCATCAACAAGCTCAGCATCACAAAAAAACGGTGGTAATTTTCTGTGGCACTTTCTTCCCGCCATGGTTTGTGTCTCCACAAACCTGGCAAGCCCGGCCATTAACCGGTGTGTTGCTCTTTGCTGTCCGGACTTTCCTTTCCTTAATAAATTAAAGAACGATAACCCGGCTGATAGTGCTCAAAGATAAATGTATTATGCAATGTTGGTCTGAAATTTTTAATGCAGCCCGTGTAAATTTACACAACTATATTAAATAGTAAACATTACAACGGCCGGTTATAAATAACCAGCCGTGTACATTCTCTGCTATAATTCTAGCTTGAACTTATGTATTCTTTTCTTTAATCTTTTCGCCATCAACTTTACCTTTCTTTTTCATCAGGTTTCCTTTCTCATCAATTAAAGCTTTCATTTTATCTTCGCCCTTTTCCATTTTAATTTCATAAGCCGTTCTGTTTTTATCATTTTCCTGAGTAACAGAAGTTACTGTATATCCTTCAAACTGGCTGCGTAAAGTTTTATTTACCGCATCTGGTACACCTTCTACATTTATTGTAGATACGGTAGCAATCCACTCTCCTTCCGGAGTATACCATGTCCAGTAATCTGTGTTATCAATAGTATATTTAGCTGCATAATCCATACTATCCATGGTTTGCCATCCTGCCATATCCCAATCAAAATCCATATTGGCTACTGGTTCGTACTTTGTCCATTGCACATTAGTAGCTTTTGGATATTTCTGTTCAAATTTGGTTTTAATAACCGGTGTTACCTCTACTGTTCTTACAGTACTTGTAGTTGTTGTATTGTCCATTCTGTCAGAATTAACAATAACTGCGGTGTCACTTGTTTCGGAAGTTTTGCTGCTGTTGTTATCGCAGCTTGCCAGCAAAGCCATAAAGGCAATACCTGCAGTAATAATTGGTGCTTTCATAATTTGTTTTTGTTTTCGTATACACTATCATAATTATGCCAAAAGTATTTTGGGGTACAAACCAGTTGAAAATGCAGCATACAATCTTATTAGTCTAAATTTAGTACGAGGAATTGATACCCCACTTGTAGAATTATGTGGGCAATAACATTAAAAAATTTATAACAGGGCGATGGATTTTGATAGATTGCATCAAATGGCTTTGCAAATTGAATAAAAAAAAGACTGCCGAAGGCAATCTTTATTTAAAATTCAGTATTGTTGTAATTAACTGTTTCTGCCGGCATCAAATTTTTTAAAAATAGTTTTTACATTTTGATCAATTTCCCGGCCGGTAAATTTACTGCTGTTCAATTCACTGGTTGTCCAGCCCTGCCAAACCGTTTTATCAGTTTTGTTATCTATCATAGTAATAGTTACAGTTCCTTCTTTAATACTGGTGGAATAACTGTCGTAACCAATAAAACGTGAAGGATAATAAAATGTATTTATCCTTCCGGTAAAACGGTTATAATAACTCCTGGTAAATGGCTGCGTATAAACAGGATCCCGCTGCTCTTTTAAATTCTTTTCTACCAGCAATTCATAATTCACCATAATATCCGGGTTTGATTTTACCTCTTTCCATCCGGATTTTTGCAACTGTTCGTTTACCGCAGTACGCATATTTGCTTCAGCAAGATCGCTGCTGCCTTTTTGATTGGCTGTACTGTCGGCTGTTTTATCTTTCTCTACCCAGGCATAAGTCTGGTATTTGGTAAAGTCGGCAGCATTATCTTTTTCTATATGAGCTGTGGCAGTACAACTGGCAAATAATACAATACCGGCAAAAGCAAATGCCATCAAAAAACCTAATTTTTTATTTGTCATTTTTATTTGAGTTTAATTGTTTATAAATACAATTGATATACGCAAATACTATGCTTGCCAATACCTGCATATTGTGAAACTTTAGTGAAAGAAAGTAACAAAAGTTTTTACAAAGCTTATTAAAGACAGGCCGTTAATTTATGAGAATAATTTTAACAATCGTATACAAAAAGGCTCCTGTGTTTTTATCCCCTGCCTTTTAGTTTTTTTCTTTAACGGTATGGTTATTGAACCATGATAAACACAAAAAATAATATACATGATCAATTTAAAACAATTTGGAATCTGGATGGATTCTCATTCTGCCACTGTTGTTGGCAGCGATAACAGCGAAAACGACAATTTGGTAGTATTGGCGCAAATACAGGGAGAAAGCGTGCCGCCTAACTCGAATGAAAAAAACGAGAACAACCATAAAAAATCGGTGCAGGCAAAGTTTTTTAAAGAAATTACAGCTGTTATGCAAAATGCAACCCACCTGCATGTTACAGGTACCGGGCAGGTGCAGGAACAATTTATTCATTACCTGGCAGAAACCCCGCAGTTTAAAAATACTAAAACAGAAGAATCAACATCTAACAAAATGAGTGATGAAAATTTGATAGAATACATCAGTAATAAACTGAATTAAAAATTAAAAAAATTGCACAATAAAAAACCCGCCTTTCAGCGGGTTTTTTCAATATCATCAGGTTAAAATTAATTCTTAATCATTTTAACACTTTGTACCTGGCCACTGCCGTCATCGTACTTAACAATATAAACACCTTTTGTTAAGTTAGCAATGTTAAGCTGCGTTTGTAAAGTATTTGCACTTGCATTAACTCTTTGTACAACTTTTCCATCAGGGCTTAACAAAGTTATAAGCGTATGCTCTGGTGCTTTGTTATGCTGTATAGTTACCTGGCTTGAAGCTGGTACAGGATAAATTTGAATACTTGCATTTGATTGCTCTCTTGAGTATACTTTAATAATACCGCTGTATTTTGTTTTACCATCAAAGTCGATATTCTTAACTCTAAAGAACATTGTTTGAACCAATTTGTTTGAATAATCAAGTGTGTAAACTGATTTACCATTTGCAGTTACATATCCTGCTTCAGTAAAATCAACACCATTAGTACTGCTTTCTACAGTATATCCTTTTACATTCACTTCTTCACCAACATTCCATAAAAGTTTAACAGTGCCGTCGTTATTTTTACGGGCTACAAAACCTTCAAATGTTACTGGTAACGGGCCGCCTGCAACTGATAATGCTAAATCATCAAAAAGCATATCACCCGGCGCATTTGTTCTGAAAGTAAATTCAAAACGAATCTGTTGGCCTACAACAAGATCCGCATCTTGTATTAATATACAAACATTACCGGCATTACCTACCAATGGTGTATAAACAGGTCCATTAGCAGTAGTTGCTAAAATTTCAAGCGGTGTACCAATTACACCAGAAATAATTCTAACCCTATATTGTGTATTGTTTGGAACAGCATACTTAAAACCAAGCGTAACACGGCCGGGTTCTGCTTGTACATACAAAGGCGAAATTAAGCTGGCACTTCTACCGTTAAGGCCGCTGCTTTCAATTTCAGCACCTGCAGCAGCATTCCAAAAAAAGGACACATCGCTACCATCGGAATAAATACTGGGAGAACTGAAACCCTCATCAGAGGTATTAAAATTTCTAAATACGGTGCAATTGCTTGCAGGGGTAACTGTGGTTGGATTTTGTGCAGTAGCAACAATTCCAGATACGATAATGATCGCAGAGAGTAAAAACTTCTTCATAAATTTTTTTTTTAATAGTGTAGAGATAAAATAATACCTGTAAACTTTTGATTACAGAAGTTTTTGGAAGGAGATAAGACTTAAAGGTGGTTAATTTTAATCCGGCCTGTAACAAATAAAAATTTATTCCGGAGCTTTAGCTTTCTGAAGATAGTTGGAAGAGGTGCTGTATAAAACTTAGCAAATGATATACCAACACATTTAACTTTTAATTTTATAAAACAAAGTTCGGTGATTTATAGTGGGAAACACATAAAAAATATTTATTTTTTCCACATTTGTAAAATAGTTATAAAAAAAATTGGGGTATTAATTCCTCAACAAAATAAAATGAGCAAGCATTTGGGGAACAGGCCGGTTTTTTAGGGGAAATCGCAGCCAAAAAAAATTGATCTCAAATTATTTTGTAAAAACTTTTTTTAGCAAATCGGTAACCTGTGCTGCAGGATCTTTTCTTATCTTTTGTTCTTGCTGCCCTATAGCATAAAAAATACCGGTCAGTGCTTTTTCAGTAACATATGCAGACAGATCGGTATTTACAGGATTTTTACTAAAAGATAATTTGTTGTAAGTAGAAAAAACATCTCTCCAATAATTAACCGCATTTACTTTAGCAAGCGAGGCTTCAATTACCGGGCGAATTTTTTGGGTAAGTTTTGCAGTGGTAGTATTTTTTAAAAAGTCAGTTGCCGCAAAATCACCGCCCTGTAATATTTTTAATCCGTCCGTTACCGTCAGCTGTTTTATCGCATCAATAAAAATTGGGGTAATGCTGCCAGCAGCATCTTCGGCTGCCCTGTTCATTGATAATATAGCTTTATCTGTTAACGAACCAAGGCCGGCTTTACGCAAAGTGTTTTCTGCTTTTTTAGCTTCCTCGGGCATTAAAATTTTTAAAGCTGCGTTTGCAAAAAAACCATCGGTACGGTTTAATTTTTTTGCAGCACTGTCTGTACCGATTGAAAGCGCTTCTTTTAACCCTTTAATAATTTCTTCGTTACTTATTAATTTACCAGGCGCTGGTTTAGCAATACCAGAAAAAATTGCACCACTGCTGTCTTTTGATGCAGCTTTTTTTATTTTATTTAAAATGCTTTGAGCATTTACGGCTACGCAGGATAAAAGGAAAGCTGCAACGAAAGTGATTTTTTTCATATGAATATTTTATACCTGTACAAATATATTGACAGTTATGCTAATACCATGTGAAATTTTATGGCAGCTTATTATACATATTGTCCAACTACAATCAGGTACACCGCTAATAAATATCATAATTATTTTCTTTTGCATTAAGTTGTTTTGTGCTTATTATTTTTTTGCAAAAAACTGCAAAAAATATAATTTCTGAAAATGAAAAAAATAATTATTGCCATAGCAACGGTTATATTTCTTGGAGTAAGCACAGGTGCAACTGTTTGCCTGCATTACTGCATGGGTAAGCTGGCAGGATGGACCCTGGCAAATAATACATCAGGCAACTGCAGCAAATGTGGAATGAATAAAGATGAAGATCAAAAAACGGATTGCTGCAAAAACGATCAAAAAATTATTAAATACACTGCCGATCAGGATACTCCTGTAAATGCTGAAAATAATTCTCAACAGCATGGCAATGCTATCCATGCAAGTTTATACAATTTTAATAAGCCACAACTTACAGCAATACCCGCAGATAATTTATACGCTTCTCCCCCACCCGGCTTTGGCTTAAAGCGTTATATAAGTAATTGCGTTTTTCTACTTTGATGCAATGGTTGTTGCGGTAATTTATATACCGTTAAGGCATTTACACTGCCCTCTCTTCTCATAAAATTAAATACACAGATTAAAAATTATAGCATGAAAACAATAGCTGCCCTGATAATGATAATTTTTTTATTTACCGGGTACACACTAATGGCACAGGATTACAAAAAAAATAAAGGCGATACTTCTGTTTCCTTTAAAGTATCGGGTGTGTGTATACAATGCAAAACAAGAATTGAAAACAGTATTATAAACAAATACATTAAGCATGCCTCCTGGAATTTGGACAATCAAATGTTAACCGTTATTTACGAAGCAAAGCATATTACGGTTAAAAACATACAGCAATTAATTGTAAATACGGGGCATGATGTGGAAAACAATATTGCAGCGGATAATATTTATAATGCTTTACCTGCCTGCTGCCATTACAGAAGTAAAGAAAATACACACGAAAAAATACCTGCAGCGCCAGAGCCAATACCGGCAAGTGTTGATACAGTTATTACCACACCCGTTAATGCAATTGCAATAACACCGGTGATAAAAGGTGTTGTGCTGGAGACTAACCACAAAGGGGTTTTTAATCCTTTGTATGGCGCAAGTGTTACCTGGTTAAAATCCGGAAAAGGAGTGGCTACCGACAGCAATGGTGTTTTTGCCATTAAACAGGATACTGCCGAAACTATGCTGGTAATAAGTTATGCCGGATACATTGCTGATACTATAGCAGGTGCAGATAATAAAGACCTGAAAATAATTTTAGGCTCCAACAAACAACTTAAAGAAGTTACAGTAATATCAAAACAACGCTCTTCATATATAGCAGCATTAAATCCCATTCGTACGCAAATTATGACGGATAAAGAATTGTATAAAGCGGCCTGCTGCAACCTTAGCGAAAGTTTTGAAACCAATCCTTCTGTAGATGTTTCCTATAATGATGCGGTAACAGGTTCTAAACAAATTCAACTGTTGGGGCTTAGTGGATACTATACACAAATTACGGTAGAAAATTTGCCTGGGCCAAGGGGCATTGCCATTTCATCCGGATTAAATGCCATTGCCGGGCCATGGGTAGAATCGATACAACTTACCAAAGGAATAGGATCGGTTGCTAATGGTTACGAAAGTATTGCGGGACAAATAAATGTTGATTTGAAGAAACCCGAAAAAAGTGAAAAAATTTTTGCCAACCTTTACATCAATGATTTTGGAAGAACAGAATTAAATGTAAATCACGCAACAAAAGTGGGAAAGAAATGGGCTTCGGGAATATTAGTACACTCCGACTTTTTAAATAATACTAAGTTAGATTTTAATAAAGATGGCTTTAGAGATTTACCCACCGGAAAACAGTTTAGTGCCATTAACCGCTGGAAATACGATAACAGTAAAGGTTTTTTAATGCAGTTGGGCATTAAAGTTTTAAAAGACAACCGAACTGGTGGCGAGGTTACAGGAAGTGAAAATAAAGACAGTAACAGCATCAACAAATATATTATCGGCATTGATATAAAAAGATATGAGGCCTTTGCTAAACTGGGATATGTTTTTAAAGAGAAGCAGTATAAAAGCATCGGGTTGCAATTATCTGCCACCAATCATACACAAAAAGCTTTTTTTGGATTAACAAAGTATGATGCCCTTCAAAAAAGTTTTTATGCCAACCTTATTTATCAATCTATAATAAAAACTACTGTTCATAAATTTAGAACAGGCATTAGTTTTTTACACGATAATTATGATGAAGATTTTAAGGCCGTAAATTATAAAAGAATAGAAAATGTACCCGGTACTTTTTTTGAATACACTTATACTCCAACAGAAAAAATAAGCGTAATTACCGGTTTGCGTGCAGACTATAATAATCTCTTTGGTTTTTTTGCTACCCCACGTTTACACCTGCGCTACCAACCGGTTACCGGCACCACTCTGCGCTTTAGTGGAGGCCGGGGCCAAAGAACCGCCAATATTTTTGCCGAAAACACCGTTGCACTGGTAAGTTCCCGTCAGGTAAATATTATTAGTGCACCCGGCGGAAAAGCATATGGATTACATGCAGAGGCCGCATGGAATAAAGGCATCAGCATTGATCAAAAAATAAAATTATTTAAAAGAGATGCTTTGCTTGCAGTTGATTTTTTTAGAAATGATTTTATTAACCAGGTGGTAAGCGACCTGGAAGACGTTAGGGCCATCAGCTTTTATAATTTAAAGGGTAAATCTTACAGTAACAGTGTACAGGCTGAATTAAATGCCACACCATTAATAAAATTGGAGCTGCGTTTAGCCTATCGTTATTTTGATGTAAAAACTACCTACAATGGCAAGTTATTACAGCGTCCATTAGTTGCGGCGCACCGTGCATTTGTTAACGCAACATATACCATACAAGGTTTTAAAATTGACTATACCATAAACTATAATGGTAAAAAAAGAATTCCTTCCACTACCGGTAACCCGGCTGCATTTCAAAAAGAAAAATATTCTAATCCATTTTTTGTAATGAATACACAGCTTAGTAAAACCGTTGGCAAAAAATATCCTGTAGAAATTTATTTGGGTGCAGAAAATTTGACAAACTACTTTCAAAAAAATGTGATTATAGCTGCAGCCGAACCGTTTGGTAAATATTTTGATGCAGCAATGGTTTGGGCTCCGGTAACCGGCCGCATGCTTTATGCCGGCTTCAGGTTTAAAATAAAATAATTGTTTTTTTTGATGAAGCTGGTGTAATTATTTGATGAAGCTGGTGTAATTAAATGTAAAACTATTAGGGGCTCAAAGCAAAGTCAACTGCTGCAACCGCATGTATCAACCCTGTATCAAAAACCGGTACACTGCAATCTTCTGGTTTAATTAAAATGGGTATTTCGGTGCAGCCTAAAATAAAACCCTGTGTACCATGTTGTATAAGTTGGTTCATAATAATTAAATATTGCGCCTTAGTTTCCGGTAAAAAAATGCCTTTGCTAAATTCATTGTAAATAGAATTATTAATGTATTCCATTTCATTTTCAGGCGGGGTAATGGTCTCAATACCATTTTGTGCAAGCATATCTTTATAAAAATGTAATTGCATGGTATACTTTGTACCCAGCAATGCCACTTTTTTTAAGCCGGCTTTCTTTATGGAACCGGCAACAGCATGTGCAATATGGATTACCGGAATTTTTACAGCGGCCTGCACTTCAGCTGCAATTTTATGCATGGTGTTGGCGCCAATCAATATACAATCGGCCCCGGCAAGCTCAATAGATTTTGCAGCTTTGCAAATGATGAGGGCAATGGCTTCCCAGTTCTGCTGCTCCGTTAATGTTTTAATTTCTGCAAAGTTTACAGAGTTTAAAATAATTTTTGCAGCATTGGCCCCACCAAGGCGCTTATTTACTATTTCGTTCAGCAGTTGATAATATACTGCAGTGGAGTACCAGGTTAATCCTCCTATCAATCCTATTGTTTTCATTTTTAGCTATTTAATGTTACCTCAATGTACAATCATTTTAAAAAAATTGTTATAAAAATTATAGTAAAGCAGTTTGGATATAATAACATAAAACGTCTGTAAAGCTGTACCACACTGCATTTTGGTGATAAAATAAACATTTTGGCATAATGGCATTGTTTAAAATAGCATTAAAAAACACTCTTAATGGTTTTAAATTTGCATTGCATTTAAGTAGTACCGCGTTATTTACTGCAATATAATACCCTTGTTCTTGAAACTAAAAAATCCGCCCCAGCCAGACCATAAAGCCTGACACTTGAGCGATATAATTGTAATTTAAAACTAGAGATATGAAAAGTGATGTCGTGGGCATAGGCGCCCCTATCAACAAAAATGACCTGAAAGAATTATTAAAGGAAACAAAAGAAACCCTTGCAGTTGATGTTAAAACCGTAGCTAACAACCGTTCATTCGGTGTGGTAGATTTGTGGAATGCACAAAAAAGACAAAGGACTTCGGCCTCAATGATGAGGAGGTTGAATTGAGTTTAATTTTTATTTTCTTAAAATAGAATAATTCTTTTTAGTTTTTACTGCTCCGCTTTGCGGAGCATTTTTTTTGCCACAGACCGGCCAGCAGGCAGGTTGCACAGTGGTACACAGAAAAATACAAAGGAATAATTTATGGGAATTATTGTAATGTATTAATGCTTTAAAAAACATTATCATTATCATGATAATTTGTTAAATTTTTAACAACGCTTATTCAATCTGCTGCAGTTTTGCATCGTTATATAAAATTGAATACCTTTACTATGCATTATACAAATACCATGTCTGCAACATTTGAAGCTGAAAAAAACCGGAAAGCATTTGTGTACACTGCTGCAATTACCGGCGCATTGTTATTGATTGCCATTTTTTGGACATGGCCACTTGCTGCCCCGCCAACACCCATTGCGGAAGATTTAATTGAAATTAATTTAGGAAATTTAGATGAAGGCTTTGGCGATGTACAACCATTAATTAAAGGAGAGAAATCTCCGGGTAACGAGCCGGCACAACAGCAACAACAAACACCTGCAGCTGCCAGTAACGACCCAGCACCGGATGCACAACCCGATGATAATACCGATGCAGATGCAGCACCTGTAGTAAAACCAGAAAAGCCGGTTAAAACAACTAATATACCCACGCAACCCGTTACACAACCCGTAAAAAATACAAACCCAACGCCTGTTGTGGTGCCCGAACCTAAACCACAACGGCCAAAAATTGCTGGATACAACGGCCCCAAAACCGGAACAGGTAATGGCGCAACTGAAGATAATGATTATAAATATCAGGGCAATAAACCTGGTGGTAAAGGCGATGCTGGTGGAGACGGTAAGCCCGACAGCTATGGCAAAAATCCTGGTGGCAAAACGGGTGGTAGTGGATTAAGGGTTTCTAAAGGTGACAGAACCATCGTTAACAATTACATATTTATGGGTGATTTGCCTAAGGCAACTATTAATGCTATCATTAAAGTTAGCGCCGATGGCCGGGGATCTTTTGTTGGTTTTGATAAAGGCAGTACCAGCAGCGAATCAAGATACGCCAACGCAATAAGAGGATATTTACCCAATATTCAATTTAATAAATCCGACCACGAGTCGATTGTAACGGTGCCGTTTAATTTTAAGGTACAGTAATTCCTATCTCTTAAAGAGAGAAATGGAGGAGATGATGTTTTATTTTTTTTTGGCCCAACATTTAAAGTCTACATTAAACTTCATTGGCACAGTTTATCCCGATTTTTTTCGGGACACTCTTCAACTATAAATCATTATTCATCTTTACCTACATTTGCCGTTGTACTTTAACCATTCTACAGCTTTTAGTAAATGAATTACCAGCAAACCATTGACTATCTCTATAAACAGTTGCCCATGTTCAGCCGCATTGGTGCTGCTGCCTATAAAAAAGATTTACATAATACTATTGCACTTTGTGATGCATTAAATAATCCACAAACAACATTTAAAAGCATACATATTGCAGGCACAAATGGAAAAGGCAGCACCAGCCACATGCTGGCAGCAATTTTACAACAGGCCGGTTACAAAACAGGTTTATATACTTCGCCGCATTTAAAAGACTTTAAAGAAAGAATAAAAATAAATGGCGAAATGATCAGTGAAGATTTTGTAGTTGAATTTGTAGAGCACAACAAAACATTATCCGAAAGTATTGAGCCGTCTTTTTTTGAATTGACAGTTGCCATGGCTTTTGATTATTTTGCCAAACAAAAAGTTGATATTGCCGTAATTGAAACAGGGCTTGGCGGCAGGTTAGACAGTACCAACATCATCACTCCCATCCTCTCCATTATCACCAATATCGGTTACGACCATATGAATATTTTGGGAAACACTTTGCAAGAAATTGCAAATGAAAAGGCCGGTATCATAAAACCAAATGTGCCGGTTGTTATTGGGGAATATCTTGCTGAAACAAAAAATATTTTTACCCAAAAAGCTAAAGCCAGTAACAGCAAAATTTATTTTGCATCCGAAGATTATAAGGTTTCCAATATTACATCTTCTCCACAAATTTTAAATTGCGATGTAACAAATATGGAGCATGGCACTACCGAAAAATTTTCACTCGATCTTAATGGTATTTATCAAACTAAAAATTTATGTACGGTATTATGCGCCGAAGGCATTTTAATGCAGTTGGGTTTTACCATAAATAATGAAGCTGAAAAATATGCGCTGGCAAATACAAAAAAAATAACGGCTCTGCATGGCCGCTGGGATATGATTGCAGAAAACCCTGCAGTAGTTTTAGATGTTGCACATAATGAAGACGGGATAAAACAAATTTTAAAACAATTGGCAACCGGCAATAAACAAATAAAAAATCATTTTGTTTTAGGTATGGTAAAAGATAAAGAAGTAGATAAAGTTTTATCGCTTTTGCCAACTGATGCCGAATATTATTTTACCAATGCACATATACCAAGGGCGTTGCCAGCGCAAGAATTACAAACTAAAGCTGCTGTATATAATTTAAAAGGTAATTTTTATGATAATGTAAATATGGCTATTAATGCTGCAAAGCAAAATGCTGAAGCAACAGATTTAATTATTGTTTGCGGCAGTGTTTTTTTGGTGGGAGAAGTGGATATGCCCGCTGATTTCGCAAATTTCGCAGAAGGTGAATAACCCTCCAAGGGATGAACTTAAAATTGCTACTAAATTAATATCAACGCTTGGAGGGTTTGGGTTCTTGAAGGGTTTGTGTACCTGAAGGGTTTGTGTACTTGCAAAGTTTGCAATTTTATTTTTCCGCATCCATTTTTTGAAACGCATAAAATGCACAAGCCATGTGCAGCGATTGTACAATTTCATTTTGCTGCAACATTGTCCTGAACTTTTCTAAAGACACCGTTACCAGTTCAATATCCTCGTTGTGATCTAATTGTTGCGCTGCAATTTTTTTTCCTCCTCTTGCTAAATACAAATAAGTGTAGTTATCCAGCATGCCGGGGTTTGCCGAAATTTTTCCCAGGTAATCATAACTGGTAAATTCGTAGCCGGTTTCTTCTAGCAATTCTCTTGCAACAGCTTTATCCATGTCTTCGCCCTCATCAATAAATCCTCCGGGTATTTCTACAATAGTTTCGCCAATGGCATGGCGGTATTGCCTTACCAAAACCACTTCATTATCTTCAGTTACAGGTACTGCACAAACACTCGGTGGAATTTCTACCACAAAATAAGGGTCTACAATTTGGCCATCGGGTCTTTCGCAAACATCTTCTCTTGCAGTAAAATATATGTGGTTGCTTAAATATTTAGAAGATAATTTTTTCCAATTCATTATTTAGATTTAAAGTTTAGGGGGTTAGTGGTTTAGGGGTTTAGGGTTTCCCCAATAAACTAATTAACCAGTTAACCAATCAACTATTCACCATTTCATCCGTTCTCTTAAACTGGTAATATGCGCCACATGGTGCCTGCCATGCCAGGCATACATCCCCATCAAATGCCAAAGGGTAATTTTCTTTTTTTGTTCAGGATGAAAAACAGTTTTTTGAAAATCTGCCGGCGATAAATTTTTAAGCATATGATACCAGCGGCTGTGCAGTGCATGCAATAAAGTAAGCGAAATATTTACGGGCAACTCTAAAGAATCTTTAAGTTCTGCCCAAAGTACTTCATCATAAGGTTTTATTGTAGGGTTGTTTTCTGTTAGCCCAAGCTTAAAACGCATGTAGGCATTCATGTGGCTGTCGGCAACATGATGCACTACTTGTTTTACCATCCAACCACCTTCACGATAAACGGCATTCAATTGCGCTGCATCTAAATTTAAAATAGCGTTTTCTAAATGCTGCGGTAAATTTTTAATGTCGAGCAACCATTGCTGCAAGTACTTATCAGCAAATGGTTGTGGTTCGTATTTACCTATAGGGTAGCTTAAATCTTCGCTCATTGTTGATTTTTACTTTTTTAATTACTGCCACCTGGTTTAATGCCTTCTAACGACATTTCAAAAATTAATGCGGCGCCTGGTGGTATTTCAGCAGGATTGGGTGAATTTAAATAGTAAGCCAATTCAGTAGGAATGTATACTTTCCATTTATCGCCTATGCTCATTAATTGTAAAATTTCCGTCCAGCCCTGTATAACGCCAGTGATTGCACGGGTTAGTGGCTGGCCACGCTTATAACTATTATCAAACTCTATTCCATCAATAGTGGTTCCAATATAATTCACTACTACCGCATCATTAAGAGTAGGTTTAGCTGTAACACTGTCGGCTCTTTTTATTACTTCATACTGCAGTCCGTTAGGTAAAGTAATAACGCCACTGCGCTTTTTATTGGCTTCTAAAAAAGCTACACCCCTGTTAATTTCTTTTGAAGCTACTGCCCTGGCAGCGCCTTCGTTCAATTTATCTTCTTTTGCTTTTTCAGCTGCAAAAATCTGCGATTGCCTTTGTAAAATATCGTTAAGTTTATTGGGATCAATTTGTGAAGCCCTGTTTTTAAAAACATCGTCAACAGCTTTTTGCATTAGCACGGTATTTAATTGCCTCACGTTTTGTGTTTTTAAATTATTGGCAATTACATAACCCAGTGCATAACTAAAGCTATCGGATAAACTTTTTATAACCGGTTTTGCTGCTACAGGTTTGGCCACCACTTTAGGTTTTTTTTGTGCTGTTGCGTTAAATATTACCGCCATCAAAATCATTGTTACTGCTGCCTTCTTCATTACTTTTTATTTTATTTTTAAATTAATTGTGCAAATAAACTACTTATCAGTCATCCCTCATTTCTTTTCCTGTTAAATGTATAAATACATCTTCCAGGTTAGCCGTTTTTATGGGCTTTGGTTTTTCAAAACCACTGGCCACCAGGTCGTCTATCATTTTATCAGGCGAATCTAAAGAGATAATTTTGCCTTCGTCCATTATAGCAATCCTGTCGCAAAGCTGTTCTGCCTCATCCATATAATGTGTGGTGATGATAACGGTGGCTCCTTTGTCCCTGATGTCTTTTATAAGCTCCCACAAATTTCTCCGGGCCTGCGGATCCAAACCGGTGGTAGGCTCATCTAAAAAAATAATTTTGGGCTTATTTATTAAAGTGGTAGCAATAGAAAAGCGTTGCTTTTGGCCGCCACTCATTTCTTTATACTTATTTTTTGCTTTGTCTGCTAAATTTACCAGTTTCAATAAGTCCATCGGGTTTACCGTTTGGTTGTATAATCCGCTAAATAAATTTATCAGTTCAATTAAAGTAAGGCCGGGATAAAAGCCTGATGTTTGCAACTGTACCCCAATAATTTTTTTAATCTCGTTGGGGCTTTTATCCAAATTTAATCCGGCAACAATTACTTCGCCGCTGGTTTTATCTCTTAAAGTTTCAATAATTTCCAGCGTGGTAGATTTACCTGCACCGTTGGGCCCCAGCAAACCAAAAATTTCTCCTTCGTATACCTCAAAAGAAATTCCTTTTACGGCTTCAAAGTTGCCGTAATTTTTTTTTAAATTTTTTACAGATATAATTTTATCAGCCATATCCAGTTCCTTTAAGGCTTTTTTAATAATTTAAACACTTTGCTTATTAATAAAAGAAAATTTGTTAATTGATATTGTTAAGTATTAAAAATTAAAACCTGTATTAGTTTGTTGCTGTCCCTTACATAATCAAATCACTCATCAAGTGGCAGATGGAGTTTCTTCTAAAAATCCTTCCAGCTCTTCCATCATTAATTTACTGCCGGCAAAAAATGGGGTACGCTGGTGAAGGCCTGTGGGCTGCACATCCAGCATGCGCTGTTTGCCGTTGGTTGCTTTTCCGCCAGCTACTTCAATAATAAAAGCGCAGGGATTACATTCGTACATCACCCTTAGCTTTCCTTTGGGCTTATCTAAAACTGCAGGATACATAAATATGCCACCCTTAATTAAATTGCGGTGTATATCGGCCACCATACTGCCAATATAACGCTGGGTGTATGGCCCTCCGTTAGCTGTTGTTTTTTTCTGACATTCGGTAATATACTTTTTAACCGGCTCCTCGTACTGAAAAAAGTTACCGTGATTTACAGAATAAAATTTCCCCGCTTCGGGACAAATAATATTAGGATGGCTTAATGTAAATTCGCCGATGGATTGATCTAAAGTAAACCCATTTACGCCACGCCTTGTTGCATACACCATCATGGTAGAGGAACCATAAATAATATAACCAGCCGCAACCTGTTTTACGCCCTGCTGCAAAAAATCTGCTTCGGTTGCTGGCTTACCCAATTCGCTTACACGCCGGTACACACTAAAAATAGTACCGATAGAAACATTTACATCAATATTACTGCTGCCATCCAACGGATCAAACAAACATACATATTTACTGTTGTTACTTACTTCATCATCAAAAATTACAATATCATCCAGCTCTTCGCTGCCAATACCGGCGCAACTGATACCATGTCGCAATACACCTACAAACTGGTTGTTGGCAAAAACATCTAATTTTTTTACCTCTTCGCCCTGTATATTCATTTCGCCTGCATCGCCTAAAATATCTACAAGACCGGCTTTATTTACTTCTACATTTACCCGCTTTGCAGCAAGGCCAATATCTCTTAATAAATTAGACAGTTCGCCGGTGGCTTTAGGAAAATCACGTAACTGTTGTATGGTAAATTCATCCAGTGTTTGTATCCTTCTGTTTGGTGTCATTATTTTTATTTCTGGTTGTAGATTTTGTACCGATTCAAATCGGGATTAGATTTGCATTTCAAAAGTAAGAAGAAAATTATAAGGAATGTGCAAATTAGCCAATGGCAAATATGCAAAATAATCAGCACCTGCTATTTTTTTCTGCTTCTTTGTAAATTTTGCTCACCGGCACACCTGCCCATTAATACAATATTATGAAGGTTTTTAAATTTGGAGGCGCCAGCATTAACAGCGTAGAACGGATACAAAACGTTGGTAAAATTTTACAGGCATATAGCGGAGAAAAAATTTTAATTATTATTTCTGCCATGGGCAAAACTACCAACGCACTGGAAAAGGTAGTGGATGCTTTTTTTGAAGGCCGAAATAATGAAGCCCTTGCCTTATTTGAGCAGGTTAAACAACAACATCTAACGCTCCTTAAATACCTTACCCCAATAAACTGGCAGCAGGCAGAAAATAATTTAAAAGATTTTTTTACAGAAATTGAATGGCTGCTGCATGATAAAGCTGTAAGGGAATACGATTATTATTATGATCAAATAGTTTGTAGCGGCGAATTACTAAGTACTGCCATGATGAGTGATTATCTTAATGAAATTAATATAAAAAATAAATGGATTGATGTACGTGATATAATAAGAACCGATAATAATTTTAGAGATGCCGCTATTAACTGGGATTTTACACAAAAAAAAGTTGCTGAAATTATAGAACCTCTTTTTAAAGATATTGATATTGTAATTACACAGGGCTTTATTGGTGCTACCGACGAAAATGAAAGCACTACATTGGGAAGAGAAGGCAGTGATTACAGTGCCGCCATTTTTGCCAACCTGTTAAATGCCGAAAGCCAAACTATTTGGAAAGATGTGGAAGGCGTGATGAATGCTGACCCTAAGCAATTTGCCGATGCTACATTTATTGACAGGTTAAGTTATACCGAAGTAATTGAAATGGCGTATTATGGCGCACAGGTTATTCACCCTAAAACAATAAAGCCTTTACAAAATAAAAATATCCCGTTGCATGTAAGATGTTTTTTGCAACCTGAGCTTGCAGGAACAATTATAAGTAATAAAACCGATCATAAACTGCCGCCGGTAATTGTTGTAAAAGATAAACAGGTGCTACTGGAATTAAGCAGCAAAGATTTTTCTTTTGTGGGAGAAAATGGGATAAGTGATTTATATGAACTTTTTGCCACCATAAAAATTAAACCCAACCTTACACAAACCGGTGCCATAAGTATTTTATGTTGTTTAGATGACAGGCCTGATAAAATTGAAAAACTGGCATTAGCCGCCAGCGAATTATTTGATGTGCAGGTAAAAAAAGATTTAACGCTTTTAACCATCCGGCATTATACAAAAGAAAAATATGATGAGCTTACAAAAGGAAAAACAATTTTGCTAACGCAGCGAACGACGGAAACGGTGCAGGTGCTGATGTTGTAATTCTTTTAAAAACCTAAATCAATATAACGCTATACATAATAAACATAAATAAATTCGTAACTTGAACGTAAATGAACAGAATATGGTTATTGAAAGAACAAAAAAAGAAGTTATTATCAGACTTCCACCAAATGTAGATACAACTGGCTTGCAACGTTTGGTTGATTACCTTACTTATAAAGAAGCCACTTCTAAATCAAAAGCAAAACAATCTGACATTAACGCTTTGGCTAATGATGTAAAAGAAGGCTGGTGGAGTAAAAACCGCAGCAGATTTGTAAAATGAAAATAGTAGTTGACACCAATATTATTTTTAGTGCATTACTAAACTCAAATGGAAATATTGGTGATTTAATATTTAATTCCAATAAAGATTTTGAATTTTACAGTTGCAGTTATATGCGTTATGAAATTCAAAAACATTGGGAACGGTTAAAGAAAATTTCAAAATTATCACAGCAGGATCTGGAAATTTCCTATACGCTGGTTATTTCAAAACTTAATTTTATAAACGAAGAAATTATTCCTGCAGAAACCTGGTTAGCTTCAGAACAAATAACAAAAGGCATCGATATAGATGATACAGATTTTGTAGCCGTAACTAAATTTTTAAAAGCTACGCTTTGGACAGGGGATAAAATTTTGTACAAAGGGTTAAAGAAACTTAATTTCAAAAAAGTAATGAACACAGCCGAATTATTGGCTCTAAGGACATCAAAAGGTTAATTCACCACATACTCCCCCCGCTTATTAATCATAATAACCGGCAATTGTTTTTTTTCTTCAAAAAAATTAAATACATCTTTTAGTTTTGAAGTAAAATCGGCTAACGCAGGCCGTGTTTTTAAAGTTTGAGTAAGATAATCGGCGGATCTTTTTACATTATATTTTACAGGAAAAACATGCACGGGAATAAAATCCTGTCCCCTGGTTTTTACATGCGTAGCAATAATATACACTTCTTCCATGGGTAAATCGCTGATGGGTATGCAGCCCGTGCTAACACAATTACCGTGTATATAAATAGCATTACCAGGCCTAACAGAATCGCTTAAAATTTTATCGGAGGCATTGGGATAATTTAAACCTAATGCTAAATGATAATTACTGTTGGGGTTAAATTCGTTAATGTAATAAAAACCTTCCGGTACCTGGTAATCTCCCTCAATGCGTTTAGGCCCCATACTGCCACTTTGCATACACACTTTATAAGTTTTAAAAAGCTTAAACGGTTCTTTATCATTTGCCTTTACCCACACTTCCAGTTGCCTGTCGTATTTAAAAGATCGAATGTACATTTCCTGCGGAGGCCAGGCCAGCTTTTTATTTTCAAATTGTTTAATTACAGAATCTTCCATACTGCTGAACGCAGCGGCTACCCGGCCTGACCCTTTTTGAAAATCTACAAAAGAAGTTTGTGCTGTAATATGCGTAACTGTAAAAAATACAGGCAGGCACATCAAAAAAATCTTTACAAAAAAATTTTTCATTAATTAATAAATTGGAATTAAATCTAAAGAACGTAAAAATATAATTTTTATTGATGTTTTTTTTGTTAAAAAAAACTGCCCTTCGTTCAATGTTGAAAACTTACGGGGTTTGCAACAGGTTTTTACAAATTCCCCCTTAAATCCTGTTCTTTTTCCAATGCTTCAAACAATGCCTTAAAATTACCTTTACCAAAACTTTTGGCGCCCTTGCGTTGTATGATCTCGAAAAACAATGTAGGCCTGTCCTCTAAAGGTTTACTAAAAATTTGTAAAAGGTAGCCTTCGTCGTCACGATCAATTAAAATTCCCAGTTGGCTAAGTGGTTTTAAATCTTCATCAATTTTTCCTACACGGTTCAATACGGTTTCATAATAACTTTCCGGTATTTTCAAAAACTCAATCCCTCGCTTTTGTAATTCGGTTACCGTTTCAATTATGTTTGCTGTAGCAATTGCCACATGCTGTACGCCTTCGCCATTATAAAAATCCAAATATTCTTCTACCTGGCTTTTCTTTTTTCCTTCGGCAGGTTCGTTAATAGGGAATTTTACAAAACCATTTCCGTTACTCATTACCTTACTCATTAATGCCGAGTATTCGGTAGAAATATCTTTATCATCAAAACTCAAAATATTCTTAAAACCCATTACTTCTTCATAAAATTTTACCCAGGGATTCATCTGGTTCCACCCAACATTGCCTACGCAATGATCTACATATAACAAACCTGTTGAAGTGGGATTGTAATTAGATTTCCATTCTCTGAAGCCGGGCATAAAAAGGCCGGTATAATTTTTTCTTTCTACAAAAAGATGAACGGTTTCGCCATAGGTATGAATGCCGCTTAAAATTACTTCGCCAGCATCATCTTTTAAAATGGTTGGTGGTAAATAACTTTTGCCGCCACGTTTTGTGGTTTCTTGCCATGCCGAAGTGGCATCCTCAACTTTTAAGGCTAATACTTTTACGCCATCGCCATGCTTATAAATATGAACGGCAATTTCGTTACCTGTTCTTAAAGGTGTAGTTAAAACAAAAGTCAATTTATTTTGGCGGATAACATAACTCACTTTATCCTTCATGCCTGTTTCTGGTCCGGCATAAGCCAGGCTTTGAAAACCAAAAGCAGTTTTATAAAAATGTGCCGCCTGTTTGGCATTGCCTACATAAAATTCCACATAATCGGTACCCTGCAGCGGCAAAAAATCGGGTGCAATAATATTATCAGTTTTGTTTTGTGCTGTTTTTGTTTGCATTGTAATTAATTTGAAGTGAAGAATTTTTGCCCGCTGATTTCGCAAAATACGCAGATCATATTTTCTGCGGTATCAGCGTAACCTGCCTTTCGGCAGGCAGGTCTGCGGGAGAATATCAAATTAAAATACCGTATCCAATGCCAGCGCAAGCATCAAAAAAGAATAACTATTGCGCCTGTCGGTAAAAATTTTATGTGGATAATCAGGTTGCATCTGCAACAAAACTATACAATCTTATTGAGTAATCTAATAAAGAAAGCTGTTAAAAATTGTTTGTTCATTTTGAATTTTACGAATGACTATTTTTTTATCCTTACCTGCCAGGCATAATCATAAGTATCCAATGGCGTAATTATTATGTTTTCGGGGGAAGCAAAATGCAGGTAGCTGTACAATTTTTCTTTTGTAAAGCGCTGGCTCCAAAAACCTTCTTTAGTAGCGGTAAAACAATCTTCGGCATCGGTAATTACCGTCATGCCCATTTTTGTATAAGATTCTTCCTGCTTTTGACGGGTACTGTCGTTATCAATATAGCAGGCGCCTATCAGCAATTCGCCACCGGGGTTTAAAAGATTATACGCAGCAGAAAAAATTGTATCAAACTTTTCATTTTTTAAAAGATTTAGCCTTTGCCCGGAGTTTTTATAATTTTCAAATGAAAAATCATCTGGATAAAAATTGCCTGCCGTAAACCAGGTAGTAATTACCAGGTCGTGCTTTTTTTGCCAGTTGCTTAAATTAGTGGCTTCAAAAAAATGTGCGGATACTTTGTTACCAATGTTAAGTGCTGCAATATTATTATTTGAAATTTCAACGCATGCCATTGCGTTATCGGTACCATCGTATTCACCCACCATATCCCAAATTTCTTTTACACCGGATAAATGTTTGGGGATACGGGCATTGCCAATGCCAATATCTAAAATGGAAATGGGTGCATTTTTTTTTGTTGCCAGTTGGGTAATTACTTTCTTAAGTTCTATAAATTCGGCCCATTGCGCCTGTATTAAATGTTCGGAAATATAGTTGAGGTCGAAGGATTTTTCTACCGTGTTGGTATTGTCGTACATTGCCATAATAAAATCAGTTTATTTTTTGTGCAGTAATTACAAATGTATCAAAAGCATAAGAAGGCCTGTCGGTAATTTCTTTTATTGCAAAACCAGCCAGTTGTAAAAATATTACCATTTCATCTTTTGTAAAAGTTCTTACTATTTCATTATCATCTCCAATTGCAGTTAAACTGCCGTTTTGGTTTTCCTCGCTATAAATTGATGCCCAGTCTGCAGTAAAACCATCGGCCAGGTTTAGTTTCCAAATACTTTCTCTCTGGTATTTTTTATTTTTAAAAGCGGCTTTGTGCATAATTTTTTTGGCCGGATCAACAAGGGGAATAAATTTATTAGCATCAATACTATCAAAACAAACAATGCCATTTTTATTTAAATTTTTATGTATAGCCGTAAAAGTATCGGTAACATCTTTGTTGGTAATTAAATAACTTATCGTTCTGCCTGTAATAATGGCGGCATCAACTTTGTTTTGTAAATTAAAATTTCTCATATCGCCATTTATAAAAACCTGCCCGGCGTTATTTTGTTTAGCAATGGCCAGCATCTGCTCACTTAAATCCATACCGGTATAAGCAAAGCCGCCTGCTGCAAATTGTGCAGCCAAATTGCCGCTGCCGCAGCCTATTTCCAGCAGCGAGGTACAAGTATATTTTGTAATTATCCCTGCGTAAAAATCATACTCCTCTTTATAATTAATAAAGCTTTGGTACATGGCCTGGTAAACGGCAGAAAGATTGGTATAAAGACTGCTCACTTTTTTAATCAATTTAATTTTGAACAGGCACACAAGCCTTTTAATGTTATGATAGTTTTCAAAAAAATTAGTTGTACCTGTTTAATATTAAAAAGGGTTGATACATTTTCATGCCATCAACCCTTTTTTAATACACTGTTAGATAATATGGTTTTTCAAACTACTTAATTTTTAAAACTTAAATATTAACGACCCCTGAAAAATAGTACCCAACTGGCTGAACTGAGAACCATTGTAACCCAGTATGCGGTAGCGGCCACTAAAAGATAAAAAACCTTCTAATAAATCTTTATCGGCTTTATTTGCCAATGTAGCTTTTGCGGCAGCATAATCAGGATCGGAGGTGTTGCCGGTTAATTCTAAATCCCATTTGGGCAATACATTAAACAAATTATTTACTGCAATAGAAAAGGAGATTTTATCGGTGAATTTATAGCCCACATTTAAATCTGTAACCACTGCAGTTTTAAAAACCTGTTTAATATTATTCATTTGGCTGCCACCATTATCTAAATCCTGAAATTTGGTGGGACCAAACACCGTATTGTTTATACCGATACCAAATTTATTAATGCTGTAATCGAATCCAATAACGGCTTTAAACAAAGGACGGCCTTCGGTTAATAACGATTTTATTTGATTACTTAAAATAGATGCGCCGGCTGCTTTAATGGCTGAGGGCTCGTTAGGTGATCCAATAATTTTATTGGTAAAGGTATAATTACCTGCTACGTTTACACCAAGCTTGCCGCTACCCAAGCCAATGTTTCTGTAATTGGCAACAAAATCTATCCCCTGTGTTTGAGTTTTTATACCATTAATAAAAAACTGAACACTCTCTAAATCATAATTGCCTGTACCAACACTGCTGCCTTTTAGTATGCGTCCTAATTCTGTTGCAGGCACGGCCAAACTTTTATCGGCAGTAGTTATTGAAGAACTGTACAGCACCCTGTTTTTTATGGTGATACTGTAAAAATCTACAGTAACACTTAAGTTTTTGGTTGGGTTTAAACCTAAACCAAAAGAAACGTTATTCGATTTTTCGGCTCCTAATCTTGGAATACCCAATGCAAAAGCCTGCTTGCTTCTGTTATTAAATAAACCGGAGAGTACAATTGTTCCTCCTGCAAAAGACGCTTGCGTAGATTGTGCGTAAATCTGGTGGAGTGTTGGTGCCCTGAAGCCGGTAGAAGCTGAAGCCCTTATAACTGCTTTATCGCCGGCCAGTTTATAACGGGAAGATAGTTTCCAAACAAATGCTTCCCCAAAATCACTATACTTTTCAGCACGTATGGCTGCATTTAATAAAAAATCTTTACTTACATCAACAGTTGCATCGGCATATGCACCAAAGTTAAAACGACTGTTTGTTCCTGCGTTTTCGGCCCTTATCCCTGGGAAAGAATTTGCACCCTGACCAGTGTAAGAAGCAGTATCGCCAGAAATAATTTTATACGATTCTTTTCTAACCTCTGCACCAAATGCTACCGTAAAATTATCTTTAACGGGTTTAGAAATATCGTAGTTACCCACTATGTGCGAAAAACCATATCCACCAGGTTTAAATGCTGTAGGGCTTGCAGTACCCAAAGAACGGTTAACTGTATTTTCTACGGTATACAATTGCTGGTTGCCGCCAAAAGTAAGGCTGATGTCATTTGTCCAGCCATTCTTTACATTCTTAAATCCAAAAGTGCCATTATAATCTAAAAGGTCTCCTTCAAAAGTAGGCATATATCCTAAATACCCCTGGTATAAAGGATCGTTGCCTCCGGTATAATTTGGCGCACCGGGAATGCGGCTGTGCAATAAGCCTGCATCAGTTCTCCAATAGGGAGTTCTGTAATTTGCATTGCTAAAAACCTTTTTTGTAACAAAAGCGGCATTAGCATAAAACTGTCCGTCTTCTCCTGCAGGCAACCCAAGGTTTACATTAAATTTAGCAGCAGAAATTTCGCCGGTTCCGTTTAAATTATTTCCTGTTGGATATTTACTTAAGAAAGCCACTATTGCCGCATCCGCAGCAGCCGAACCACCAAAAGTTGCAATCTCTGTAGGCACATGTATAATGCCAGAGCGTACAGCATTATTTTGCTGACTAAAATCAACAGTATAATTTACAAAGCCTTTAGCCCCTAAATTAGATCCGCTGTTAAATGCTACACCATAATTTCCTCCATCGCCTTTGGCGGTAATACCGCTGTTAATGGTTAGAGAACTGAATTGATACCTATCTTTTAACACCACATTCATAACACCTGCAATGGCATCGGACCCGTATTGGGCCGAAGCACCGTCTCTTAATATTTCTACACGTTTAATGGCATCAACAGGAATAGCAGAAAGATCCGCTCCGGTTTCGCCCCTGCCCGGCGCAAATTGTACATATAATAACGAGCTCAGGTTTTTTCTTTTACCATTAATAAGCACCAATGTACGGCTTGGCCCCAGGTTGCGGATCTCGTAAGGATCCAGCAAAGTAGTTGCATCATTTACGGGAGTATTAACCGTATTAAAGGATGGCACCCTGTATTGCAATTGTTTATCAAAAGAAACCTGGCCTGTTGATTTTAAATCAGCTGCAGAAATAACATCTACAGGAAGCGGCGTAGTGGTGGACGTTCTTGGTAAAGAGCGGGCACCTACTGAAATTACCAGCGATTCAAGGTTTTGATCGTCAATTAATAATTCTGCATCTACAATTTTTTGTTCGCCGCCCTCAGATTTAATAGCAATGGTTTGAGAAATAAAACCAACAGACGAAAAAGAAATTGTTTTATCGCCATCTTTAATGGTTAAAGAATATTTGCCGTTAGCATCTGTGGTAGTACCACGGTTTGATGGTTTTGCCAAAACACTTACACCCGACAATGGCGTTCCCTTGCTTGTAACGGTACCGCTTACCACAGCCAAAGGTGCTACTGCTAAAGTTGTAACAGCCGCTTCTTGCTTAGGCTTTATAATTACAGTTTTTTCTACAATAGTATACGTTAAGGGCTGTTGTTTAAAGCACAAATCCAGTACTTCCTGTATACTGGCATCTTTTACATCAATATTTACCTTTGTGGCTTTTTCTACATTTTGATTGCTGTAAATAAAAAAGTAATCGCTTTGTTTGCGAATTTCTTTAAATATTTTTTCGAGAGATACATTTTTTTTAGAAATGGTAATTTTTTGTGCGAACCCATTTGCACTCACCTGCAAAGCAGTTGCAAACAAAAAAATAGTCACCAATTTCATAATCTTAATAGTTTTGGTTTGTAGCCATTGCTTTTTAAGCAGGAAACTACACTTAACATTTTTCATACTTTTGTGATGTTTGAGATTAATAATAATAAGCAGTTAAAGAAACGATTGTATTAAAAAAAGTTAACTCAGGCAACTGCCGGAAGTGCTGCAAACATTTCCGGATTTTCTTTTGTTAACGGTTATTAATGAATTTAAAAATTTTAATATTTTTTTAGTTATAAAATACAGCGTGCATTAAGGCATTACAGCAATTTTTTTACCTTCTATTTTAAAATGTATATCACCGGTAAGTTCAAGCATTTTTAAAACCTCTGATAGATTGATGTATCGTGAAATTTGACCGGTAAATCTTAAGTGGGTTACATTTCCCTGGTAACTTACCTCTGCATCGTACCACCGGTTTAATTGTTGCATTATTGTTTTTATACCAGTGTTTTCAAAAAAGAACATGCCGTTTTTCCAGGCCAGGTCTTTTTCAAATTCAGCATCAGTAATATTAAAAGCGCCATTATTATCAAGGCTGGCCTGCTTACCCGGTTTTAAAATACAGGCAGCCATGTCTTTGGTAACCCTTACAGCACCTTCAATTAATGTTGTTTTTATTTCAGTTTCATCATTATAAGCCATTACATTAAAATGAGTACCCAGCACCTGTACATTCATATCGCTTACCGCAACATTAAAAGGCATTGCTGCATTTTTTTCTATTTCAAAATAAGCTTCGCCGGATAATTCAACTTTTCTTTGTGTACCCGTAAAGGCAGTAGGAAAACGTAAAGATGATGCAGCGTTAAGCCAAACTTTTGATCCGTCCGAAAGCACAATTTGGTACATACCGCCTTTGGGTGTGCTGATGCTGTTGTATAAAACTTCGCTACTATTACCCGAAGCGGTGTATGCTAATTTACCATCCAATTTTATTATGGTTGCATTTCCCTGGCTGGTAAGATTACCATTGGCGGCACTGTCTAAAATAATTTCAGTACCATCAGCAAGGGTTAATATTGCTTTATTGCCGCCCGGTGTCATATCTGCACTATTCAATTTTGCAATTTTAGGAGCAGCACTATTTTTCAGCGAAAATGTATAAATAGAAAAAAGACCAAATAACAATACCGCTGCCGCCGCAACCTTAAACCATTTTCTTTTAAAAATGGGGATTATTACATTTTTTTCTGCCTCAATTTGTTTTTTTATATTGGCGTAGCTTTCATTGGTGGCACTACTGCTTTCAGTTTCAGGATCGGGATAGGCAGGAGCTATTTGTAAATTTTGCATAATAATACTCCTTAAAAACGGTTCATTTTCCGGCACATTAAAATGCTGCAACAGGGCTTCAACCTCTAGCGGGGTACATTTATTATCTAAATATTTTTCAAATAAATTTTGCATGCAGTAATGGTAAGTTTTGGATCAGGTTATTTTACTAATACGCCTGGTAAAGATAAATCCTCTGCTGGTGGGCTATATATTTTTAAATAAATTAAAAAGAAATTGAAAATAAAAATACTATCAAACACGGTAATGCCTGCTCGTGTTGTATAAAAAAGGCACGGATAGCCTTAGTGGCTTTTACGATATGATCGCTGATGGTAGAAACTGAAATGCCCAGCAGCTGGCTCACTTCTTTGTAACTTTTATCTTCTATTTTACAAAGCCTGAAAATATGCTGGCGCTGCGGTGGTAATGATTTGATGGCATTTTCTAAAAGCAAAGCTGCTTCTTTATTTAAAAGCATTTCCTCGATATGTAAATATGCTGACGGCGAAATTATACTTAAATGAGCAGCTCTTTTTTTATCCCTTGCAACCCTGCGGAAATAATCGTACACATTATTTTCTGCAATTTTTAAAAGATAACAGCTGAATGGTTTTTCAACATCTATTTTTAGCCTGCTTTTCCACACTTTAAAAAAAACTTCCTGCAACAGCTCCTGAGCGTCTTTTTCAGATTTTACAAACCTGAATAAATTACTATAAAGTTTTGTGCTGTATTGCCTGTAAATTTTTTCAAAAGCATGCTCATTACCCAGTAGCAATTGCTGCAAGAGTTGTTTTTCATTGTATTGAAGCTGCTCGTCCATGAAAATTGCTAAGGGTTTTGCCCGCTAAAAATAATTAATTTGGGCCAAAGTATTTTTTCTAAAATAATTTTGATACTTGACTATATTTGCCAGCATGACAAATGTTGGAATATTAGGCGGTGGCCAGTTAGGCAGAATGCTTTTACAGGCTGCGGCAAATTACCCTGTACAAACCCATATTATGGAAAATGATGAGCAATGCCCTGCGGCTCACCTCTGCCATCATTTTACAAAAGGCGATATTACAAATTTTGATGACGTTTATAATTTTGGAAAAGGTTTAGATGCCATTACCATAGAAATAGAAAGCGTAAACGAAGCCGCCCTTGAAAAATTAGAAAGTGAAGGTGTAAGAGTTTACCCTAAACCATCTGCATTAAAAATTATAAAAAATAAAATCTTACAAAAGCAGTTTTATAAGCACCATCAAATACCCACCAGCGATTTTGTAATTACTGAAACCAAAAATGAATTACAGCAACACCAAAATTTTTTACCGGCAGCACATAAAGTAGGTATAGGCGGGTATGATGGCCGCGGCGTAGAACTGATGAAAACAAGTGCAGATTTTGCAAATGGATTTGATGCCCCTTCAGTTTTAGAAAAACTAGTACACATAAAAAAAGAAATAGCTGTTATTATTGCGGTAAATGATAAAGGAGAAAATGCTATTTATCCCCCTGTGGATATGGTTTTTGATCAGCGTTTGAATTTACTGGAGTTTCAGTTAAGCCCTGCCGATTTACCCCAAAAAGTTTTGTGGAAAGCCGAAGCCATTGCATTAAAAGTGGTAAAAGATTTAAAAAGTCCCGGCATTTTTGCAGTAGAATTATTTGTTGATATAGATGATAAGGTGCTGGTAAATGAAACCGCACCAAGAGTACACAACAGCGGGCACCATACTATTGAAGCCAATTACTGCAGTCAGTTTGATATGCTTTGGCGCATAATGCTTGGCTATCCCTTAGGCAGTACCGAACACATTTTACCGGCAGCTATTGTAAATTTATTAGGTGCACCAGGGTTTAATGGCGAAGCCTTTTATGAAGGACTGAATGAAATTTTACAAATAGATAATGTGTTTGTACATATTTACGGAAAAGCTATTACCAAGCCCGGCAGAAAAATGGGACATGTAACTATTTTAAGTAAAGAAAAGCAGGAGCTTATTCACCAGGCTAACAGGATAAAGCATACTTTAAAAGTGGTGTCAAAAATATAATCTTAACGCTCTTATCTAAAATATGATTTACATAAATGCCTAAAAAATATTAAGTTTTTTTCTGAGCATTTACCTTCTGCAAAATGTTATATAATTCATAGAAACGCTATTGTTTCTATCAAAAAAAAACTAAAATACCCCTTTTAGCAAATAGCCAGTTTACAAACGACAGTTTTTTTATAAATTGTAGTCTAATAATAAAATTGAACCCAAGTGTTGGAAAAAACAAAGTTGATCATTGCCTTTTCAGGCCTTATAATGTTGCTCAGTTGCCAGTCTTCTTCAAAAGAAGAAACTAAAACAACATCAAAACCAGCCTTTCCTCCTGCTGCTAAAGTAGATGGATATATTGTTACGCCGCAATTATTATCGCAGGATATTGAAGTGCCCGGTAGTTTAGCCGCTTACCAGGAAGTAGAATTACATCCCGAAGTAGCCGGACGTGTTACCGGTGTATATTTTAGAGAAGGCAGCAATGTAGGCCAGGGAGCTGTATTGATAAAAATTTATGATGGCGACCAGCAGGCACAACTGCAAAAACTTTTAGTACAGTTAAAAACTGCAGATCAAACCGCTTTACGGTATGCAGCATTATTAAAAATAAATGGCGTAAGCCAGCAGGAATATGACCTGAATGTTTTGGCTGTAAATAATATCAGGGCCGATATTAATATTGTTCGTACCAACATTTATAAAACTGCTATCAGGGCTCCGTTTAGTGGTAAAATTGGTACTACCACTATTACACCCGGTGCGTATGTATCACCGGCAACAGCCATTACCACGCTGCGTAAAGTAAGCCAGCTAAAATTAGAATTTACAGTTCCGGAAAAATATGGCCCCCAAATGAAACCCGGTAACTTAATTCATTTTACAATAGAAAATAATGCAGCAGCCTATGCAGCAAGAGTTACAGCAACAGAAAATAATATTACTGCAGCAACCCGCAGCCTTAAAGTAATTGCGCTGGTAACAAATCCCAATGCACAACTTATTGCAGGTGCATTTGCCAAAGTACAAATTCCTTTAGGCTCCAACGATGCAGCATTAATGATACCAACGCAGGCCATTATTCCGCAGGCAAGAAATAAAAAAGTAATAGCGGTAAGAAATGGAATTGCAACAATGGAAACTGTAACTACTGGCATCAGGGATTCTGCCATGGTGGAAGTTACAACCGGTTTAAAAGCAGGCGACACTGTTTTAATTACAGGATTGCTGGCAACAAAACCGGGCAGCAAAGTGCAACTAAACCCCCTCCGCCCCCTGAAGGGGGAACTAAAGTAACTGTAAGCATATTGCACAATTACTCTAGTTGGAAGTTGAGAAAAAAACGGATATAAAAAAACGCTGCAGTTTATTGTGGCTTAAATGTAAACAACATTTGCATTTAAATTAAAGCATCATTAAATAACTTTAAAAAAGAATAGATTGAATATATCCGAATTAAGTTTACGCCGTCCTGTAATGGCAGTGGTACTCAGTATCGTTATCATTTTATTTGGACTGATAGGCTTTAAATTTTTAGGCGTAAGGGATTATCCGGCTATCGATCCGCCCAATATTTCTGTACGTACCTCCTACCCCGGTGCCAATGCGGATATAATAGAATCTCAAATTACCGAGCCTTTAGAAAAAGCGATAAACGGAATTGCCGGCGTAAAAAATATTACCAGCAGCAGCAGCCAGGGCAACAGCAATATTAATGTGGAGTTTGAACTGGGCAACGGTTTAGAAAGTGCGGCTAATGATGTACGTGATAAAGTATCGCAGGCGGTACGTTCTTTACCATCTGACCTTGATGCGCCGCCGGTAGTAAGTAAAGCAGATGCCAGCAGTGATGCTATCATTTCCATGACGGTGCAAAGCAACACTAAAAACCAGCTGGAAGTAACAGAATATGCCAACAACAATTTGCTGGAGCGTTTACAAACTATACCGGGCGTAAGCGGTATTCAAATTTGGGGCGAAAGAAAATACGCCATGCGTATTTGGTTTGATGTTGCAAAA
>JAYURK010000105.1:0-4601 GCA_043756235.1 Ferruginibacter sp. | reverse complement strand
TTACCACCGGCTTTACAGATAAAGGTTTCGACTGGAAAGATAAATACAATATATGGAGTGGTTTAATTGGCGGATTTTTTTTAGCGCTCAGTTATTTTGGTACCGATCACAGCCAGGTAGGCCGTTACTTAACAGCAAAAAATATTAAAGAAAGCAGAAAGGGATTGTTAATTAATGGCCTGGTAAAAGTGCCCATGCAATTTTTTATTTTGCTGATAGGTATTTTAATTTTTTCTTTTTATCAATATACCAAAGGGCCGGTATATTTTGATAAAGTAACGCAGGAGCAGGCGAAGCAAACGGTAAAAAAAGATTCATTGAATATGCTGGAGGCGCAATATAATACCGCTTTTGCATTGCCTGATAAAACGGAGGCCAATGCAATAAGGAAAACGTATGCCGGTGTTATGAAGAGAGCGATGAAAAATGACGATACAAAGGATACTAACTTTGTTTTTTTGTGGTTTGTAAAAGAAAATTTACCGGTAGGTTTAATAGGATTAATTTTTGCCATTATTTTTTTAGCGGCATGGGGCAGTATTGCTGCAGCGCTTAATTCTTTGGCAGCCTGTACGGTAATTGATTTTCATAAAAAGTTTTTTACAAAAAATATAACCGAACAGAACGATTATAAAATTTCGCAGTGGTATACTTTAGCGTGGGGTATTTTTTCTATCATCGTTAGTATGTTTGCGTATAATATTGGTAACAGCCTTATAGAAGCGGTAAATATTATTGGGTCGTTATTTTACGGTGTAATCTTGGGTGTTTTTTTAGTAGCCTTCTGGTTAAAATTTGTAAAGGGTAATGCTGTTTTTTACGCTGCAATAATTTCTGAACTGCTGGTAATTTTAGTTTACCGAATGGAGATCATTTCTTTTTTATGGTTGAATGTTATTGGTGCATTGCTGGTAATTTTCTTCAGTATTTTATTACAGCCTTTGTTGAAAGAAAAAGCACCACAATAATGCAGTGCTTATTAAAAATTAGTTTGAATTTTTATTTTAATTTCTTTATTAATTCTTCATTCATTTTTACATAATCATCATTGTTGGCTTCCCTGGCCAGCTCTAAAGATTTTTGAGCGGTAATTTTTGCACCGGATTTATCACCCATTTCCTGCTGAATTTTTGCTTTGTACAAATATATCCAAAAAGCTTTTTTATTTTCTTCAATGGCTTTGGTGGAGTATTCCAGGGCTTTATTTAAATTCTCATCGTACTCTTTATAAAATTGTGCCGCCTGCCAGTAAGGTTTTTTATCAGATTGCAATGCCTTATCAATTTGTATTTTCAGGCGCTCTTTTACATTTGAAGTAACCGGAATATTTACTGCGGTTTTCTCCCACAAAATTTGCAGGTCGCAACTTTGTGGTTTAATATTTGCAAACTGCATGGTAAAGGTTTCATAATTGGTACGTATTTTTTGGGGAACCACTTTAAACCGCAGTACATCCTGTCCTTCTTTGTAGCCATCAATGCCCCAGTTACCCAGCCCTTTATTTAAAATTATTTCCCAACTGTCAACTCCGGGGATGGAGTATAAAACGTAGGTGCCGGTATCAATTTTTTTGCCGCCCAGTTCTACAGCATCGGTAAAAATTATTTTTGTGGCGGCATTGGCACCGGTGCGCCATAATTTATTGTAGGGTACAAGATCGCCATAAATTTTGCGGTCTTTTGCATTAGGCCTGCTGTAAATAATTTCAATAGAGCCCAAACCAAAATCCTGTTGTATAGTTTGGGCAGGTGAAGGCGCTGGCATTTTTATTTGTGCAGTGATGGTTATTGTACAACAAACAACTGCAATAAAAAATGGCATTATTTTTTTCATAAATAATTTTTTATACAACAAAAGTAAATTAATGAAAGTGAAATTCAACATGGTCTGACGTCCCGTCTGACCATGTTGAAAAATGGCGGGGGTTTTAAATACCTAAAACTGTACTGTTACTTTTCCTTTACCTCTTTTACCGGTTTTAGTTTTCCATTGCGGGCCTTGCTCAATAAGGCGTTTGGCGGCTTCATCGCAATTATCGCAGAGCGATTTGTCAACTTTAATATTTGTAATACTGCCGTTGGGTCTTACATCAAAAGAAAGTTCTACCTGCCCGTGAATATTATTTTTTAAAATATC
The DNA here is from genome assembly GCA_043756235.1 of Ferruginibacter sp. Taxonomy (GTDB): domain Bacteria; phylum Bacteroidota; class Bacteroidia; order Chitinophagales; family Chitinophagaceae; genus Ferruginibacter. The sequence continues at coordinate 2,465 of JAYURK010000105.1, read as the reverse complement.
ATCCGGTATTTCAATATTATTATTAACGTAAGTATTATAATTATCCCAACCATCGGCAGGCTCTACATTAACTACAGAATCTTTTATTAAAGTTGCCCGGCGGGATGGCTGACTTTTTCTGCCGGCCATATCTTTAATAACAGTTTGCTGCTGCGGCGAAAACCCTTCTTCCTTAAGTGTAATTTTATTTTGTTGCACAAAACTTTGTAAGGTGTAAAATTGCGGTTGATACCCGGCGGCTTTTACTTCTACTGTAATAATAGAATCGTTTGATACCAGCCTGAAATTTCCTTTAACATCGGCATAGGTACCAAAGTTTTCTTTTTTTACGCTGATGTTGGCAAAAGGTAGTGGTGTGTTATCAGCAGTTACTACCTGTGCTGAAAAAAATCGGTTTAATGGGATTTCTTTTTTGGGCGGCTGTATTTGTTTTTCTGCAGAACTTCTTTTTTTTAACGTTTCTTCACTTTTTAATGCACCATTATAATTTTCAATAGACTGAATATTATTGTTTGCAGTTGCTGCCGGTGCCACATTTGCAGAAGACGGTTGCACTGCAACAATATTTTTATCTGCTATGTTTTCTAACTCATCTCTTGAATAATTTTTTTCTGCTGCAGTTAATGGGTTAACTCCCGGCTTATATATAAAAGTGCTGTCGGGTTTTATGGTCTCAGTTATTGTAGCAGCAGTGGCTTCATCGCTGATGTATACCTGTTTTGTTTTTTTATCTTCCGGGGTTAATTTATTTTCTATACTATTTTTTTCAGTAACAATTTGTGTATTGCTGAAAGTAGTCGATGCACTATCAGCGGCACTTTCCGCCGGAGCTGTTTGTGCAATTTGCGTAGGCTCACTTTTATTATTTACCAGGTAAAAAATGGCAACCGATGTAATAATTAATAAAACTGCTGCTGCAAGTTTCCACCAATTATTATTACGGCTTTTATGCAGCACAACTACTTTTGCCTGGTGTTCGGTATTATCAAATTTGTTTTGTAATGTGGTAAATGCTTTTTTCCAATCATGGTTTGGTGTAGCTGAATAGCCTTCCATTGCTTCGGCCAAAAATTCATCATCCAGCGCAGCCTTTTCCATGGCATGCATTTGCAAAGGCGTAAGCTTACCCGATAGATATTGCTCAATATCTGCTGCTGTGTAAATAATATTTTTTTCTTTATCGATCATTTTGTGAATGGTGAGTTGTGAATGGTGAGTTGTGAATGGTGAATGGGCAATGGTGAATTCCTAAACCCTTAAACCTCTAAACCTCTAAACCTCTAAACTTCTAAACCTCCAAACCAATCCTTAATCCGCTTCCCTTTCCTCCATACATAATTTTAAATTTCTTCTGCCATTTTGAATATAACTTCTCACCCTGTTCCATTCGTACCCCGTAATGGCTGCAATTTCGTTGTAACATTTATTTTCTAAATAAAATAATTTTACACTTTGTCTTTGCTCTTCCTGTAAAGTCTCCAAACACTGTTCCAATTTAACAAAATTCTGCTCTTTCTCCAATACTTCGCCATTCAGATGCGTATTTTCTGCTGATTGCATAAAATCGGCATTGAATTCATTAGTTTTTAAATTGCGTGGACTTCTCAATTGCATCAGGCAATAATTTCGTGCCAGCACATGCAGCCAGCCTTTAAAATTTTCCACCTCATAATTTTTTAACTTGGTATTTATCTCCAGGTAAATTTCCATTACTGCATCTTTACTTTTTTCGGCATCTTTAAAATATTTAAGGCACACACCAAATACCAGGTCCATGTAACGCTGGTATAATTTGCTTAAATAGTTATTGTCGCCGCTTTCTTTAAAAGCCGCTACCAATTCATTGTCGGTTGCTGTGGTTGATATGTTTTTTAAAAAAGGCAAGCTTATAACTCCTGAAAAATACTTGTGTGATTATTTTTTTGTACCAAACGATATTTCTTTGTTCATCTTCATTGGTCTGGCCTAAGGCGAGACACTCTTCAACAGTATAATTTTATTGAGCCATTTTAATTCATTGCCACTTTTCAATTGTATAAAAAACTTTTTAAATTATTTTACACCACGGTTCCCCCTTCAGGGGGCGGAGGGGGTTACTCAAAATAAACCTTCACCGTCTGATAAAAAATTCGGTTGCTCATGTACTGGTGCTGCTGTTGTTTTTCGGAGTATCCCTGCAAACCAAATAAGCCGGCAGCATTGCCTTTATTAATGGCAATTTCTAAATAACCTGCCGAATTAAACAGTGCTAATTTTTCACCTTCGTTTACATCAGCATAAGTTTCGCTAACCCTGTCAATAACTTCATCTCTTTTAAAAACAATTTTAAAACTTCTTCCTTTACGCTGCTCTTCAAAATCTTCTTTGGTAATATTTACAATTACGTTTTCAAAATTATCTATAAAAATTATTTGTCCTTCAATCCAATTATTGCCCAGCATTGGTTTTAATGGATTTTTTACCTG
>JAYURK010000104.1:0-4610 GCA_043756235.1 Ferruginibacter sp. | reverse complement strand
ACTTACAATAACTAAACTACATAACTAATGAAAAAAATCCACTCCTTTACAGGCGGAAAATATATTTTATTGCTTGTATTTTTTTATTGCTTTACGGGAAATGCGCAGGTAAACATTACTTCTACAGCAACGCCTTATACACAAAATTTTAATACACTAAAAGCAACGGCGGGTACCTCCACCACCCTGCCCACCGGTTGGAAATTATTAGAAACGGGCACAAATGCAAACACCTCCTATACAACGGATGGAGGTTCATCAACCACCGGTGACAGTTACAGCTATGGTACAGGAACCGCTACCGAAAGAGCTTTCGGTACTTTAAGGTCCGGTTCTCTTATCTCCACTTTGGGGGTGCAAATAAAAAATAGTACAACCCAAGCCGTTACTTCACTCACCATTACTTATACCGGTGAACAATGGCGGTGTGGCACAACAGCAAGAATTGATCAGTTAGATTTTCAATACAGCCTTTCTGCAACTTCACTTTCTACCGGCACCTGGACAGATGTAAACAGTTTGGATTTTTTATCGCCTTCCACAACTGCAACCGGTGCAAAAGATGGTAATGCTGCAGCAAACAGAACCGTAAAAACAACCACCATAACCGGTTTAAATATTGCTGCCAACGCAATATTTTGGTTGCGCTGGAACGATGCCGACGCAAGCGGTGCAGATGACGGATTAAGCATTGATGATTTTTCAATTCAGCTAAGTGGTGGAGATGTAACTGCTCCTGTAGTAAGTGCATTAAACCCGGCTAACAGTTCAACGGGTATTGCACTCAATGGAAATTTAATTTTAACCTTTAATGAAAATATCCAAAAAGGAAGTACCGGTAATATTGTTGTAAAGAAAACAACGGATGGTACCATCGTTAATACAACTGCTGTAACTGCTGCAGGTGTAACCGTAAGCGGGGCAACCGCTACTATTCCTTTTAGCACACTGGCCTACAGCACTGCCTATTATATTGAAATGCCTGCTGGTACTTTTAAAGATGTTGCCGGTAATAATTTTTCAGGCATAACGGGTACCACTACATGGTCATTCACTACACAAGCACAACCCGGTGCAACAGTTAGTGTAAGTCCTGCTTCGCTTAATTTTGGATTTGTTGCTGCCGGTTCAACATCAGCCAGTCAAATATTTACTTATACCACAACAAATATTTCTGCAGCATTGGCACTTACTGCACCTGCGGCATTTCAAATTTCGAAAGATGGAGTTGCATTTGCCACTACTCTTAATTATACTTTGGCAGAAGCGCAGGCTGGACAAACCGTTTATGCAAGGTTTGTGCCTGCTGCAGCAAACACCAGTTACAGCGCACCAATAAATTTTAGCAGCACCGGATTAAATGAAAACAAAGAAATATTAAGCGGTAATTCTAATACAGCACCACCCGCAGGGCCATTAAATTTTTACTTTGGTAACCTTCATGCACACAGCAGTTATTCCGATGGTAATGCAGATGACATAACAAAAATACCTGCGGATAATTATGCATTTGCAAAAAATTCCCTTTGTTTTGATTTTCTGGGGCTGAGTGAGCATAATCATGTTGCAGCAGGAATGCGTTTAGCCGATTGGCAACCTGGAATTACACAGGCTGCAAGTGCCACTACAGCTTCATTTGTAGGATTGTACGGTATGGAATGGGGAACAATCAGCGGTGGCGGGCATGTAATTGTTTACGGCATGGATTCACTGATAGGCTGGGATCCGGGGGAGTATCAGGTGTATGTACCTAAAAGCGTTTATACGGGCACGGGAGGTTTATTTGATATACTGAACCGCCATGGTGGAAATGCAATAGCCTATCTGGCACATCCTAATACAGCTGATTATAATGGGTTGTTAAACGGGGCTTATGATATTGCAGCTGATAATGCAGTAGTTGGTACAACAGTTGAAAGTGGTCCTGCGTTTTCCACCAACATAACTTATACCAATCCGGGTACATCAATGTCGTACCTCACCTATTATAAAAACATGCTGTCTAAAGGTTACCATGTAGGCCCTACTATAGACCATGATAACCATAACATGACTTTTGGCAGAACTGCTAAAACCAGGTTAGTAGTATTAGCACAATCTTTAAGCGAAAATAATTTATTAGATGGTATGCGAAAAATGCGCTTTTATGCTTCTGAAGATTGTGGGGCAAGAATAAATTTTACCATAAACGATCAACCCATTGGCAGCATTATTACCCAGGCAGGTGCCCCTTTAATTTCTTTAAACAGCATTACTACCACTGCGGTTACTGCTGTTAATATAATGTATGGTGTACCGGGCAGCGGCACTGCAGCAACTATACTCGCCAGCAGCAGTAACGGCACCTTTACTTTTACAGATAATTCCTTAACCAATTTATCGCAACGTTATTATTATTTAGACATTACTGAAAGTGACGGAACAAGAATTATTACAGCACCGGTTTGGTACACAAGGAACGATGCGGCAATGTTTGCAAGCACTTCCGTTACTTCTTTCTTTACAGTAAATGAAGCCAACAGGGTAGTTTTAAAATGGACTACCGAAAATGAAAACACTAATCAGCAATTTAATATTGAACGGTCCATTGATGGCGGAAAAACCTACATAAGGCTTGGTACAGTTAAAGGAAAAGGAGCTGCTGATAATTTTACATCGTATGGTTTGCCGGATGTGCAGCCGTTTAATGGCGTTGCTTTTTACCGCCTCACTCAAAAGAATACCACTGGTGGTATAAGTTTTGCAGATATTAAAGTAGTTAACCGCAGCGTTATTCCTGCATCTTATTATACCATTTATCCAAACCCGGTGCATGGTATTTTAAATGTAAAAGTTATGGCAGCTGCAACAGAAAATACTGCTGTTGAAATTTACGACATGACGGGAAGAAGAATGATTGCACAAAAAGTATCACTCGCAACAGGTGATCAAAATATCAAAATAGATATGAGTAAATTACAGAATGGCAGTTATGTTTTGAAATTTATAATGGGTGGCAAAGCAACCACACAACTGGTAAATAAATTATAACATACCTTCTTTATAAAAAAACCCAGGGTTTGCAACCTGGGTTTTTTTATTAGTGAGATACATTTTCAACAGCTGCAGGGTCGTGCTTATGTTTAAACATAATGCCAAATAAAATGGCTACTATTAATGCATAAATAGCAAAGGATAGCCATATGCCATGCCAGTCTTTAGATTTATCTGCCAGTGTAAAATATTTATCGATCGCAAAACCACTGATGGTTGCACCCAAAAATGCACCAAAACCGTTACTCATCATCATAAACAATCCCTGTGCGCTGGACCGTATAATCGGGCTGGTTGTTGTTTCAATAAAAAGCGAACCGGAAATGTTGAAAAAATCAAATGCCATTCCATAAACAATACAGGAAAGTATAATCATCCACAAACCTGTTGTAGGATCGCCGTAGGCAAATAAACCAAAACGCAATACCCAGGCAAACATACTGATAAGCATAACTTTTTTTATTCCAAATTTTCTTAAAAAAAATGGAATAGCAAGAATGAAAAGTGTTTCAGAAATTTGGGAGATTGACATGATAATGGTGGAATATTTCACCACAAAAGAATCGGCATACTGCGGCACTTTTTCAAAATCCGACAAAAATACATCGCCATACATATTGGTTAACTGTAAAGCGCCGCCTAAAAACATAGAGAAAATAAAAAACAAAGCCGTTTTATAATTGGCAAATAATTTAAAAGCATTCAATCCTAATTTTTCTGTTAATGGTGCATTGGGCGAAATAAGTTTTTGTGGCGGGCAATTGGGTAACGTAAAAGAGTAAATGCCCAGTACAAATGATGCGGCCGCCGAAATATAAAACATGTTTGCAGATGCTTTATTACCACTAAGATTAGTAACCCACATGGCAGCGATAAATCCTATGGTTCCCCATACTCTTATTGGAGGAAAAACTTTTACAACGTCAAAATTATTTTTCTTTAAAATGGTATAGCCAATAGAATTAGATAAAGATATGGTAGGCATATAACAAAGCATGGCAATCAGAATTACATAATAAAAAGTATTAGGGTCATTTACCTGCGCAATATAAGCCAGTGCAATGCCCCCCAATATATGTAAAATGCCGTACAATTTTTCTGCACTCATCCACCTGTCGGCAATAATACCGGTAAGTGCAGGCATAATGATTGACGAAATACCCAAAGTTGCAAACACATCTCCAAACTCTTTGCCCCCCCACTGTTTAGTACCAAACCAATAATTTGCCACCGTAATTAACCAGGCTCCCCAAATAAAAAACTGCAAAAAACTCAAAATTGTAAGTCGAAACTTAATATTCATGTATCGTTTAGTTTAGAGTTGGAAGATATACAATTATTCCATAAAAACACCCGCAGGTTATTTTGACTGCACCAAAAAGGTAATGGGTTGGCGCCGGTAGGCATTTACCGTTCGGCCATATTGTTTTGCAGGTATCCATTTAGGAGATTTGTTTAAAATTCTTATACACTCCTGCTCCATACCATAACCAACATAATTTTCGATTTCAATATTTTTAATAGTGCCGTCTTTGCTTACCATATATTTTAGGATGAGTGTATATGTTCCGGCTGGT
>JAYURK010000103.1:0-4678 GCA_043756235.1 Ferruginibacter sp. | reverse complement strand
ATAGAATAATTGTAAAAAAAGATTTAAATATTGGTATGGCCACTGCCCTGCCCAGCGGAAATTTAATTGTACCCGTAATTAAAAATGCCGACCAGTTAAATTTAACCGGACTTACCAAACAGGTAAACGGCCTGGCCAATGCGGCACGTAACGGAAAATTAAAACCCGACGATACCACCGGTGGCACTTTTACTTTAACCAATGTGGGCACCTTCGGCAGCATAATGGGTACGCCAATTATTAATCAGCCCCAGGTAGCAATAATGGCCGTGGGTGCAATTAAAAAAAGGCCCATGGTTATTGAAACACCTCAGGGCGACAGCATTGCCATCCGCCACATGATGTATATTTCGCTCAGTTACGATCATAGAATTATTGATGGCGCATTAGGCAGCACTTTTTTAAATGCCGTTAGTAAAGAGCTGGAAAACTTTGATGGTAGTAGAACGATTTAATGTAATTGGGTAAGTTTTTTTGAGGCCCAACTTAGGCAATTCTATTTAGCTTCATTGGCGTCGCACTCTTGTACAGTATATCTTTATTGAGCTTTTATCAAGAGTAGATTGATTGCTGAGATAAAATTTTTCTGTAAATATTTATGACCCCAACCACTTTTCAAAAAGAATTGGAAACTGCAGTTGTGCAATTGCTTGATCTTGCAAGAGGATTAACCTGTAATAACATAGCAAACAACTGCACGTTTATTTTTAGCGAAATAAAAAACAGCGATAAAAATCAATTTGAAACACAACGGTTAATGTTAAAGGAGAATGAAAAGAAAACACCGGTATTGTTAGAAGAATTAATGCCCACTCTTCAAAAAAATTACAACAATTTTTACGACATCAATTTACAGATATACAAGTCTTCAAAAAAAATGACTGTTATCGACATCCGTTGTTTCTTTAAAAACTCTTTAGACAATGATTACCTACAAACGATAATCGATAACCCACCTATGCTTCATTGTAAAGTTGCATTACCAAATTGGTTAACAAATAAGCAAGAAAGATTTGATATAAATTGGGAGCATTATAAATTTAAAAATGTATGGAAAACGTTTTGGGCAAAGCAAAAGCTAAAAACGTAAAATCATTTCGTCCCAGCGGGTTTTCACCGCACACAACTTTAATTTTAAAATTCTTTCCGTGAAACCCCGCTGCAGAAAAGAGCCTCAAAGTGTATGCACCATTTTTCCATTAATTAAAAACTTTGTAACAACAAACTTGTTTTAAAATTTACACAAAGAAAAAAAACTGCCCGGCCTTAAATCCTGAAAATCTTCGTCCCAGCGGGGTTTTCACCGCACACAACTTCAATTTTAAAATTCTTTCCGTGAAACCCCGCTGCAGAAAAGAGCCTCACAACAGTTGAAATTACTTTTGCTTTATCTCCCTATCAATTTATTTTTTTGCGCCACATATTCTTCCTGTGTAATAGCACCTTTTTGCAACAGTTCAAAAAATTTTTGCAGTTCATCTGCAATCATTTGTTGCGATGGCGCAGCTACCGCATGGGTTCGTGCCATAGCTTCGGCAAATTGATTTGCCTGGTTACTGATCTGTATTTTTTTATACTCTTCCTGTGCATGTGTAATGGTATCCTTCAATAATTTGGGTTGATGGATAAGGGTATATTTTGTCTCGCCCATTTCAGCAGCAGTTTGTATATCTACATTACCATAACCAAAAATTCTTCCCAGCAATGGTTGGTCGTATTCTACATTATTAATTTTATCCAGCGGACTTTCTTTGGAGTACCGGGTAAAAAAACCACTTTCATCCACTACCCTCATATTGGTAACGGCCCATAAATTGTATTTCCAGTTTATATATTCCACCAGCGGGTAAAGGGCTGTTATTAAAATTACAATTAGTGAAATAGCATTATTATCTATTACCAAAAGTAACAAAGCACTTATCACCAGCCATGCCAAAACGGGCAGCCATAATTTTATCCAGTGCTGCCTGGTAATCAGCAATAATTTTTCGTCTTTTTTTAATTGTGTTCTCATGCTATAAAGCTAATAACTGTTGAGCATATTTTTTCTCAAAAAATTATTAGCCCTTAAATTTGTAATTTTGATTATGACAACAGCACGACACGAACGCCTTAGCTCGGTATTAAATAAACGCCAGCCCGACCTTACTGTAGTTTTAGAAAATGTTTTTGATCCGCACAACATCAGTGCTGTAATGCGTACCGCCGATGCAGTGGGCATGCAGGATATTTTTATTTTGAATGATAAAATTCCACCACACAAAAAGTGGGGAGCAAAAAGCAGTTCCAGCGCTGCTAAATGGTTAACGGTGCACCAATATACCGATGCCCAAGAATGCTTTGCCGAACTACGCAAACGCTACAAAAAAATTTACACTACCCATTTAAGCAGCGATGCGGTGGAGTTGCACCAATTAAATTTAACCGAACCGGTGGCCCTTGTTTTTGGTAACGAACACAGTGGTGTTAGCGAAGAAATTATCGCCATAGCCGACGGCAATTTTATTATTCCGCAGGTGGGCATCATAAAATCGCTGAATATTTCTGTGGCCTGCGCCGTTACTTTATACGAAGCTTACCGCCAAAAAAATAATGCCGGACATTACAACACTATAAAATTAAATGGCGAAAGATTAGAAGGGTTAAGAAATGAATGGGGTCTTTTAGAGGAAGAATAAGGCCCGCAGATTTCGCAAATTACGCTGATTATTTTCCAATTTATTTATTCTGCGACATCGGCGAAATCAGCGGGAAAATTTTTTTTCTGTGCTGCTGTATTTCAGTGGCAATATCTTTTGCCGCAGGCAAATCAATCTTCTGCGAAATCAGCGGGAAATTTTTTTTTTCTCTGCTGCTGTGTTTCAGTGGCAATACCTTTTGCCGCAGGCAAATCAATCTTCTGCGAAATCAGCGAAATCAGCGGGATAAATATTAATTCTGTGCTTCCGAGCCGCTGTGGCAATATTATTTACCGCACGTAAAATTCAACATTTTTTCTCCCTCAATTCCAATAACTTTATTGCCACAAAACTTTACACATGAAACAATTTTTGCTGCCAGTACTTTTATTAATTGCCTTTGCAACAACTGCACAAACAAAAAAACCTCTCGACCATTCCGTTTACGACAGCTGGAAAAGCATTGGTGAACGACTCATCAGCAATGATGGAAAATTTGTGGTATATACAGTAAATCCGCAGGAAGGCGATGGCGAACTGGTAATTCAAAACCCGCTGACAAAATATAAAAAAATAATACCCCGTGGTTACAGCATTGTAATTACCGAAGACAGCAAATACGCCGTGTTTAAAATTAAACCTTCTTTTCAGGATACCCGGCAGGCAAAAATTAAAAAGAAAAAACCCGATGATATGCCCAAAGATTCGTTGGCAATAATTGAGCTGGGCCTTGATGAAATAATAAAAGTAGCCCGTACCAAAACTTTTAAAGCTCCCGAAAAAGGTGCAGGCTTTATTGCATACCATATTGATAAACTTGTACCCGATAGCAGCAAAAAAAGTAAAATTGCAGTGTACGATTCTTCCAAAGCAAAAATAGAAATGCTGGTAAAAATTGCTGATTCTATAATTAAAAGATCTATTGATTCTATTGGTGGAAAAATCAATAAGCAGGAAGTTGTAGAAGCTGCACAAAAAGCGGCTAAGCAAATAATAAAAAAAGCACAGGATGATTTATTATTTGTAGCAGATGCCGATGGCGATGATGCTGCAGCCATTGCCGCCGGCGAAGGAACCGATTTAATTGTTCGCAGTCTGAACGATAAAAAACAAAAAACATTTAAGCTGGTAACTGAATATTATTTTGATAAAAAAGGTACACAACTTTTAATGGAGACTTCTAAAAATAGTAAAGACACCAACAGTAAAGCCATGGTATTGCTGTATCATTTACAAACCGAAAAAATCGACACTATTTTAAAAGGTTGCAACGATTGTAAAAATTATGCTTTTGATGAAGAAGGCAGCCAACTGGCATTTGTTGCCGAAAGAGATAGCAGCAGCAAAGCCCTGCAAAAATTTTATAAACTATGGCATTACACAAAAGGAAATGACAGTGCAAGATTGCTGGCAGAAAAAAATACGGTGGGTATGAACATTGGTAACACTATTAGTGAAAATGCGAATGTGGTTTTTAGTAAAGATGGTAAAAAAATATTTTTTGGTACTGCTGCCATTAAGCCTGCAAAAGATACTACACTTGTTGATTTTGAACTGGCCCGTGTGGATGTATGGCATTACAATGATGATTATTTACAACCGCAGCAATTAAGACAACTGGATGCCGAATTAAAACGCAGTTACACCGCAGTAATAAATTTGGCAACAAATAAATTGGTGCAACTGGGTGCCGCCGATGCAGAAAGAATTACACTGGTTAACGAAGGCAATGCCAATTGGGTGCTGGCAGAAAGTAATAAAGGCAATCGGGTTGCAGGGCAATGGAGCGGCCGCACCAAAACATCTGCGTATATAATCAGTACGGATGATGGCACAAAAAAATTAGTGCTGGCCAATTCGCTTGCCAATTTTGATGCATCGCCGGCGGGCAGGTATGTATATTGGTATGATGCGCCGCAAAAAAATTATTTTTCTTACGAAGTAGCCACGGGCCTTACAAAAAATATTACCGCCAAAATAAAAACACCTTTGTACGAAGA
>JAYURK010000102.1:0-4696 GCA_043756235.1 Ferruginibacter sp. | reverse complement strand
AATATATTGATGAAAAAGAACTGGAAGCAAAAGGTGCCGACTTAACCGACCGGGATTCTTTATTTGAAGATGCCGCAAGATTAATTGTGGCCAGCCAGATTGGGAGCACCTCTTTGTTACAAAGGCGCATGAAGTTAGGTTACAATCGTGCCGGCCGTTTAATGGATCAGTTAGAAGCAGCAGGCGTAGTGGGCATGAACCAGGGTAGTAAGGCAAGAGATGTGTTGATAAAAACAGAATCGGATTTGCAAATGATATTTGATACTTTGGCGTGAGGCGTGAATGGTGAGACGTGAATGAGTGAATTACGTATGAACTTTCATTAATCAAACCAAAACTATATTTTATGTTTTTAGAATTAGCCCACACCAAATTAGATGTATTTATAACAGGCAAAAATTTCGTTTTATCATGTTATAAAATATCAAAATTATTGCCTCAGGAAGAACGATTTAATATGATGCAGCAATTAAGAAGAGCAGCGCTTTCTGTTCAACTAAATATTGCAGAAGGCAGTTCAAGAAAATCAGCAGTTGAGAGAAGAAGATTTTATGAAATATCCAGGGGTTCGCTAATTGAGATAGATACAATTTTTGATTTGTCTATGGCTTTAGAATATTTAGAAAAAGAAGATTTAGCACCAACCGGAGTTTTAATGGTTAAAACTTTTCAAATGCTCAGTAAAATGATCGTGTATTAAACTCACGATTCACAACTCACGATTCACGACAACCATTCACATGTCAAAATTTCTCATCGTTGGTCTTGGAAACATTGGCACAGAATACGCCAACACCCGCCACAATATTGGCTTTGATGTAGTAAATGCTTTTGTAAAAAAACATGGCGGCCAATTTGAAGTGGGCCGCTTAGCTTATGTAGCCACTGTAAAATTTAAAGGCAAAACAGTTGTATGCATTTGTCCTACCACCTTTATGAACTTAAGTGGTAAAGCTTTTAAATACTGGATGGATAAAGAAAAGGTAGCAATAGAAAATACCTTAACCATTGTAGATGATGTGGCATTGCCGTTAGATAAAATTCGGCTACGGCCCGGAGGTAGTGCAGGCGGCCATAACGGGTTAAAAGATATTCAGGCGGTTTTAAACGCTGATAAATATCCCAAATTAAGGTTTGGCATAGGCGATAATTATCCCAAAGGTATGCAGGCCGATTTTGTTTTAGGCAAATGGCTTAAGGCAGAAGAGCCGCAGGTACTGCTTAAAATAGAAAAATGTATAGCTATAATTGAAAGTTTTATCGCTGCGGGCATCGATCAAACTATGAGTGCCTATAACCATCTTTTAATAAAACCATAAAAAAATAAAAAGTGACATGCTTACACATTGTTGTTTTTTATATGCTATTTACCTATATTCGCTTCACAAACCCATCCCTTTAAAAAAGCACTAAATGAAGATAATTTGTGTGGGCCGCAATTATGCAGACCATGCCAAGGAGCTTGGCAACGACATACCTGATGAACCGGTGATTTTTATGAAACCGAAAAGTGCATTGCTGCAAAGCCATACACCTTTTTACTATCCCGAGTTCAGCAACGAATTGCATTATGAATGCGAACTGGTTTTACGTGTTTGTAAAAATGGTAAATATATACAGGAGCGCCACGCTTCCAATTATTATAATGGTATTACTGTAGGGATTGATTTTACTGCCCGTGATATACAGGACGAGTTAAAAAAGAAAGGCCTGCCCTGGGAGAAAGCCAAAGCATTTGATAATTCTGCAGCTGTAGGAAAATTTATTGATGTTACCCCTGCCATGAACCGGAAAAATATTGGCTTTACCTTTTTTAAAAATAAAGAACTGGTGCAAACCGGCAATTCTGCCAATATGATCTTTAGTATTGATGCTATTATTGCACATATCTCCAATTATTTTTCTTTAAACATTGGCGATTTAATTTTTACCGGCACACCTGCAGGTGTAGGAGAATGTGTTGTAGGCGATGTGTTGGAAGCTTATTTAGAAAAAGATAATTTGCTTACGGTAGAAGTAAAATAAATTCCTTTTAATAACTATATTTTAAATCGCAATTGTATTGCGATTTTTTTTTGCCACGGATATGTTCTCTCAATCGTAACAAATTCCGCAAAGAAGATTTTTCATCTGCGTTATCAGCGAAATCTGCGGGACAAATTTTACATTTGACAAATGATTGCAACCGACCTCTTATTAAAAGCGTACCAACTAATGTGTACTGCCAAAGCCATGGCAGAAATTTACGAGGCCAACAGGCCCATTTGTAAATATGTGCACTCTACATCCCGTGGCCACGAGGCCATACAGCTGGCCACTGCATTTCAATTACAGCCCTGCGATTATGTTAGCCCCTATTACCGTGATGAAAGTATGTTATTGGGTTTGGGATTTACACCTTATCAATTAATGCTGCAGCTGCTGGCAAAAGGCAATGATATTTTTACCGGCGGCCGTGAATATTATGCTCACCCCAATTATCGTGGTACAGATAAACCAACTATAATACACCAAAGCAGCGCCACAGGCATGCAGGCCATACCAACAACAGGTATTGCACAAGGCATAAAGTATCTTGAACGGACGATGGACGACAGACAACGGACAACAGAGCATAGTGTTAGCGGTCAGTCGTCGGAGGTCAATCGTCCAATTGTTATTTGTTCTCTCGGCGATGCATCTGTTACCGAAGGTGAAGTAAGCGAAGCTTTTCAATTTGCAGCCTTACACCGTTTACCCATCATTTACCTGGTGCAGGATAATGATTGGGGCATAAGCGTAACTGCAGCAGAAGCCCGAACAACTAATGCCAGTAAAATGATAAAAGGTTTAAAGGGCATTAAAAGAGTAAGTGTTGACGGCAGCAATTTTTTAAAGTGTTACGAAGTAATGAAAGCCGTGGTGGAAGAAGTACGAAAAGATAGGCGCCCTTTTTTAGTGCATGCAAAAGTGCCTTTACTCGGCCATCATACCAGTGGTGTACGCAAAGAATTTTACCGTACCGAGGAAGATCTTGCTAAACATTATGCTGATGACCCCGGTCCTAAATTGAGAAAAAAATTATTGGAGTTAGGTGTTACAGAAGAGGCATTAATTACTATTGAAAAAGAAACTGCAGTACACGCCGCAAACGATTTTAACCTTGCTGTTGTTGCCCCCGAGCCTGATGCCTCAACAATAAATGATTTTGTTTTTGTGCCCACACCTGTTACAGCAGAGGCCGGCGAACGTTGCCCCGAAGGAAGAGAAAAAATTGTAATGGTAGATGCAGCATTATTTGCCATCAGAGAAATTATGGAAGAATTTCCGGAAGCTGTTTTATATGGCCAGGATGTAGGACGCAGGCTGGGCGGCGTTTTTAGAGAAGCGGCTACATTGGCGGAGCAATTTGGCGATCACCGGGTTTTTAATACCGCCATACAGGAAGCCTATATTATTGGCAGCACTGTTGGCATGTGTGCAGTGGGATTAAAACCAATTGTAGAGGTGCAGTTTGCCGATTATATTTACCCCGGCCTTAATCAACTGGTAACAGAAATAAGTAAAAGCTGTTACCTAACCTGCGGTAAATTTCCTGTTCAAACTTTAATACGTGTGCCCATTGGTGCTTATGGCGGTGGTGGGCCTTATCATAGCGGCAGTGTGGAAACTACTTTACTCTCCATTAAAGGAATTAAAATTGTGTATCCATCAAATGCTGCGGATATGAAAGGTTTAATGAAAGCCGCATTTCTCGATCCTAACCCGGTGGTAATGCTGGAGCATAAAGGTTTATACTGGAGCAAAGTGCCCGGCACCGATGACGCAAAAACCCCTGAACCTTCATCAGATTATATTATTCCTTTAGGCAAAGCAGCTATCGTATTGCAGGCAGAAAATAATTTTATAGCGAATGGGGAAAGCTGTTGCATAATAACTTACGGCATGGGAGTGTACTGGGCAAAAGCCGCAGCAAAAAATTTTACGGGCAAAGTTGAGGTGGTGGACTTAAGAACTTTATTTCCTTTAGATGAAGAACTGATTTTTGCTACGGTAAAAAAGCATGGTAAATGTTTAATTGTAACCGAGGAGCAACAAAATAATTCGTTTGCCGAAGCACTGGCAGGAAGAATAAGCAAAGCTTGTTTTAAAAATTTAGATGCACCCGTGGAAGTTTTAGGAGCTTTAAATTTACCCGCTGTGCCTATGAATATCATTTTGGAAAAGGCCATGCTGCCCAATGCAGAAAAGGTTGCGGAAAGAATAGCGCAACTATTGGAAAATTAAAAAATGCTTATTAAAAAAATATTCTTCTTTAATAATAGCCGCATTAAAAAACCTGGGATTTATTTGAATGGTGCGTTTGTAGCGGGAATATCAAACTATAAAAATTCAATTATAAAAAAGAGGCTATCCTTTTAGGACAGCCTCTAAATTTTTTGTATCGGGGAGCAGACTTGAACTGCCGTCCGCCTGTGGCGGATAACAATCAAATTAAATAGGGAACAAATCTTTTATAAAGTTTCTACCAGCACCAGATTTTAGCCATTTTTCATAACTCATAGCATCAGGCTTATCAGCAAATTCCTTGGTGTAAATTAATATCCAAGGCCGGAATTTTGGGCTCACATTAATTACATAGGGGACTACGCAAAAAGTTTATAGAGCCTGAACAGGAAAAACTTTACATCCACTACCCCTCGTTGATTAGCCCTGA
>JAYURK010000101.1:0-4759 GCA_043756235.1 Ferruginibacter sp. | reverse complement strand
ACTCGGAATTTTGATTTGTTCTCCGCAACATCAGAGACGTAAAGAGGGCTATGCCCGATGCTTTCAACCCACCTTCTAAGAAGGTGGTTGTTCAGTTTTTGTGTTGCCATCAGTCCGGGTTTTGCACAGTCTAAACTACATGTGCAGCACAATAATAATGGTTTGCAGTACGGCGCTTCCATTAAGGCCCAAATAGAATTTAGTACCGTAAAAAAAACACAACCCGTGAATTTAAGGCTGGCGTTTGCCGGTGGTATTGGCTCATCTTTTATTGATAATAATATTTACCCCACCGTTAATGGCGAACTGCAGGTATACAACAATGGCCTGGGCAGCAGCAAGCCGGGTAAAATAAAACCGGGCATAAACCTGGATTTTGTTACTGCATTTACTATTACTGCAGGAGTGAAGGATTTTTTACAGCAAAGCCGGCGGCAACTTTTTTTAAACCGTAATACGCCGCTTTATTATTTTGCCGATTTTGGTTTGCCCGCATTGCAAAATCCCTTTGCGCATTCTTTTTCAATAGGCACAAATTTTATTTTTACTTTGGATAAAGAAAAAAAATTTCAGCGTACCGGTTTTGTAAATGTTCATGCAGGCCGTTTTCAAATTTCTTACAGTAATGATGGGGGAGTGCCTTTCTCCAATATTTATTTGGGCGACAGGAAAGACCGTTATTACACCGGCAGCGTATTATTAAGTTATCATGGCAAACCTTACACGGCGCTTAACCTGGTTGAATTAAGTTATCATAAATTTACCGGCTATACTCAAAACTCTTTTGAAGCCAGTAACCAGTTTGATTTTGCTTATGTAAATTATAAAAAAGAAGCACAGCGCTTTTTCAATAAAAGTATGTTTACGTTAAATTTTGCCAACCCTGTTAAAGGTTACGGCATCAACTTTAAATTGTATAATAAAACCAGCTGGGATGTGCAGCATTTAATTCACTGGTCTATTTTTAATGCGTATCATATTGTTCCTTATAAAGAACATTTTTCTGTAAGTGGCGCTTATTATTTTAGTAAAACAAATGCAGGATTAAAATGAAAAGTACTGTTACCATATGCATTGCTTTACTGCTATTTTTTTCCTGTGCAAGAAAATATAATGTAAGTAATGTTTTTCGCAAAGGTGTGCCGGCAGGTATGCAGCAATGGAAACTGGACAGCAGTTATCAATTATACATCAGGGAAGTTTTTTTAGATACAATAAACCCCGGTGATAAATCTGTAAAAAATAATAATGAAATATTCAATGCAGCAAATCAGCTGATAGAAATCGAATATTTACTATTGTCTTTACAAAACAACAAAGCCGTTTACATTGCCACAATACCTGATAAGTATTTAAATTATTATGCAAAAAAAGCCCGCTATTTAAAACGAACCTACTTAAATGCATACGATTTCAGCACATTTAGGTTTGGCAAAAAAGCTTTACAAAAAAATGAAATTAGTTTTGAAAATATTGCAGCAAATACCAGCGATACCTGGAAATACGATATTGAAAACGACAGTGTTTTACATGTGTACCAGGTAGTGGAACGCAGCAATGGAGCTGTGGCCAACGTTTATTTAGTGGATGAGGCCTTAAGCCGCCAGGCCACATTTATTAAACAGGATCATTATCAAATTGCTTTTAGAAATATGGATAAAGAACGAAAGGTTGAAAAAAAACGGGGCAGGCCTCCGTTACAAAGGTTTAGTAAAGACAGTTGCATCTGGTATAAAAAAGACGGTAATAAATTCACCATTTGGTTCAGGTTTAATAAAAGCCTCCCTAAAAATTATAAAGATTCAACCATTAGTTTTGGCAACAGCAGGCTTGTAAACGAACCGTTTTAAATTAACGGCTGAATGCCCATCCCTCAAAGCTCAAGCCTTCTTCTCCTTATAAATACTTTTACCCACAGGCATCCCTTACATAATCTTATACGTATATAGTTTTATTCCCCGTTTTTTCATACTTTTAAGAACACAAATTATTCAGGTGCCTAAATCTAAAACCTCTTGCTATAAATGGTTGTATGGTTTTGCAATGCAAACACTGTTTACAGGTATATTGGCATGTTTCCATTTAGTTGCACAGGCACAAAATTGCCCTTACAATATAGATTTTGAAGATGGCACTTTTAACGGATGGGTTTGTTATACCGGAGGGGTAGCTGCCGTAGGTGGCCAAAATATAATCAGCCTTACACCTTCGGGTCCGGTATCGGGCAGGCATACTATGATGTCTTCTTTTCCCGGCGATGGTTTAGATCCATACGGAGGGTTCCCGGTAAACTGTCCTAACGGCAGCGGAAACTCTATTAAATTGGGTAATACCAGTGGCGGTGCCGAGGCTGAAGGGGTTTCATATGAGTTTACTATCCCTGCCGGGGAGAATGAATACAATTTAATTTATCATTATGCCGTGGTTTTCCAGGATCCCAATCACCAGGATTTTGAACAACCCCGTATGGAAATAGAGATTACCAATATTAGTGATAACAAAAGAATTGATTGTTCATCTTTTGCATTTTTTCCATTTGGTACACCATTACCTGGTTTTAAATTATCACCAAACCCCGGCGGAAACACACCCGTTTATTATAAAGAATGGTCGGCAGTTTCCATTAATTTAGACGGTAATGCAGGAAAAAGAATAAAGTTGTTTTTTAAATCGGCCGATTGCACATTCCGCCGGCATTTTGGCTATGCATATATTGATGTTAATTCGGAATGCAGTGGCAGGTTTGAAGGTGCTTCATTTTGTCCCGATGATTCCTCTGTAAATGTAATTGCTCCCTATGGTTATCAAAGTTATACCTGGTATAACAGCGATTTTTCTCAAATGCTGGGCACGCAGCAAGCCCTATCTTTTACGCCGCCGCCGCCAACAAGCGCTACAGTTGCGGTAGTTTTGGTGCCGTATAACGGTTATGGATGCCTTGATACATTGTATACTGAGGTTATAGATAATTTAGTGGTTATTGCCAATGCCGGTAAAGACACGGTTTCCTGTAATCACTCTCCTGTACCCATTGGCAGTCAGCCCAAGTTAGGTGTAAAGTACGAGTGGTCACCCGCCGCCGGTTTATCCAACGCTTTTATTGCAAACCCGTTAGCATTGCCCGATGTTACCACTACTTATATAGTAACGGCCCGCAGTAACGGTGGCGGTTGTGTTACAACCGACACTGTAATTGTAAAAGCAGCTTTAGTAGATAATGCCATACAACTTACAGGCAAGGCAGATTATTGTATTGGCAGTGGTGATAGTGCTGTATTAACAGTTACCCCGGCAGACAGTGTACAATGGTTTAGAAATAATATTGCAATACCTGGCGCCAACAATGCTACATACGGGGTTACGCAAACGGGGTTGTACTTTGCTATTTTATTTGGTGGAGCAGGTTGTTCGCTTACAACAGTATCAAAACAAATTACCATTGCATCGGTGCCCGTTTCTGGTTTTACGGTTAATAAACCCAACCAGTGCCTTTTTGGTAATCAATATGTGTTTAATAACAGCAGCACAAATGCTGTTGGGCAAATGGAATATTTGTGGACGCTGGGTGATGGCGCACAGGCTTCAACCAGGGATTTAACTTACACTTACAAAAAAGCTGGATTCTACAATGTAAAATTGCTGGTAAGCAGTAATACTATTTGTGCCGACAGTACACAATTTATTGTGGAAGTATATCAAAATGCCGTTGCTGCTTTTACGGTTCAGCCAACCTGTATCGATTTGCCGGCTAAAATTATTAATACCACTTTTGATACATTAAGTTCGCCGGTAAATTATTCGTGGACTTTTGGTAATGGGCAAACTTCAACAT
This sequence comes from Ferruginibacter sp., assembly GCA_043756235.1. Taxonomy (GTDB): domain Bacteria; phylum Bacteroidota; class Bacteroidia; order Chitinophagales; family Chitinophagaceae; genus Ferruginibacter. The sequence goes on along the minus strand of JAYURK010000101.1, from coordinate 927 downwards.
TACGTAACCCTCCGGCCCAAATTTTTTCCCGTGCAGGAAATTATGCTGTTAGTTTATCGGTAACTACTGCACAATGTCCTTCGCCTGCACATACCAGTTTGCGTACCCTTGTTATTGAAAGGCCAAGGGCTGGCATAACCTACCCTGTAGAATATGCTGTAATTAATTTGCCACTCGATTTACAGGCAAGAACAATTGGAGACTCGGTACTTTGGAAACCTGCTATAAATTTAAATGATGCAAAAACTTTTACGCCAATTTTTAAGGGCAATACCGAACAGGTTTATGCCATTGATATTACCACAAAATCGGGTTGTGTAACCACCGACAGCCAGTTAGTTAAATTGGTTAAGCGCATTGAAGTGTATGTGCCTAATGCATTTTCGCCGGATGGCGATGGTAAAAACGATGTGCTGCGTCCGGTAATGTTTGGCATCAAGCAAATGCGTTATTTCAGGGTTTTTAACCGCTGGGGACAAATGTTTTACCAAACCCAAACCACTAAGCAGGGTTGGGATGGTACTTTTAAAAGTGTCAAACAGGAAATGCAAACCATTGTATGGATGTTTGAAGGCATTGGTGTAGATGGTAATGTGTATACCAAACGGGGCAGCACTATACTACTGCGATAAAATTTCATTTTTATTTACCGCCTGTATTTTTATATACCTGAAATTGCGGGTTTGTATATATTATTGTTTAGAAAATAATATTCCGCATGCTGGCTGCTTTTAATTCCTTCTCCAGCCCCATGAAATATTTATTATACAGTAACATTTTGGTTTATTAGCATTACCTGATAATGTGTTTGTACTAATTTTATAGGGCTAATTAGTCGTCCCTTAAAAAGTTATTAAATGCAGTGTGGATAAGGGTTTATAGCATATTTATTGCTGATATAGTCTGCAAGAAAATTGATTAATCCAT
>JAYURK010000100.1:0-43831 GCA_043756235.1 Ferruginibacter sp. | reverse complement strand
TGCCAGGCAAACCCATTTGGGTTGAAATAACTCCTTCATTCATCATGCCGTTTGTACCGATACTGGTATCATCGGGGATTTGAATAATGGTACCCGCAAAACTTTTTACATATTCTAACGCTTTTAAAATTAACCCGGAGTTCTGCACCGGTTTAATGCCATCACCAAAAGCCAATGCTCCGGATTGTCGCATATCATACATTTCCGAAAGTTCTCTTCCTTCCGCCTTTTTTGATACCGCTCCCAAAGGATGAATGTTTACTGCCACCTGTTTTGCTTTTTGAACTATATATTCAACCTGCGACTTATTATCTACAACCGGGTTGCTGTTTGGTATCAGCATCACATCTGTAAAACCTCCGGCAGCAGCGGCTTTTGCGCCCGATTCTATGTTTTCTTTTTGTTCATAACCAGGGTCAGCAAAATCAGCAAACATATCCATCCAGCCAATGCTTATACATAAGCCATCCTGTACTACTGTTTCATCAGCTTTTTCAGTAATATCATTGCTGATCGCACTAATTATTCCATCAGCAATTAAAATATCTTTGATTTGTCCGTTAAAAGGAGAGGAAGGAGAAATTATTGTAGCCTGCTTAATTAAAATCTTCATTATTTAAAAGTTGTGCTAAGGTAAGATAAGTTGCTGTTTTTAAAGTTGAAAATTTCTATTACTTTTGCCAACCTGTGATTTCAGGTCCGGTTTTTTTCCGGGATGTATCCCCGCATGTTGCGGGGCACATGTCTGGGAGTTTTTTTTCGGGATGTAGCCCCGCATGTTGCGGGACACATGTCTGGGAGTTTTTTTTCGGGATGTAGCGCAGCCCGGTAGCGCACACGTCTGGGGGGCGTGGGGTCGCAAGTTCGAATCTTGTCATCCCGACAAACTAAATCTCTACATTTGTAGGGATTTTTTTATGACACACTACGTTTATATTCTGCAAAGCGAAAAAGATGGCAAATATTATATTGGTGAAACAACTGATGTAAATGCAAGGTTGTTATTTCATAATAGCGGTAAGCAACGATCTACCAGGCACCGCATACCTTTTCGGTTAATATTAATTGAGGAATATGAAAACCGGGAACTTGCGTTAAAAAGAGAAAAGCAAATTAAAAATTATAAGGGAGGCGAAGCTTTTAAAAAATTAATCGCATGTGCAGGGATGTAGCCCCGCCTCTTCGGCGGGGCACACGTCTGGGGGGCGTGGGGTCGCAAGTTCGAATCTTGTCATCCCGACAAACTAAATCTCTACATTTGCAGGGATTTTTTTATGACATTAGTTTTATATATTACAAACCAATAAAGGTATACATTGGATTGAAGAAAAGTTATTGATAGGCTATGCCGCCTGCTTTAAAAGGATTATAACCATTAATATTGGGAGAGAATGCAATGTTGATGCCCGGATTAAAATAACATTAATACTTTCGAAAAAAATAATACAGTTAACCTTTAATTTATAAATATCAAACATGAAAAAAAATCTTATAACCATCTTAACCGTTTTTATTTTTTCAACACAACTATTCTCCCAAAACAAATGGACAGAAACAAAAAATGATGTTTTTATTGTTGTAAAAAATAAAGGCGGGCAAACGGTAGCCTATTCACCAGCTTCAGGAATAAAGCTGTTAACTGTAAATGGATTTGCCTTTAAAGACTTAAATAAAAATGGCATATTAGATAAGTACGAAGACTGGCGTTTGCCAGTTGACATCCGTGCAAAAGATTTAGCATCAAAATTAAGTATTGAGCAAATTGCCGGACTCATGTTGTATTCAGCGCATCAATCCATTCCTGCACGTGCTGGCGGATATTTTGCAGGAACCTATAATGGAAAACCTTACGCAGCAGGAGAGGTGGACCCTTCTGCATTAACTGATCAGCAAAAAAAATTTTTACAGGAAGATAATTTGCGCCATGTATTAATTACCACAGTGCTGTCGCCGGAAGCTGCAGCAAAGTGGAACAATACCATGCAGGCTTATTGCGAAACAGTGGGCATGGGCATACCTGCCAACAACAGCAGCGACCCACGCCACGGCACCAAGGCAAAAGCAGAATATGATGCAGCAAGTGGTGGTGAAATATCTATGTGGCCCAGTTCGCTGGGCATGGCAGCAACATTTAATCCATCGCTGGTAGAAAAGTTTGGTAAAATTGCGGCTATCGAATACCGTGCCTTGGGTATTACCACAGCACTTTCTCCGCAGGTAGATATTGCCACCGAACCAAGATGGGCCCGTTTTAATGGAACCTTTGGCGAAAGCCCTTTGCTATCTGCAGCAATGGCGCAGGCATATTGCAATGGCTTTCAAACTTCTGTTGGCACAAAAGAAATTGCAAATGGCTGGGGTTTTGAAAGTGTAAATGCCATGGTAAAACACTGGCCCGGCGGCGGTAGCGGCGAAGCTGGCAGAGATGCACATTATGCAAACGGCAGATATGCAGTGTACCCCGGCAATAATTTTAATGCACATTTAATTCCATTTACAAGCGGCGCATTTAAATTAAATGGTAAAACAAAAATGGCTTCGGCAGTAATGCCTTATTACACTATTTCCTGGAACCAGGATAAAGTGAATCATGAAAACATTGCCAACAATTATAACAAATATCTTATCACCGATTTATTAAGAAAAAAATATAATTACGATGGCGTAGTGTGTACAGACTGGTTAGTAACAGGCAACCATAAAGCCATGGATAATTTTGTTGATGGAAAACCTTTTGGTGTAGAACACTTGAGCATTGCAGAGCGGCATTATAAAATTTTAATGGCCGGTGTAGACCAGTTTGGTGGAAACAACGATGCAAAGCCGGTTATAGAAGCTTACCAAATGGGCGTGAAAGAATGGGGTGAAGCAAAAATGCGTGCAAGAATGGAGCAGAGTGCCGTACGTTTATTGCTGAATGTTTTTCGTGTAGGCCTTTTTGAAAACCCTTATACAGATGCAGCCCTTACCAAAGCCACAGTGGGCAAGCCTGCGTTTATGAAAGCAGGTTATGAAGCACAATTAAAATCAATAGTGCTTTTAAAAAATGTAAAAAACATATTGCCGGTAAACGGTAAAAAAACGGTGTATGTACCCAAACGTTTTGTACCGGCAAGCCGTAATTTTCTGGGCATGCAAACACCGGCATCTACTGACTATCCTGTAAATATGGAGATAGTAAAAAAATATTTTAATGTAACCGATGATGCAGATAAAGCAGATATGGCTTTAGTGTTTATACAAAACCCAACTGCTACTATTGGTTATGATTCTGCAGATATAAAAAACGGTGGTAACGGCTACATACCCATCAGCCTGCAGTATGAAGATTATACCGCAACCGATGCAAGGGAAACCAGCATTGCAGGCGGTGATCCACTGGAAACATTCACTAACCGTTCTTATAAAAACAAAACTGCTAAAACTGCAAACAGTACAGACAGGGTATTGGTTACCGAAACTAAATTAAAAATGAAAGATAAGCCGGTCATTGTTTTGGTAAACACCACCAACCCCATGTTTTTTGGCGAAATAGAAAAAGATGCTGCAGCCATACTGCTTAGTTTTGGTGTGCAGGACCAGGCCATTTTAGAAACCATCGCCGGTAAATCAGAACCATCGGCTTTGTTACCCATGCAAATGCCCGCCAGCATGAGTACCATTGAAAAACAAAATGAAGATGTGCCGTATGATGTGCAGTGCTACAAAGATGCAGCAGGCAATGTGTATGATTTTGGTTTTGGAATGAATTGGAAGGGAGTTATAAAGGATGGGAGAGGATTAAAATTTAGAAAATAATTTTAAGGGAGAGATTTTTTTATTGGCCGGGCTGAAGTGGTGCTATCATCTTCAGTGGCGTCGCACTCTTCTACAGAAAATCTTTATTGAGCTTTTATCGAAGCGTAGAATGAAGCGAATGTTTTCTGCCACGAACCAAAACGGGTAAAATTTAAGTAATCCCAATATCATTTAATAACTTAATTTTTTCTTTTGATAAGTTTCCATTTTTTATTCTATTTCTTTGCTGTGCTAACCAACCTCTAAGTTGTTCATAATCTTTTCCTGGTGGAAGTTGAATATGACCGTTGAGTTCTTTAAAGTTTTTCAATTCATTATAACTCTCAATCCACAATTTTATGGGATTAAATGGAAAAGGTGTATCCTTTAGTTTTAAGTATCGTTTATTTTCAAGCTTATTAGCTCTCTTTTTTTTACGTTGCTTATCAACCCACCTGCCTAACTGTGGAAACTGTTTGTCCTGTGCAAGAATTGGCCTTTTAGGATATTTGGCAACATAATCAAGCCATTTCTTAAAATTTACTTCCCACTCTTTCATTCGTGAATCCCACGGAAACTCAATTGCGTTTAATTTTTCTTTTTGTTCTTCAGTTAATGCCTTCTTTCTTTGAGCAACTATCCAAGTACCAAGTGTTCCATCTCTGGCTTGAAGATTTGAATCTCCATTCTTTTCATAGTATTTTTTTAGGTTTTCATACTGTCTTTCCCAAGCTGCCTCATCATTTCTTTTCTTTTTCTCCGCAGGAACCCAATTATACTCAACATCATCTAATTTTCGTATTTGCTCTTCAGTTAAAGTGTCTTTAAACTTCCTCTGAGCAAAAGCCCAAGTACCCAGAGGCCCATATCTTGAGTTGATATTACTATGTCCATATTTGTTATAGTATCTCAATAGTTTTTGATAATTTTTTTCCCATCCACTTACTGATTTTTTCAAACTCTTTTCCAGAGTGGTTTTTATTCTTCTTTGTTCTTTATCGGGTTTAATAGTTGTGATTTTGATAAAATTATTTTCAGAATTAAGAATAAACTCAGCCCATGGTTTTAGTTTAGATGCATATGTTGGCCCTGAACTCTTATTCACTGACTTACCAAAGAGGTCTTGGTAATCATTATATAATTCTTTCGCTTTTATATGAGGATTAGTTCGGTAAATCTCAGTTACAGTTTTTATTTTGCTGAGTTCTAAAGCAGTTCTTGCTAACTCTTTTTTAAATTCAACCTCACTTTGTAGAATGAGATTCTGTAGTAGCTTTCTTTTTTCTTGCAAAAAATAGAGTTTAGTGCCTTTCTTTTCCAAGAAGCCCATAACACCCAAATCTCTTAGAATCGCAGGGTGATAATCTTTTATATTTTGCATTACTCCTTTTCCCAAAATATCTTTCAATATTTTACTAATATTATCAGGGCTATTAAATATAATTGCAGTATCCTTTGATTTATCTAAGTCCATACCACCTCTTCTGCCTTTCTCAATTTTTAAAATCTTATGCTTTATATCAAGTTCAAGAAAGAAAATCCAGCCTATTAAAGTTATGGCATAGGAATACCAAGTTTGTTCGTTTGTAGAAGTAAAATCAAAACAATTTTTATAAATCTCTGATACTTTCTTTGTGCTTAAGATGGGTTCGTTCGATTTAAGTAATTCAGAATATACTTTAGATTCTTTAATTCTTTCCTTGGCTATTACAATAAAATTCTTTTCTTCTGGCTTTACATTTAATGGGAGAAAATAATTGCCATCGTCATCTTTTACAATTAAGTCCATTTTCTGAAGGTCAATCAATATGTTGACCAAATGGCTCGACTTTGATTTACTTTCCTTGTCTATTTTTTTGTAAAGATTATCCAGCAGATATTTTTTACCGGGTTCAAACAAGAGAAAGATTTTTAAACACACATTGGGTGATTGTCTTAAAATATGATTAGCTGTTAATGGAATGATGTTTCCTCGTAATAAATATTCTCTAAAAACATCCCAATATGGTTTATAAACTTGTCCGTTTTTAATAATTAATCTTCTATCTAAAAGTGATTTTATTAGCTTTTCAGAAATAATTTCCGGTATTTCTGTTTCATGAAAGAAAGAGCCAATATCTGCATTCTTAGCAATCGTCATTAATGCATTAGATTCTATTCCTGAAAGCTCGTCAATATCTTTTTTAAAAAGATTATTAATGTTTAAGTTCGATTTTGATAGGTCAGAAATTTTTTGCTTTCTTAATACAACTTCATTAAAAATATGAATACACAGTTTTTTTATCAACCATGGATACCCCTGGCTATTCTCAACCAAAAGGCTTTTAAGGCTACTACTTAATTTCCCAATTTTAGGTTCACTTTCTAACTGCTCAATTATTTGATTTATCTCTTCATTGTTAAACCCAATTAATTCAAATGGAATTCCAAATCCTTGGGCTTGTTGCCAAAATTTATGTGAACCGCTTTCAGGAGATAATGTTATCTCTTTTTTCCATGAAAACCCAACAATAATATTCGCTTGTTCGTTATTAACATGCAAAAGAAATTCATGGAACGGTTTATATAAGTAATCTTGCCTGAACACATCTTCAAATTGGTCAAAAATCAGAATAAGAATTTTATTGTTGACTTTCAAATAATTGATTATTCGCTTAACAGATGGGTCGCTTAATAAGTCAAATGCTGAAACAAAAGATATTTTTTCAGATGCTATTTCATCTTCGCTTATAAAATTATTTGCTATTGCTTTCTTGAAAAGTTCTTGAAACGCCAAGCCAACAAATTGTTCGGTTTCAGCATTTATAGAATCGACTGTAAAAGCATAATACTTAGATCTGTTTTGTTTGTTAAAACAAGATGCTTTGACAGCATTGATTAAAGAGCTTTTTCCCATGCCAGATTTTCCCGACAAATAGAAAACTCTCTTATTAGAGGTAACTTTCAGTACACTCTTAAAGAAATGCATTATCTCAGCCTTAATCTTTGTTCTACCAACAAAGTATTTTTCAGAAGCAGGCTTGTAATCTAACCAACTATCACTCTGTGGAATTTCTACAACTGTTTCTGTAATTAATTGCGATGATGAGGGCGAGCTCGTCCTATTTTGTAAGGACTTAAATATTAATGCAGAAATCTCAGGTATTTTACTTTGAATTGCTTTGGCGTTTTTTAAATCCGAGATATTCATCCCATCTTTTGCACTAAAAAGATAAAAATCATTGGGAACAGCAAGACTTGTGGAGTTTACAATGTATGCAAAGAAGTCGCCAAATTGAGTAAAAATTAAAAATCGTTTAGTTACTTGTTTAGGAATTTCATGCTCATTAACCATCCCAATCTTATTATGACTTTGCAATAGTTCAATAATCTTTGCTGGGCCATAAAATGTCACATGGCTTAATTCACTTTTTTTATCAAACTTTTCCAGCTTTGTGCCAGCGGCGTAATGGTCAAGTTCTATTGTATGAATAAAATAAGCTTTAGCCGGTCTTTCTGAATAAATTTTAAATCCAAATTGCTGCAAATCGTTTACGTTAACTTTTTCTTTCGCCTTGCATTCCACAAAAAGAATATCCTTGTCATGCTTATGCTCACACCACAAATCAAGTTCTCCAATTGTAAAATTTGGGTTAGATGTTATTTCATATTGGTTGCTTTCCAAAACATTCCTAATCATTCTTTCTAATGCATTTCCCTTTGCATAGTTATCTTCAGCTTTGGTTGGTTTGTCCAAAAAAATCTGTATTTCACTTCTAATATTCATACGTTATGTAAACTTCAATTTGGTATTACTTAAAGATAAAAACCTATCTAACTCAATTGTCGTGACAGTGTAACGACAATTAGCTTACCATAATCGGCCCGTTTATTTTGTAAAATGTGTTCATTGATGCGATGCCCTATTTGCCAAAAAAGCATAGTAAGGGTGCTGTTGGCTGCCGATAATAACTGCTGCTGACTTTTTTCAATAAGCTGTGCCACCTCTTTTAAAAGTACCCCGCCTGTTTGTTTACCTGTATGTAGTAATTTTTTTGTCATTAAGTCATAATATTTGTATTACTGAAAGATATAAAAATACTTTCGCAAATACAGCTTCTTTGAGTTATTTGCCAAAGGCCATCGCCCCAATTTCATGTCTTCACAAATCATCTTCCAAATTCATTTACCATTTTTTTTCACGCTGATATTAATTTATTTTTATACAATGAATAAAAATCAATCAGAAGTGACAAATAAAATCGCTATAGTTACAGGTGCCGCCAGGGGAATTGGCCTTGCCGCAACAAAACTGTTTTTACAAAATAATTGGCAGGTAGCCATGATAGACCGTGACGAAGATGAATTACAAAAAGCATCGGCAGAATTACCAGGTACATTGCCGATAACTTGTGATGTATCAATTCCTGATGCAGTAAATGAAATGATAACGAAAGTGCTTTCAGCGTTTGGCCGCATTGATGCGTTAGTGAATAATGCAGGCGTGGCCATTTTTAAACCGCTTGAAGAAACAGATTTTGAATGCTGGCGAACCATTATGGCCACCAATCTGGATGGTGTTTTTCTTTGCACACAGGCCGCCATACCTGAGTTAAAAAAAACTAAAGGTGCAGTGGTTAATGTTGCTTCAATTTCGGCTGTTCGTGCCAGTACTTTACGGGTGGCTTATGGCACTTCCAAGGCAGCAGTTGTTCATCTTACCAAACAATTTGCAGTGGAGCTTGGTGATTATGGTGTAAGGGTAAACTGTGTTTCTCCCGGACCGGTAAAAACCAAACTGGCCGCAGCAGTACATTCGCCGGAAATAATAAAAGCCTATTACGATGGTATTCCTTTAAACCGCTCTGCTGCAGAACAGGACATTGCGGAAACTATATTTTTTTTATGTTCCGAAAAAGCTTCTTTTATTACAGGGCAGATGATTGCTGTTGATGGCGGCTTTGATGCTGCAGGCATTGGGCTGCCTGCACTAAGGGCATCAAGAAAGTAATGCTGTATATTTATTTGAACGGAAATATTGCTAAAAAAAATAAAGAGAAAAGTAATTGAAAAACATTTTATAATTTTCATGTTTTCTTATCTTGCATAAAAAAAATGAGAAATATTTTATGCGCTTTAATAATATTCGCAACTGCTGTAAATACAGCCACTGCACAAAACAAGCCGGCAATGGGCGGGCTGCTGCGCCATGCAGTTTTATTTAAATTTAAAGACAGTGCCACTACCGCAGATATAATTAAAATAGAAGAGGCTTTTAGGGCACTGCCTAAAAAAATAAAACAAATAGCTGCTTTTGAGTGGGGCAAAAATAATAGTCCCGAAAATTTAAACCAGGGGTTTACACATTGCTTTTTCGTAACTTTTAAAAGCGAAAAGGATAGGGAAATTTATCTTCCACACCCGGCACATAAAGCATTTGTGGAAATACTAATGCCTCACCTGGATAAGGTTTTTGTAATTGATTACTGGGCGGGAAAATAAATTTTTGTTATGCGATACTGCTGTTCAACATCACCGGCTTTATCACCGTGCCTGATTATAAAGTACAAAAGTTCTTGAAAATAAAAAGTATATTTATTTACGCAAAAAAATATTTATGTTAAAATCTTTTTATTTTCCCACAGCGGCATTGTATTTTAAAACGGTTTTTATTGCGGCTGTATGTTTGCAATTTTCGCCGGCTTCACTGGCACAAAATACTAAAGATACCTCCAGCCATATTCTAACGCTGAATATAATTACAGGAAAAATTGATACCATTCTTTCTATAGCTAAACATTTTGAAGCGCCTAACTGGCACCCAAAAAATTACCTGATATTAAACAGCTATGGAAAACTCTATACTTTAAATTTAGCATCTAAGAAAATAAAGGAACTGTATACGGGTTTTGCCACTGCCTGCAATAACGACCATGGTATTTCGCCAGATAAAAAATGGCTGGCGATTAGTCACAACGACAAAAAAGACACATCATCAAAATCTTATAAATCTGCCATTTATATTCTTCCTGTAAAAGGTGGACAACCCAGGCGTATAACCGCTGAAGTAATGTCTTTCTGGCATGGGTGGAGCCCGGATGGAAAGACATTAGCCTATTGTGGTGAACGAAAAGGTAATTTTGATATTTATACCATTGGAGTAAACGGTGGTGCAGAAAAAAGATTGACAACTACCGAAGGCTTAGACGATGGCCCCGATTATTCGCCAGATGGAAATTATATTTATTTTAATTCTTACCGCAGCGGGCACATGCAAATATGGCGAATGGGAGCAGACGGCTCAAACCCTGTGCAATTAACTTTTGATGAAAACTCCAATTGGTTTGCCCATCCTTCTCCTGATAATAAATGGATAGTTTATATTGCTTATACTTCCGATGAAAAACAAAATCATTTATTTGGTAAAAATGTAAAGCTGCGGCTCATGAATCTTGAAACTAAAGCCATCAAAGATATTACGCCTGTATTTTATGGAGGGCAGGGAACTATTAATGTGCCATCGTGGAGTGCAGACAGTAAAAAAATTGCCTTTGTTAGTTATTCAGTTAAGTAATTAAATTTTTTTGATATTGGGTTATTGGGATAATGAGATAAAGTGATATTGTGATAGATTTTTTTAGCAAACGCATAATCTTTATTTATTCCATTTTGTTTTTTAATATCCCAATATCTTCTTCATAAAAATTGATAAATCATGAACAACAACAATTCAAATTCGAGAAGAAAATTTTTACAACAGATAGGCGCCACCGGTTTAATTGCAGCTGTGTCTCCTCTGTCTTCTCTTGCCGCCAGGGCAAATGCAGAAGAGCGCATACTTAACTATGAAAGAAAAATTTCGGCCAACGATAAAATCCGTATCGGAATAATTGGATATGGAGTGCAGGGGCATTTTGATTTGAGTACCGCACTCATGGTTCCTGGTGTGGAGCTGGCAGGAATTTGTGATTTATATACTGGCCGTATAGAAAATGCAAAAGAACTGCATGGCAACAACCTGTTTACAACCCGTAACTATAAAGAGCTTTTAGAGAGGAATGATATAGATGCTGTATTTATCTGTAGTACCGATGTTTGGCATGCCCGTATTACTTTAGATGCATTGGCAAAAGGCAAACATGTGTATTGCGAAAAACCTATGCTGCATAAAATAAGTGAAGGCCATCCTGTAATAGCGGCTGCAAAAAAATCGGGCAAAGTGCTGCAGGTAGGAAGCCAAAGGGTGAGCAGCATTGGTTATGCCAAAGCAAAAGAATTAGTGGCTGCAGGAGAAATTGGAAAACTAAATATGGTAAATGCTGTGTACGACAGGCAAAGCTCTATTGGCGCCTGGCAATATACAATTCCTAAAGATGCCGATGCCAATACTACCAATTGGGATAAATTTATTGAAGCCACCGTGAAAATGGAATTTGATGCCAAAAAGTTTTTTTGGTGGAGGGCTTTTAAAGAAGTGGGTACGGGTGTGGCAGGTGATTTATTTATTCATTTGTTAAGCGGCACACATTTTATGACCAATTCCAAAGGGCCGGAAAGTATTTTTAGTACAGGCCAGTTCAGTTATTGGAAAGATGGCAGAAATTTGCCTGATGTAATGAGTGGAGTGATGCAATATCCGGAAACTAAAGAGCATGCTGCTTTTCTTACTACTTTACAGGTAAATTTTATAAGCGGAACGGGTGGCCAGGAAATTATCCGCCTGATAGGGTCAGAGGGAGTGATAGAATTACAGGGAAATGATATTACTTTAAAACATAGCCTTATGCCAGAGGCGCCGGGGTTTGGCGGTTATGATTCACTGTTTACTTTTTCAAAAAGTATGCAGAACGAAATGAAAAAAGACTATGATGCAAAATGGGCAACCGAACAAAGAAAAAGAAAAACCAAAGATGATATTATTTTTAAAGCACCTGCCGGGTATGACGACAATTTAGACCACATCACTAATTTTTTTGATGCCATAAGAACCGGAAAGCCTGTAGTGGAAGATGCTGTATTTGGATTTAGAGCAGCAGCACCAGCCCTGGCTTGTAACGAAAGTTATTTTAGTAAAAAAGTTATTAAATGGGATCCTGTAAATATGAAATTGAATTAAACAATAATCATTTAGTTTCTTGTTAAATTCATTATTGTTTTAAAAACTGAGCAATACCCGCCCATGCTGCTGCAAAATTTTCTAAAAAACAGCCATGCCCTGTGTTTGGTATAATGGAGATTTGATGTTTGGGAATAAATCTTGCAGCACTTACAACCCGTTCAACAGGGTTACCGCCATCAGCGTCGCCGGCCATTACCAAAACAGGGCAGTTGATTGCACTCAGTAAATCTTTGCTAACTGTTACATTGTTGTAGCAATTTGCCACTTGTGTAAACAGGTCTTCCACTCTGTTGGGTTCGGGCATAAGCTTTAACTGCTGCTTCCAAAAAGGTTTATCCATTTCCATGGCTTGCTTTGCAGTAAATTTAAATTCTCTTAATCCTGGACGTATTTCACCAGCACCAATCACAATCATTTTTTTTAATCTATCGGGATACATTGCTCCTAATTTATAAGCCGAATAACCACCGTCGCTAAAACCAATTACTATAACACTATCTTTTGTAACTGCATTAATAACCGCCATCGCATCATTGGCTCTTTGTTCAAGCGTAAGCGGTTCTGTACCCAATTCAGATTTGCCATGCCCACGGGTAGAAACAGCAATAACCTGGTACTTAGATTTTAGTTTGTTGATAATGTCTGAAAATTCTACTGTAGAACCAAACAGGCCGCCATGCAGCAATACAACAGGCTGCCCTTTTCCATAAACTTCATAATATATTTTGGCATCTTTTGCCTGTACAAAATGTCCAGCTTTGGGGTTATTACCATAAGGAATTTTATTTACTACATTGGGTGGCTGAAAAGCCCTTCTTAAATTTTGTTGCCCGTAAAGGTTGGAAATTGCGAGTAATACAGTTAGAAAGAAAATTAATTTTATGCGCATACAATTATTTTAAAAAAGTTATTATTATTTTTTTCTTGATAAATTTTATTAAATGCACCAGGATACTAATTACAGAATGCACTGCTAACCTTTAATTCATTTCTAAAAAATCAAATTCTTTTTTCAAAAAAGCAGGTTTTACTTCTACCTTATCACCCAACAGCATAATATTGCCTGAATGTTTATTATAGCTTTTCCATGCTGGTAAATTATTTCCGTTGGGGTCACCTGTTTTTGCAAAATTTATCCAGTAAGACGATATGATATTTTCTAAGTTTTTGTCCAATGCCTGCCAGGACCTGTTCCAGGTATGCAGTGTGTGTAAAGTATAAGGAACTTCAGCTGTATGAAAGGCTCCGCAATTGGGAAAATCCGGCTTATCGGGTGGTACACGACCGAACTGATACACGAAAGTTTTTTTAGAATTAAAACCCGCCAGTAAATGGGAACGCATACCTGCAATATTCAATAGAGCTAATTTTTGTTTTACTGCTTTAACTTCATCGGTTGTAGAGACGGGAAAAATATTTAAATAGGTATCAGCTTTTTCACCATATTTTGTTTGGGCCTCTTTTTTATATTCTTCAATGGTCATTTTGGTATCGTCCAAAAAACTACCATCACCGGTTACCCAGCCTGTTAAAACTGGTGTTTGAGTATGCAAACCTTTTTTAAAATGTTCCATTAAATCAATGGGTAAAACATATCCATCCAGTGTAGTTCCAAATCTGCCTAATTGTTGATTGTTGCTGAGTATCTGCAATTCTTCAGCTGATTTTTTTCGTAATTCATTTATTGAAATGGCGTTGGCTTTTTTCATTATAGCCACTCCCTGCTCCTCGGATTCTGCTAAGTTTTTTCTTGGCATACTTGAAAGTAAGCCGCCACTTTGTGCAATGGCTTTGTGAAATAAACCTTTTGCCAAAGGAGAAGCCATTAAAGCAATTACACTAAAAGCACCGGCAGACTGGCCTGCAATGGTTACGTTATTCGGGTCGCCGCCAAAAGCAGCAATGTTTTTTTTAATCCACTTTAAAGCAGCAAGCTGGTCTAAAAAACCATAATTGCCCGAAGCATGATGGCCTGATTCTTTGCTCAATTCCGGATGAGCCATAAAACCAAAAACGCCAAGCCGGTAGTTAATACTTACAAAGACTACTCCTTTTTTTGCCATTTCTTCGCCATCATAAATGGCACAGTTAGCTGAGCCACTGTTTAACGCACCGCCATAAATCCAAACAAAAACAGCTTTCTTTTCTTCTTTTGAAGTTGTCCATACATTCAGGTACAAACAATCTTCACTTAACGGTTTGGGCTGGGCGATAAATTCTTCCGACCAACAATTAAAAGGTTCCGGTTTGTTTTGCATAGGGCTTGCTGAAAATGCCGTGCAATGTTTTACTCCTTTCCAATTTTGAACGGGTTGCGGGGCTTGCCAGCGAAAACCATTCACAGGCGGAGCTGCAAAAGGAATGCCTTTAAAAATGCGAACTGTTTTAGCTGCATTTATGCTACCGCTAATTTTTCCATTAGCGGTATTTACAATGGGGCTTTGTGCTATTGCACTAATTGAAAAACATAAAAGGATAAATAAGGAGATATTTTTCATTTTAAAATTAAGTTTGGTAATAAAATAATGAAAGTACGGAAAGCTTTCCGTACTTGTCATCTATTTTAGTGAATATGAATTCCGCCATTTACATCAAGCGTAGCGCCGGTAATATAACCCGACAGCTGAGACGCCAGAAAGAGGCAGGCACCTGCCAGCTCAATAGTTTTACCCACCCGTTTTAATGGAATTGTAGAAATCACTTCATTTAATTGTTCTTCACTAAGTGCATCCAGCATATTGGTTTCTATCATGGCCGGGCAAATTACATTGGCACGAATATTCAATGCTGCAAATTCCCTGGCAATAGAACGGGTAAGACTGATAACAGCACCTTTGGAAGCAGCATAGTGTGCTCCTCCAACAAGCCCGCCGCCACGTTGTGCAGCAAGTGAAGCCAAATTCACAATCACTCCGGATTGCTTTTCAGAAAATATTTTCAATACACTCTTACAAATATTAAATGTGCCTTTAAGGTTTATATCAAGTATCTCATGGTAGTCTTCATCTGTAATGGATAACATTCCTCCGGATTTTACAATGCCTGCGCAATTCACTAAGCAATCAATAGTGCCAAATTTAGAAATTGCGGTTTCAATGGCTTTATCACAATCGGCTGCACTGCGAATGTCGCATTGAATAAAAATTATTTCAGGTGTATGCCCAATTTCTGTTGTTATAGTGTTTGTAATTTCAGTGGCTGTTGTATCGTTCATCATCAAATCAACAATAACAAGTTTAGCGCCATGTGCTGCAAATATTTCTGCTGTAGCATATCCAATGCTGCGGAGAGATGCTGCACCGGTAATTACACAAACTTTGTTTTCTAAAAGCAGGTGATTATATTTTTTATCTCTGTTTAAAAATTTATTTATCATAACTGTAAGCTGATTTTTGTGACAGTAGAGATTTTATTTCAGCAATAGAAAAACCAAGGTCATAAAGTATCTCATCTGTATCCCAACCACGGGGAGACGCAGTAGAACGAACCGGCGAATAATCACCATCAACTTTTATAGTGGAGCGTATTGCCACTGTTCTGCCTTCTGTTGGATGATTTTCAAACTGCATTAAACCCACGGCTTTTAAGTGTGGGTCGTTGGGTAATGTTTGCAGCGTATGACAGGGCATGGCAGGCAGGTCTGCTTCCCGAAAAATTTCAAGCCATTCTTCAGTGGTTTTATTTTCCAGCGAAGCACCTCTTACTTCAAACCATTCTACAACATATTTTGCACGGCTTGCTACAGATAAAAATCTTTCATCAGTAAGTAATTCTTTCCTGTCTGTTATTTTTAAAAACGCATTTACCTGGGCATCTGTATTAATGGTAAAAGAAATGTAGCCATCTTTTGTTTTCACAGGTTGGTTATGCGGACTCAACAAACGAAGGTCTCCCGGCGGGCCAACAGCAGGTTCAAAACTTTGTTGTGCTAAATGTTCCTGCAATACAAACGAGGCCATGGTTTCAAACATCGGAATCTCAATGCTTGCGCCTTTGCCTGTATTTTGCCGCTGCAGTAATGCAGCAATTATTGCACCTGCAGTAATTTCACCCACAACATGGTCGCAAATAAGCATTGGCACATAAGATGGTTTGCCGTCACGGGCCATTGTTAAACCTGCAATACCAGATGCCCCTTGCAAAACGCTGTCGTAAGTGGGCAATCCGGCGTAAGGACCATCAGTACCATAGCCGGTTATTAAACAATAAATTTTAGCGGGGTGTTTTTCTTTTATCAATTTAGCGTCTAATCCTAAACGTTCTAAAGCATCGGGGCGCATGTTGGCTACTATAACATCACACCACTCCACAAGCTTTTCACAAATTTCTTTTCCACCCTGTTGTTTAAGGTCGAGGCAAATATTTTTTTTTCCACGGTTAAGATGAAGATAAGCACCTGAATGCTGCCCGGTAGGAGAGCTGCCACCAAGCTCACGCATTAAGTCACCCGAAGGATGTTCTACTTTTATTATTTCAGCTCCGTATTGTCCCAATCGCCAGGTGGCTACAGGGCCTACTACCACTGCTGTTAAGTCTAATATTTTAATGCCTTTCAATGGTTCAAAGCTCATATCAAATCATTTTATGGTTGCGTCCATCTCAACCGCCACGGTATTATTGTTATCAAAAATTTTTAATTGCCAGTTTGTTTCACCGGATTCAGCAGTAAGGGTCATTGTTTGTCCGCAATATAATGGAGCTGTATGTTTTACTTTGATAGCTGTTATTTCAAGATTTAAATCAGTTCTTATAAACTCAGTTAACAGCAGTGTGGCTAAACCACCATTTACTACCAAATCCGGAAGGCCTTCAACATTTCTGCTGTATTCTTTATCAAAATGAATTTTGTGAGAGTTAAATCCTAAGGCAGAGTATTGAAATAAAAGTGTTTCATCGGGCACAAACTGTGTCTGATATTTAGTGGGGATAGGAGCCGGAGCTGTTTTTTCAATTTTTGTTTCAACGCTTTTACCACTCAACAAAATATAGGTTTGCGTTTCAATAATTGCAGGAGCCGGTGCAGCAGCAACACATAATTCATGTTGAATGGTTACGATTGCCATTGGCCCCGAACTGCCTGTTTTTTCTGTGATAGTTTTTACAAAACTTGTTCGCTCTATTGCTTCACCAATCAAAATATCGCCATGATACGAAACAGTTCTGCCGCCCAAAAGTAACCTGGGTAAACCAAGCTCTGGTATTGGAACGCCAAAACCGGGGAATCCATCCTGGCGTAACGAAGATTTTTTTGTTTCACCGGCCAGCATAAAAAAATGCCAGCTTCGTGGTAATAAATCTCCCTCTGAGAATGAAGCAGTATCCAAATCCAGCATAGCAGCTACCCGCCTTACCATGGAGAGGCTGCATATTTCTTTCGATGTTGCCGGAAGCGATGTGAATGACTCTTGCATCTTTTTTAAGTGGCAGTAAAAAAATAATACCTTAACAAAAATAAAATACTATTTTCATATTTGAAAAAGAAATTTCATATTTGCAAAATCATTTTACTCAATCATTTAAATTTCCCTCCATGGATTTTAAATACCACCACATGAATCTTTGCACAGAAGATGTGCCACGGTTATCCAAATTTTATCAATCTATTTTTGATTTGAACCGTATCCAGGATGAAGAACACGGTCTGACTACTGAAGAAACGGTTAACCGTTACGATGGGCAGGTAGAATTTTTAACCGACGGCCAGGTTGAATTTCACATTACAAAGAAGGACAACGAAACGGCATTTAGAATGAAGCAGTGGATCAATCCAATTAAAAATGGTCATTTCTGTTTTCGTACAAATGATATTGTAGGCTTCAAAAAAAAATTGGAAGAACTGAATATACCTTATGCCGATTATGCCAAGTGGGCATTGGCGGGTTGGTACCAGATATTCTTTCACGATCCCGATGGCAATATTATAGAAGTGCATCAAATAGGAATGTAAAGAGATTTCGGATTTTCGATTTCGGATTTCGGAAAAAATCAGTTTAAATCTGCGTTAGAATTATCTGCGTCATCAGCGTTCTAATACTTTAATAATATGAAAGAGAAGGAAGAAAATAGTAATTATTCTGCTCCGGCATTAGATAAAGGACTTGATATTTTGGAAGCACTTTGTAATTGTGAAACCGGGCTTACCCAACAGGAAATTGCAACCCGGCTGGGGCGCAATTTGGGAGAAATTTATAGAATGTTGAATTGTTTGGTGCAAAGAAATTATGTAGCCAGTTACGGCAATACTTACACGATTACTTCCAAGCTTTTTCAACTGTCGCATTTTCACCCGCCTGTTTACCGGTTGCTTACGGAAGCTATTCCTATTATGGAAGATTTGTCTGGCGAACTTGCTTTCCCCTGCGATTTGAGGGTTTATAATAATGGTGTACAAACTGTCATCGCATCCATTCAACCACCAGATGGTCTTGGTTTCATGACCCGGGTGGGTTCTGAAATTGCCGTTGCTCCATCGGCATCCGGTTTGGTGTTGGTTGCGTTTCAAACTCCTGTAATAACGCAATTGCGTATCAGGGAAAGTTTAGCGGATAAATCTACTGCAACAATCAGCAGTTTTAAAAAAATGCTTAAAGTAGTTGCTGCAAATGGATTTGCTTCTATTAAAAGTAACCAATATGCAGGGCTTCACGCCATTTCCTTTCCCATTGTTGATGTTAACGGCAGCGCAGTGGCTGCAATGACTGTTCCCATGTTAGCCCGTATTGATGGAACCAAACAGGCTACTCAAAAAAAGGTAGAAGATAAACTTAGAAAAAGTGCTGCTGCCCTCAGCAGCAAAATTTCTTTTTTAAAGAAGGCGAAGAAAACTTAAATACATAAAAGATATTTTTTAAAAAATAAAGAACAGCATCAGCATGCAAAAAATATATAAACTCTTACTTGCCAGTTCAGCTATACTGGCAATTTTAGCGGTTGGGATGTTGGTTTTTGGAAACGGTGTAAATGCAACCGGTCCTTATGTTATTGGTGCACTTTTATGTTTAGCCTTAGGCGGCCTGGGCACACCCAAAATAAAGCAAATGCTTTTTACTGTTTGGATTTTTGTTGCCGTTGCTGTGGGTATGTATTACCCGCAATATTTTCAGCAAACTGGTAATTTTAAATTTACCAGTTTAATTGTGCCGCTTATTCAGTTAATTATGTTTACGATGGGTACCGAGATGAGCCTAAAAGATTTTGAAGCAGTTATTAAAACGCCAAGAGCGGTTGTTATTGGCCTGGTTTGTCATTTCACCATTATGCCAATTGTTGGCGTTTCACTGGCCAAAGGTTTTGGATTTCCGCCAGAAATTGCAGCAGGAATTATTTTAATTGGCAGTGTACCAAGCGGTGTATCTTCTAATGTTCTGGCTTTTATTGCTAAAGCAAATTTGCCTTTGTCCATTACCATTGCAACCATTTCTACTTTGATGGCACCGGTTATGACTCCTTTCTTAATGAAAATTCTTGCAGGGCAGTATGTAAAAATTGATTTTGTAAAAATGATGCTTCATGTAATGGAGATTATCATTGTGCCAATAGTTCTTGGACTTTTAATTAATAAGATGATTCGTAATTTAAAATGGTTAAAAACTTTGATGCCCAAAGTTTCTATGTTTGGTATATTGATGATGCTTGTAGTTATTATTTCCGCCGGAAGAGATTCGTTATTGCAAATTGGTCCGCTTCTTTTTTTGGCCTCCATCATTCACCATTCAACTGGTTATTTGCTAGGCTACTGGAGTGGCAGATTAATGCGGCTTGATGAAGCCACCTGCAGAACTATTTCATTGGAAGTTGGTATGCAAAATGGAGGACTTGCCTCAGGCATTGCTATTCAAATGGGTAAAATAGCCACAGTGGGTTTAGCCTCTGCCATTTCTGTTCCATGGATGACTATTTCCGGATCAATGCTTGCAAACTGGTGGCGTAACAGGCCGATGAAGGAAAGAGAAAATAATTTGCATATACAAACTGAAAATAAATAAAAATTGATTTAAGCAAATAAAGATTCAGTTAAGGTAAAAAAATTGATTTGAGCAGTAATTTTTTTTTGTGATAAAATTATTTGTATTGCAATTAAGCAGTATGATTTTTATGGAGGTTATAAATTAATTAACAGGCTTTCCAAAATTATTCTACAACTTCTAGCGTCTGTTACTTAAATTCTATAAAGGCCTTTTGGCATGTTTCATTTATCCAATCAAAGTTTTATTTACTACAATATAATTTAATGGAGTTTAGTAACTTCACCCCGCTTGTTTCTCCATATTAATTTAATACACAAACCTTATTTTTTATAAATAAAATATTTTGTTCAATCATGAAAAAATTATTGTTTTTAATTGTAACACTTGCGGTTTTAAAATTTCAGGTAATGGCTCAGCCCAACAATGCCTTTGCCGTACAAACAACAATTGCCAATGGAATTATAGAAGGCAACTACAATACCCACAGCGGCATACAAACTTATTTTGGTGTGCCTTTTGCAAAACCTCCTGTAGGCAATTTGCGCTGGAAAGCGCCGCAGCCAGTAGATAACTGGAAAGGCGTAAAGCAAACAAGAAAATTTGGCCCCCGGCCAATGCAAACTATTGTATTTGGAGATATGAATTCCCGCAGCGATGGATTAAGCGAAGATTGTTTGTACCTGAATGTGTGGACACCGGCACAACGCAACACAAAAGATTTACCCGTGCTGGTGTATTTCTATGGTGGCGGAAATGTAGCCGGCGATGCCAGTGAGCCAAGATACGATGGTGAAAGCATGGCTAAAAAAGGCATTGTTGTTATCACCTGCAATTATCGTTTAAATATTTTTGGAAATTTTGCACATCCTGATTTAAGTAAAGAAGCAGCATACAAAGCTTGGGGCAATTATGGTTTGCTGGACCAGGTAGCCGCTTTGCAATGGGTGCAAAAAAATATTGCAGCCTTTGGCGGCAATCCAAAAAAAGTTACCATTGCCGGCGAATCGGCTGGTTCTATATCGGTAAGTTATCAGATGGCATCGCCGCTTGCAAAAAATTTAATTGCCGGTGCAATAGGAGAGAGTGGTGCAGGAATTAATCCTACTCTTGCACCTGTACCTTTAGCGGATGCAGAAAAAACCGGGGCAGACTTTGCAAAAAATGCTGGGTACACAACCATTGCACAATTAAGGGCATTAAGCACAAGAGAAGTGTATGAAATTTATAATGAAGCAAAACGTTTTGGTTTTCCTGTGGTGATTGATGGATATTTTTTACCCAAAACATTACCACAAATTTTTAATTCAAAACAACAGGCGCAGGTGCCTTTGTTATTAGGCTGGAACTCTGCCGAAATTCCTGCAGGTGCATTTATGCAGGGGCAGCCATTTAAAGAAGAAAATTTTATAGCACGGGTAAAGGCAGAATATCCAAAAGATTTTGAAGAAGTATTAAAATTATATCCGCACAGTTCAGATAAAGAAATTGAAATTTCAGCAACGCAATTAGCCTCTGATAGATTTATTTCTTACAGCACCTGGAAATGGTTTGATTTGCACAGAAACAATTCATCGCAACCTGTGTACAGATATTTATACAGCAAACTTCGTCCACCCTTAGCAGATAATTCATTGGCTTCCGGTTTGGCTGGAGGCACTGTTGCCAAAGACCCCAATGCCCCCAAACCACCAGAGCCCGTTGGCGCACCGCATGCCTGCGAAATAGAGTATTGCATGGGCAACTTACATTTAGTAAAAGAATATGCCTGGATGGCAGATGATTATAAAGTATCTGAAACAATGCTTAGTTACTTCGCTAATTTTATTAAAACTGGAAATCCTAATGCTGCAAAATTGCCGGAGTGGACAGTTGCAAAAGCTGGCGATGCAAACCCGCCGGTAATGATTTTAAATACAGAATCAAAAACGGTAAATGCGGCTAATGATGCCCGGTACGAATTTTTGGATAAGCAGTATAAAAATAAATAAGCATAGTATGCATTTCAAACTGTAGCATAGGGTTGTAAACCTTATGAACAATGTAACGTGTTACACTTTATTTACAGAAAGGTTGACAACCCTTTTGTGGGTAATACCCGGTATGAGTTTTTAGAAAATGCGTATAAAAATAACTCAACAAAGTAGAAATAATTTTTATGAAAAAATATATGTTTGTTTTTTTTCTGCTTTTTTCTTTTGCTGGTTTATCGCAGCAGGCTGCATTAAAACCCCGTACTATCATTACCACCGATGGAGAAATAGATGATGTGGATTCGTACATAAGAATGTTGTTGTATGCCAATGAATTTAATATTGAAGGGTTAATTTACAGCAGTTCCATGTGGCATTACAAAGGTGATGGCAAAGGCACAAAAATTATTTCCGAAATGGAGATGACTAAAAAAATGTATGGCGAAAAAACAGACCTGCGCTGGCCCGGTATTACATGGATGAATGATTTGCTGGATGCCTATGAAAAAGTTTATCCAAAACTTAGCACACATGCCAAAGGCTTTCCCACAGCAGCATATTTAAAAAGTTTGGTTAAGGTGGGTAATATTGATTTTGAAGGTGAAATGGAAAAAGATACAGAAGGCTCCGATTTTATAAAAGCAAAATTATTAGATAATACTACTCAACCCATTTATTTGCAGGTATGGGGCGGCACCAATACTATTGCAAGGGCTTTAAAATCTATTGAAGACAAATATAAAAACACCAGTGAATGGAAAAACATTTATAAAAAAGTTTGTGACAAAGCAATCATCTATGCCATACTGGACCAGGATGCCACTTACAAAAAATATGTTGCTGTAAACTGGCCGGGTATAAAAGTGTATTACAACTCCAAACAATTTTGGTGCCTTGCTTATCCCTGGAAAACGGCCATACCAAAAGAAATGCATCATTTGCTGCAGAGGAAATTTATGGGAGAAAATATTATTAATAATCACGGGCCGCTTACAAAAATGTATTACAGTTATGGCGATGGACAAAAGCAGGTTGGCGATGATGAACATATCCACGGCGATTTATCAAAAATAAAAACCGGGCAGTGGGGAAGTTTTGAACAATATGATTTTCTTAGTGAAGGAGATTCACCAGCATTTTTGCATTTGATAAAAGTTGGGTTAGATAATTTAGCAAACCCAAGTTTTGGGGGATGGGGTGGCAGGTTAAAACAATCAAAAACAAATCCCAACCGATGGGAGGATGGAGAAGAAGTAGCAGATTATAATCCAATCACCCAAAAAATGGATTTGGCCTACCCGCAAATAAGATGGCTTGAAGCATTGCAAAACGATTTTGCTGCGAGGGCCGATTGGTGTATAAATGATTTTAAAAATGCTAATCATGCACCAAAAGTTTTTGTAGCAAAAAATAAAATAACTGTTACACCCGGACAAACAATAAATTTAAAAGCCACTGCAACAGACCCCGATAAAAACAAAGTGAACATTTTTTTTTGGCAATATGAGGAAGTGGGTACATCTCCCGAAAAAGTGAAGATTACAGCAAAACCTAATGAGGCGCAAATTCAGATTCCTGCCACAGCAAAAAGGGGCGATACCTTTCATATTATTGTAGAAGGAAAAGATGCAGGTATGCCTGCACTTACAAGGTATCAACGGGTGGTGTTAACAGTAATGTAAACTATAAACAGTTCTAAATAATGCTATAAAACATCTATTTATGAAACAAAGCTATTTAATCTCAATATTTTTTGCTGTTGAGCTTTGTAATTTAAATAACACTTTTGGACAAACAACCATGAGTGTTAGAGCAGGCCTTAATGTGGCAAATACAAATAACCTTTATGCCTTTACAAAAAACAGGGCAGGGTACTATGGGGGGATAACTGCCAACATTCAAGTTTATAGAAGACTTGCTTTTCAACCGGAATTAATATATTCTTCTAAAGGTAATAGGGTTAACCGCACTTATGACAATGGGGGTTATAAATCCAATAGGTTTAATTACCTGAATATGCCTGTATTACTCAAGTACAAATTCGACAAAAAAACTGCCTTTTTAATTGGGCCAGAGTTTGGCTATCTGCTCGCTGTAAAAGCAGTGACAATTGATGGCACGGCCCGCAACTTTACCAGACAATACCTGTTAAAGTTTGACCTGGCAGCAAGTATAGGTGCACAATACCTTATAATAAACAACATTAGTGTTGAAACAAGGTATAACTATGGCTTTAACAGAATATACTATGTTGATGGAAGTGGTGTAGCACACAGAGAAACAAAAGGAGCAAACAGGGTTTTCCAAATCGGCATCAAATATTTGTTTTGTAAGCAAAAAAATTAAGCGATTAAAAAATTAAATACGAAAAAGAATTATTTGACTAACGTAAATAAAATATAGTTTTAAATAGCTGTGCAATAAAAATCATCTCTCTTAAAATTTGGTTTGAATGAAAAATAAATTTCTTACTCTTTTTTTTATTTTATGTGCAGTTGAAATCAATGCTCAAAACCCTATTGCTTTTACTGTACACACAGACAACCCCATTGCAAATATTGCCCCCACCATGTGGGGCATTTTTTTTGAGGATATTAATTTAGGTGCCGATGGTGGTATTTATGCAGAGCTTATCAAAAACCGATCTTTCGAATTTACAAAACCCTTTATGGGCTGGACAAAAATGTGGAGTAAGTCCACCACCAAAATCAATCCTTTATATCCTTATATACAATCCGATTTTTTTATTATTAACCGGCAGGAAAAAAATACAGCAAACCCTTGTTTTCTTCGTATTGATTTAAATAAAAAAGTAAACGATAGTTTGGGTTTGCAAAACGAAGGCTTTAGGGGCATGGGTATTAAAAAAGATTTGCAGTATAATTTTTCTGTTTTGTATAGGCAGGTTGCAGGCAATATTAAAATGTATTTGGAACTAATTGCAGAAAATGGCGAAACTATAGGTAAAAGTATTTTTATTCCAACGCAAACAAATGATAAATGGCAAAAAGGCGAAGCTAATTTTACCGCCACTGCAACAAGCAATAAAGCAAAATTTAATATTTGGTTTGAAGGCGAAGGTGTTATTGATTTGGATATGATTTCTCTTTTTCCCAATGATACATGGAAAGGAAGAAAAGGAGGTATGCGTAATGACATGGTTCAATTATTGGCAGATATGAAACCCGGCTTCATCCGTTTTCCCGGTGGTTGCATTGTGGAAGGTAATAACCTGGAACAACGTTATCAATGGAAAAATACCATTGGTGCTATTGAAGACAGGCAATTAATTATTAACCGATGGAACCAGGAAATTGCCCTGCGGCCAACACCAGATTATTTTCAAACTTTTGGACTTGGCTTTTACGAATATTTTCAACTGGCCGAAGATATTGGCGCAGCACCATTGCCCATTTTAAATTGTGGCATGGCCTGCCAGTTTAACACCGCCGAAGTAGTGGCACTTAACCAGCTTGACCCTTACATCCAGGATGCGTTAGATTTAATTGAATTTGCCAATGGCGATGCAACAACACCATGGGGAAAAGTACGGGCAAACCTCGGGCATCCCCAACCGTTTAATTTAAAAATGTTAGGTGTGGGAAATGAAAACTGGGGCCCACAATATATTGAGCGGTTAACAATTTTTCAGGAGATAATTAATAAAAAATATCCTGCCATTAAACTGGTGGGCAGTACTGGTGTATTTGATGGCGAACCGTTTAATTACTTAGATACAACAATGCGTAAAATGAAAATTGATTTTATTGATGAGCATTATTATAACCGGCCCGAATGGTTTTTGCAAAATGCCACCCGGTACGATAAGTATGAACGTAACAGTGCATCAAAAGTTTTTGCAGGCGAGTATGCCGGGCAAAGCGACAGGATTGTAAGTATTGATAATAAAAATACCTGGCGTACAGCCATAGCCGAAGCTGCATTTATGACCGGGCTGGAACGAAATGCTGATGTGGTGGAGATGGCTTCTTATGCGCCGCTGTTTGCACATGTTGATGGCTGGCAGTGGACACCCAATTTAATATGGGTGGATAATTTGCGTAGTTATGGCACACCTAATTACCAGGTGCAAAAAATGTTTGCAACCAATAAGGGTACACAGGTAGTATCGATAGTTAATAAAAATAATGCCCCTGCAACCGGGCAAGACAGTTTGTATGCATCTGCCGTGACGGATAAAAATACCAGGGAGTTAATAATTAAAATAGTGAACACGGTTGGTAAACCACAAACTGCAGCGATAAAATTAAACGGTAATAAAAAGCCTGGCGCTAAAGCTCTGTTAACAGTTTTACAAAACAATAATCTGGAAGCTGTAAATACTTTAGATAACCCGGCTGTAATTGTACCAACAGAACAGCTTATTGACATAAAGGAAAAAACAATAACTGTAACGTTAATGCCTTATTCTTTTTCGGTGATAAAAGTAAAGTTGCAATAAAATTAAAATGTTCAATTTTTTAAAATGATGTCATAATGCAGCTAAACAAATTCAACTAAAATTATTTCTTCAAACAGTATTTTGCAATTAGAGACATGGAAGTAATAATTGTTGAGGGAAACTAAATTCTATATTTCATGAAACGCAGAGATTTTTTAAAAGTATCGGGCACAGCAGGTTTAATTACAATAATTTCGCCTGCGGGAATTGCTCAAATAGTAAAGCGAGGTATTAGTATATCAAGCCTCGAAAATATTTTTTTAAATCCACCCAATACTTCAAAAGTGGGCAATATGTGGATGTGGATGAATGGCCATGTTTCTAAACAGGGTATTACACTCGATTTAGAAGCCATGCAAAGGGCAGGCATTGGTTCTGTTTTTAATTTTGATGCTGGCACTGGTATTCCCAAAGGCCCCGTAAAATATTTAAGTACCGAATGGCTGCAATTAAAAGAGCATGCTATAAAAGAATGCCAGCGTTTAGGTTTGGAATTTTGTATGCACAATTGCCCGGGCTGGTCATCAAGCGGCGGGCCATGGATCACACCAGAACTTTCGATGAAAAAAATAGTTTTTTCAGAAATTAATATTCAAGGCGATGCAAACATCAATATTAAATTAGAGCAGCCTGAAACGTTGCTGAATTATTATAAAGATATTGCTGTTCTTGCTTTTCCCGCCCTGCAAAAAGATACAGTAAAGTTTAATGATTGGAAAAAGAAAACCAACCAGGAGTTTAATGCAGATGGAACAGCACCCATTGAAAATACAAACAATGCCGTTTCTCTAAATTCAATCATTGATGTTACAAAATATGTAAATAACAAAGGCGAATTAAATTGGAAAGCCCCGGAAGCCAGCCTGCCTGCCGGACAGGCAGGCTGGACAATTTTACGGATTGGCTTTACATCTAATGGCAAACAAAATATTTCGGCACCCGATACAGGTATTGGTTTAGAGTGTGATAAATACAGTACAGAAGCAATTGAATTTCATTTTAATAAAATGTTTGAAAACCTTCTTCCTATGATGGCTCCCTTAACAAAAACAGGAAGCATGGGTATAGAAATAGATTCTTACGAAGTAGGAATGCAAAACTGGACGGACAGTTTTGAAACAGCATTTAAAAAAAGAAATGGATACAGCATCATTCCTTTTTTAATTGCTATGAATGGTTATGTGGTGGAAGATGCAGATAAAACCGACAGGTTTTTATGGGATGTTCGCCGCACACAGGCCGATTTATTAGCCGATAATTATTATGGAAAATTTGCAGCACTTTGTAAAAAAAATAATATCATTACTTTTTTTGAACCTTACGACCGTGGGCCAATGGAAGAAATACAAATTGGATCGAGGGCCGATGCCGTAATGGGAGAATACTGGAACGGGCTTTCCACTATTTTTCAAAATAACCTCACCATGAGGCGTACACCTAAATTAGCATCTTCTATTGCACATATTAACGGACAAAAAATAATTGCTTTAGAAGGATTAACCGGCGAAGCATCGCAGGCCAAATGGCAGGAGTATGCGTTTGCCATGAAACCCATTTGCGATAAAATTTTTACAATGGGTATTAACCGGTTACTGATACACCGCAATGCACATCAGCCGCACCCAACTGCAGCGCCCGGTATGACGATGGGCCCATGGGGAATACAGTTTGACAGAACCAATACTTTATGGGATGCCAATGCCGCCTGGTTAATATATTTATCCCGTTGCCAGGCTATGTTGCAGCAGGGATTATTTATTGCCGACTTTGCATATTTTTCCGGAGAAGATGCAGGAGTTTACACAAAAGTTAACCGGGATGATTTAAATCCTAAACCAATTGCGGGTTATGATTACGACATGATGAATGCAGAAACTTTATTGCAAAAAGCAACCGTAATTAATAATAAATTAGTTTTAAAAAGTGGCATGAGTTACAGCGTTTTGGTACTGCAGCAATACAAAACCATCAGCTTACAATTATTAAAAAAAATAAGTGCATTAGTAAAGCAGGGTTTAATTATTGTTGGTGCAAAGCCACTTAGTTCTCCCGGTTTAAAAACACAATCGCAACAGGATATTAATGAATTTAATTTTATTGCAAACGAACTCTGGGGTAATACAAATAATATTATTACGGATAAAAAAGTTGGTGCAGGCAGTGTTTTTTGGGGGCAACCATTTTCTGAAATTTTACAAACCATTAAATTATCTGCCGATTTTACAGTTACCAATAAATCGGGTAATGCAACTGTAAAATATATTCACCGTAAAGAAAAAGAAATCGATTTTTATTTTGTATGCAATCAAAACAGGTTGCAGGAAGAAGTAGTTTGCTCCTGCAGGGTAAAAGGGAAAATACCGGAACTATGGGACGCTAACACTGGCAAAATAATAACTGCGCCGGTATATGAAGAAGTTGACGGCAGAATAAATGTGGCGCTAACACTTGCCGCTTATGCCTCAGTATTTATTGTTTTTAAAAATAAAATTACAGTGCTGTCAAATGCTCTTCAATCTGTTTTAAAGGACGGGGTAGAAATAATAAGTGCAAAGCCGGTAAAGAATAAGTTGCAAAAAATAAATAATGAAATCGTAAATAATTTTACCGTTAGTTTTTGGGCAAAGCCCGAACTGGATATTATGATTTCTACCGATGCCTGGTACGAAGGAGTAAAAAATCCGTGGACAGATTTTTATGCCATTTATCCAAATGCAGGAGAAAAACTATTTGGAAAAAATCATGCAGTGAGTGGCGTAACCGTTGGCAGAAACGGTGTAGCCATTTGGGAAAACGCCAACGGCATCCCCAAATTTAATACGGCTGCGCCGGTTGCCATTGCAGGGTGGAGCCATATTACAATAGTTTATGAAAATGCAATCCCATCAATTTATGTAAACGGTAATTTTATAAAAAGGGGGGATAAAAATTTTGAGTTTATTCATCCGCAACAAACAAATATTTCTATAGAGGAAGGCGCTTCTTTTTATAATGGCGATATGCAAACACCTGTAATAATTAATAAAGCTTTATCGCCAACAGAAATAAATAGTTTAGCAAAAGAATTACCGGCATACGCTGCTGTAAATAATGCGGTAACATTTAACAAAATTAAAAATGCAGATAAAAAAAATGGAGATGTTTTAATTTGGCAGAATGGTGATTATACATTTACCGGAAAAAATAGAAAATCACATACAGTAAATGTAAACAATATAAAAACCCCGGTTGAAATAATAAAGGACTGGGAAGTATTGTTTCCAAAAGATTCCGGCGCACCCAAAAAAATTAATTTACCGCTCTTACTATCGTTAAAAAATCATACAAACGATGGCGTAAAATATTTTTCTGGTACAGCACTATATAAAAATACTTTTGAAATAAATACAATAGAAAAAGAGAAAAATTATTTTATTGATTTAGGAAGCGTGGAAGTAATAGCTGAAGTAATTATTAATGGAAAAAATTTAGGAATATATTGGACAAGACCTTTTTTAATAAATATTTCTGATGCAATAAAGCAGGGTGTAAATCAATTAGACATAAAAGTTACCAATCAATGGGTAAACCGTTTAATAGGTGATGAGCAGTTGCCGGAAGTGGATAAATATGTGCTTGTAACAGAGGGGAATATTTTTCAAAAATTTAATAATGGCGCTATTGAGCAATTACCCGCCTGGTATTTAAATGCAGCACCAAAACCTAAAAATGGACGGGTAGCTTTCAGCACCTGGAAACACTATCAAAAAGATTCCCCATTGCTGGAAGCTGGTTTAATAGGCCCGGTAAAAATTTTGGAAGCAGTGAATAAGTTTATAACATAAATAAATTACCTGAATGGAATTAATGACACCAATCACAGCAAAATGGTGCCCTGATTAAAAATATTAAATCCTGTCAAACGCTTTAGCATAGAGGGTTCTAAGCCCCCTCTCCTTTCGAGAGGGGGTTGGGGGTGAGGTCAGGATAATGATTAAAAACAAAAAATTAATGCTTATGAATAAAAGAACTTTCATCAAAACAGCTACTGTATTAACTGCAGGTGCAACTATGCCACAATTATTTTCATGCAAATCAAACACAATGCCACGTACCAACTGGGCTGGTAATCTTACCTACAGTACCGGTAATTTATTTACCCCGCAAACTATACACGAATTACAGGAGCACATAAAAAAATTAAAAAAAATTAGGGGGCTGGGTACCAAACATTGCTTTAATAAAATTGCAGACAGCACACAAAATCAAATTTCATCTTCGGCATTTAATAAAGTGGTTGCTTTAGATAAGATAAACAATACCGTTACAGTAGAAGCAGGCATTAAGTACGGCGAATTTTGTAAGTATTTAGATGATAATGGTTATGCCCTGCACAACCTTGCTTCGCTGCCGCACATTTCTGTTGCAGGTGCATGCGCTACTTCTACCCATGGATCTGGAATAAAAAATGGGAGCCTGGCGACTGCTGTAGTTGCCATTGAATTTGTAAATGGCAAGGGAGAATTAATAAATCTTACTAAAGAAAAAGATGGTAACGAATTTTTGGGTGCAGTAGTAAACCTGGGGGCTTTGGGTATTGTAACAAAACTTACACTTGGTTTGCAGCCAGCATTTAAGATGAAGCAAATTGTTTATCAGAATTTACCAATGGCGGAATTGGAAAAAAATTTTGAAGCAATTATGTCTGCCGGGTACAGCGTAAGTTTATTTACCGATTGGAAAAATAATAATGTAAGTGAAGTTTGGATAAAAAGCAAATCGGATGATTTAAAAACTATTGCACCAACTTTTTATGGTGCAACACTGGCTACAAAAAACTTGCATCCCATTGAAGCACTTGATGCCATTAATTGCACCGAACAAATGGGTGTAGAAGGTCCGTGGTACGAAAGGATGCCGCATTTTAAAATGGGTTTTACGCCTAGCAGTGGTAAAGAATTGCAAACAGAATTTTTTATACCATTTGAAAATGCGTACGAAGGTTTTATGGCCATAGAAAAATTAAACGAAAAAGTATCACCACATTTAATGATAACAGAAGTAAGAGCCATTGCTGCCGACGATTTTCCGATGAGTCCATTTTATAAAAAAACTTGTGTGGCATTTCATTTTACCTGGAAACAGGAAGTTGATGAAGTGAATGCCGTGCTGCCATTTATAGAGCAAGCGCTTGAGCCATACAATGCAAGGCCGCACTGGGGGAAAGTATTTAGTATGAAGCCGAATGTATTGCAATCAAGTATTGAAAAATTAAATGAATTCAAATCATTAATGGCAAAGCATGACCCTGAAGGAAAATTTAGAAACGAGTTTATTGATTTGAATTTATTTGGAGCATAAATAAAAGATGGGCACTTTTCAAATTGTCGCACCGGGTTGACAATTTTTGTAATTAAATTACAATATCAGTATGCTTTCCGAAAGTTGTCAAGCCTTTTTTATGCACAATTTGAAATGCATCCAAAAAAATGATTACACTTTTTCTCTAAACTGTTTGGGCGATAGCCCCGCATACTTTTTAAAAAACCTGGAAAAATAAGCCGGATCTTCAAAATTAAGCCGGTAAGCAATTTCAGCAATATGTAAATCGGTATGGGTTAAAAATTTTTCTGCTTCCAGTACCAAAAAATCATTCACAATATGCAATGCAGGTTTGCCCACGGTAGCCTGGCAAATACGGTTAAGGTGTACACTGGTAATATTTAATTCTGTTGCATATTGTTTTATTGATTTCATGGGTGTGTAAGATTGTTTTACACTTTTTAAAAAAATATTAAACCGGCGGTTGTTCCTGCTGTCGGAGACAATTAATTTTTCCGATTTTTTCTTAAGCAACCGGTACGTTAAACTCAGCAACAGGTTAAAATAACATTGCAGTACCAATTTCTTTTCGGGCAAATCCCCAATCATTTCATGATACAGATTATCAGCAAAAAAACTGGTGGATTCAAAAGAATTATTATTATCAAAATCGGAAACAATATTCGGACTGCTTAATTCAATTAATGCCTCGGGTGTTACACTAAAAAAGTTTTCTAAAAAAGATGTAGACAGTGTAAGCACTTTTCCCTTAACTGTTTTTCCTGCCTTCATACCATGTAATGTATTTTCTGGAATAGTAATGATGGCAGGCCCTTTTGTTAACTGAGGCATGTTTGCAATTGTAAAATCAAGGGTGCCGCTTTCTAAAATAAAAATCTGGAACAGCGAGGTATGGATGTGTTCCTTTATTGTACTGTGGTGCATTTGGGTACGGTACGATAATTTTTCGCAATGCATAAAATCCGGCAACAGAAAATCATCTTCGCCGTATAACCCATAATGCAGCAGTTTTTTTTTTGCAATTGCCATAATATATTTATACAATATTTCTATTATTCTACACTATCAGCCACTTCGTTAAACCTTTGTTTCAATGAATGTACTAAAAGGAAAGTTCCAAAAAATGTTTCATTTATCCAAATAAATGTCTTTTTATCCAAACACTAACATAAAATTATGCTGTACTTTTAGAAATAATTAACAGTTATAAATTTTTGCAACAATTAAACTTATTTATTTAACAATTTGATACGATTAATCAATTTGATTAATTAAGATCTAACTTTTAAACCATAAGTATTGCAAAAAAATTAATAATGAGTTAAAGTAGTTTCAACGTTTGCTTAAATATTAACCTCCGCGTTAAAAGCCGGTATCTTTTTTTTTAACCAATTCTAATTGTTTTGCTATTATGAAACAAAATCTACTGCTTAGTAAGGTAAAGCTATTACCCTTACTACTTTCTTGCATGTTGCTGTGTTCAGCAGCATTTTCTCAAAAAACTGTCACGGGTAAAGTCACCAATTCCGTCGACAATCTCCCGCTTGCGGGTGCAACTGTTGTTGTAAAAGGCACAACAACGGCCACGGCTACCGGAACAGACGGGGCATTTTCTATTTCTGTTCCCGCCGGAAAAAACACTCTTGTAATTACATCAACCGGCTTTGATGAAGTTGAAGTTGATGTACGCAGCATTTCAAATGTTGCGGTGGCTTTAAAAGTAAAAGCCGGAAATCTTAATGAAGTAATTGTAACCGGTTACTCCACACAGCGCAAAAAAGATATTATTGGCGCCGTTGCTGTTGTGGATATGGAAGATTTAAAATCCACGCCCTCTGCTAACATTGGCGCCCAGCTGCAAGGCCGGGCTACTGGTGTTACTGTAAGTGGTACAGGTGCTCCCGGTTCTCCGGCTGTGGTACGTATTCGTGGTTTTCAATCGGGAGGTAATAATGAGCCCTTATATATAATTGATGGAGTGCCAACTTCGGATGGATCTATTATTAATCCTCAGGATGTAGAGTCTATGCAAGTTTTAAAAGATGGTACATCTGCCGCTATTTACGGTACAAGGGGCGCTAACGGTGTTGTAATTATAACTACTAAACAAGGAAAGGCTGGCAGAGCCCAGGTGTCTTACGAAACTTTTCTAGGTAGTCAAAGTGTTACACCAGGAATGAGACCAGCAATGCTGGACAATCAGGAATATATGGAATACCTTAGAAGAAGTAATGGAGGTACTCATCCTGTTTTTGGTCCACAAAGCGGATACACTGTTCCTGATTTTATTGTTCTCAGCAGTGCATTTAAAGGTGGTGTGCCTGCAAGCGACCCCAGGGCCAACCCTGCATTATACTCTTTAAGTCCATTATATCAAATAATGAAAACCTCTCCACAGGGTACTAACTGGTTTGACGAAACTTTGCAAAAAGGCTTTATACAAAGTCACCAAATAACAGCTACTGGCGGTACTGATAAAGCTACTTATTCTCTGGGTATAAATTATTTTAACCAGGAGGGTACAATAAAGTTAACCAACTTCAACAGGTATTTGGTGCGTTTCAACTCATCTTTTAAAGCAACCAATTGGCTTAAAGTAGGTGAAAATGCACAGCTTAGTTATCAAACAAGGCTGGGTGGAGAACAGAGAGGCGAAGGCGGAGCATGGAGCTGGGCTTACCGTATGGTACCTTATATACCGGTATATGATATTAAAGGTGGTTATGGCGGTAACGGTGTGGGCCAATCGGGTAACGGGCAAAGTCCCATTTCGGTTTTAGAAAGAAACCAGGATGACAGAAACATTACCACCCGTTTATTTGGTAATGTATTTGCAGAAATACAACCAGTAAAATGGCTGACACTAAAAACAACCTTTGGTGTTGACATGTTCAACAATTTTGATAAAGACATAGCCAGAAAAAGTTACGAAAGATCTGAAAACCAGGGAACCACCCAGTTAACAGAATGGTATAATACCGGTATTGACTGGACATGGACGAACCTGTTAACTTTTCAAAAAACCTTTGCGGCAAAACATGATGTAAAAGTGCAGGCAGGTGTAGAAGCAATAAAACGTTTTTTTAAACAAAGCAATGCCTTTGGCCAAAATTTCGATTTAGATAATGCTGATTTTATTTCACTTCAAAATGCTGGTACAGCTTCTGGCGACAGAGATGTAAACCGTGGTACTGTACCCGAAAGTACTATTGGTTTATTTTCTCAATTTGGCAGGGTTGATTATGCATTTAATAACCGCTACCTTTTAAATGCCACTATGAGAAGGGATGAAGCTTCTATATTTGGTAAAAACGCCAGAGTAGGTTATTTTCCTTCTGTAGGTTTGGGTTGGAGGGTTTCAGAGGAGAATTTTATGAGGGACTATTCCTGGATATCTGATTTAAAATTAAGAGCAGGTTATGGAAGTGTGGGTTCAATTTCTAATGTGGGCGTTTTTAATTCTTTTAATACTTACAGAACCGGACCTGGTTTTGGTAATTATGATTTAAACGGTACAAATACTTCTGCTCTTTTAGGATACAGGGCCTTTACTTTAGGCAACGATTCTACCAAATGGGAGAATACGGTGTCTAAAAACTTTGGATTCGATTTGTCTATATTAAATGGTAAATGGGTATTTGATTTCAATTTGTTTACCAACGATACCAAAGATTTATTAATTCCCAGAAACCGTCCTTTTACAGAACCATTACGGGATCAACCAACAGAGAACATAGGTACAATGCGTAATAAAGGGTTTGAATTTTCTGTAACTAACAGGGGCAAAATTACCGGTGATCTTAATTATGATGTGCAGGTAAATTTCTCACGATACAAAAATGAAGTTACCAAATTAAATAAAGGGGGTACTCCATTCTTTTACGGGTTAGACAGGTTTTCAAATGCAATAAAAATTGATAAAGGTTTACCAATTTCTACCTACTGGGGTTACCAGATTGATGGTTTCTATAATAATGCCGGCGATGTTGCCAAAGGGCCCAAGCTATCAGGCCAGCCAGCAAAAGTTGGTACGTGGAGGTATAAAGATTTAAATAATGATGGTAACATCAATAATTTAGATGCAGGCAATATAGGCAGCCCACATCCTAAATTACAAATGGGTTTTAATATTGGACTTAATTATAAACAATTCGACTTTAGCACCTTTATTTTCTGGAACTACGGCAATGATATATACAACTATACAAAATGGTACACTGATATGAGGGGCTTTGTGGGTGGAGTAAGCGACAGGGTTTTATACGATAGCTGGACACCTAACAATACAAATGCAAAATTACCTTTACTTCAGGATGGATTTGTGGTACCAGGAAATTTTGTAACTGGCGAATCTAACTCTTATTATGTAGAAAAGGGTTCTTACTTAAGGGCAAAAAATGTACAGTTGGGATATACCATACCCGGCAATGTTTTGGGCAAAATCAATATTCAAAAAATAAGGATGTATTTACAGGCACAAAACCTTTTTACCATTACAAATTATACTGGAGCTGATCCGGATTTAAGTATACAACGGGCTCAACGCAATGCCGGCAGCGCAGGCGACTATATCCTTGGGATTGATCAGAGCGGGTTCCCTAATCCAAAGCAATTTTTATTTGGGTTGAATGTTACTTTTTAAAAAATAAAAAATTACAATTATGAAAAATAAAAAAATAATTTATCTGTCAATGCTGTTACTTGCAGTAATAAGCTTTGCTGCATGTAAAAAGCTATTGAATCCCCCCTTAAAAGGAGTATATGATGAATCTCAGCTTGGCAACAAAAAAGGAGTAAACGGGTTGCTGATAAATGCTTATGCAACTTTAGATGGTCCTGAGGGAACTATTTCTACTGGTGCAAGTAACTGGGAATGGGGCAGCATGGCTGGTGCAGATGCCTACAAGGGCACCGAACTTGCAGATAGAACTGATGATAACCCTGTAATGCGGTTTGAATTGACTTCTTCAAGCCCTTTGCTTAGAGATAAATGGAACGCCTGTTACGACGGTATTGGGCAGGCTAATACAGTTTTAAAAATTTTGGGTAATGCTGCTGATATGACTGCCGCCGAAAAGAAACAGGTTGAAGGCGAAGCAAGATTTATCAGGGCACACCATCATTTTGAAGCAACAAAAATGTGGGGTAAAGTTCCATATATTGATGAAACAACAACTGATTTTGCAGGTGCAACAAATTCAAGCGCTATCTGGTCAAAAATTGAAGCTGATTTGCAATTTGCTTACACAAATCTGGATGAAGTAAAACAATATAAAGGAAGTGCAAACAAATGGGCTGCTGCTTGTTATTTAGCTAAGGCTTATATGTTTCAAAAAAAGTTTACTGAGGCAAAAACATTATTTACTACAATTATTTTAAGTGGTAAAAATGCACAGGGAGTAAAGTACGCTTTAATGCCAAATTACCAGGATAATTTTCGTGTAAGTAAAGAAAATAATGCTGAAACAGTTTTCTCCGTTCAGGCTTCTTACGGCGATGGTTCTACAACCAACGGTAATTATGATAACATTTTAAATTACCCACACGGTGGTGGTAGCAAACCTGGCGGTTGCTGCGGATTTTTTCAGCCTGCGCAGGGGTTTGTAAATGCCTTTAAAACCGATGCTGCTGGTTTACCAATGCCAGACAC
Organism: Ferruginibacter sp.; assembly: GCA_043756235.1. Taxonomy (GTDB): domain Bacteria; phylum Bacteroidota; class Bacteroidia; order Chitinophagales; family Chitinophagaceae; genus Ferruginibacter. Next base: position 6,585 of record JAYURK010000100.1, on the reverse strand, counting down.
TTATAATGCAAGTAATGTAACGCATGATGAGGCATTTTTATCAAGCCAAACTGGTTTTGTACCTTTTGCTGGTAATCTTGATCCACGCCTGGACTGGACAGTAGGCAGAAGAGAAGTTCCTTATCATGACTGGGGTACACACCCCGGCAGAGACTGGATTAGAGATGTTACTTATGGTGGCCCATACAGCCCTAAAAAGAATACTTTTTTTAAATCTGAAGAAAATGCCACTGGTGGAAAAGTAGGTTGGGGCTTTAGTTCAAATGCCTTAAACTATACCATTATGCGATATGCAGATGTATTATTAATGGCAGCAGAAGCTGAAGTAGAAGTCGGCAGTCTTTTAACAGCAAGAGATTATATTAACTTAGTTAGGGCACGGGCTGCAGCATTTGCGCCTTCTAATACAGCGCCTTTTGCTATTGCTGCATCATCTGCAACTTATGCAACTTATAATGTAGGTCAGTATCTTTTATTTGCTGATCAGGCTGCAGCAAGAAAAGCAGTTCGTTTTGAAAGAAAATTAGAATTAGGAATGGAAGGCCACCGGTTTTTTGATTTGGTGCGTTGGGGAATAGCAGCAGCCGATTTAAATGCTTATTTAAATGTTGAAGCTGTTAGACGGCCTACTACACTTGCTGGCTCTGTTTTTACTGCGGGTAAGCATGAAGTTTATCCAATACCGGCTGCAGCAATATCTACTGTTCCGGCTTTAACACAAAACCCCGGTTATTAATTAGTTTTCTCATATAAGCAGTCAGGTAACAGCAGTTGCCAAACAAAGAAAGAACCATCATTTTTGATGGTTCTTTCTTTTGGTTTTTTCCATTAGTACTTAAAATGAAGAACAGAAGATTTAAGGAAAAAATACTTACTAACTTATTCTTTTTATTTTTTTATGAAGTTAATTTTAAAGTAAAAATGTAAATGGAATACATTGGTTAATTTTAATTTTTTACAACTTACTATTCTAACTTCTTTATGCCTAAATACACATTACTAACCTTACTTTTTTTTACAGTATTAAGTTGCAGCAAAAAAAAACTGTTCAGTAAAATAGATGCTGCTCAATCCGGCATACATTTTAATAATAAAATAGAAGATAATGATAGTATAAATGTTTTAGACATTGAAAACATTTACAATGGCGGGGGCGTGGGTATTGCCGATTTTAATAACGACGGCCGGCAGGATATTTATTTTACAGGAAACACGGTACCCAATAAATTATACCTCAACAAAGGCAGTTTAAAGTTTGAAGACATTACAGATGTTGCAGGTGTTGGCGGCGAAGGCAAATGGAGCCGCGGTGTAACGGTGGTGGATATTAATAACGATGGCCTGCAGGATATTTATGTAAGTGCCACCATTTTAACTGATGCAAAAAAAAGAGAAAATATTTTATACATCAATAAAGGAGTGAATGAAAAAGGCATTCCACTTTTTAAAAATATGGCTGCCGAATATGGATTAAACGATTCCTCACATTCTACCATGGCGGCTTTTTTTGATTATGATAACGATGGCGACCAGGATATGTACCTTGTAATAAACCACATCAGTAAAAATGAATTTCCCAATAAATTCAGGCCCATTTTAATAGACAGGGAACATCCCAATACCGATAAATTGTTTAGAAACGATTGGAGCGATAGTTTGAAACACCCGGTGTTTACGGATGTTTCCACACAGGCAGGCATAACCATTGAAGGTTATGGCCATGGTATAAATATTTGCGATATTAATAACGATGGCTGGAAAGATATTTACATAACCAACGATTTTATTCCCAACAATACCCTTTACATCAATAATAAAAACGGAACGTTTTCAGATAAAGTGAAAGATTATTTTAAACATACGGCTGCCAATGCTATGGGGCAGGATGTGATAGATATTAATAATGATGGTCTGGCAGATGTAATTGAACTTGACATGAACCCTGAAGATAATTACAGAAAAAAAATGATGCTTAATCCCATCAGCTATCAAAATTTTAAGCTCAGCGATATTTATGGTTACCAGTACCAGTATGTGCGTAATACTTTACAAATAAACCAGGGGCCATCGCTTTTGCAAAACGATAGTATTGGCCATCCTGTTTTTAGTGATGCAGGTTATTTATCCGGCATTGCAGAAACAGACTGGAGCTGGGCACCGGTGGTTACCGACTTTGATAACGATGGTTACAGGGACATCATCATTACCAATGGTTTTCCTAAAGATGTAACCGACCATGATTTTATTTCCTTTAGAATGAAAGCCATGAATCTTTCCTCTAAAAGAGATATGCTGGATGAAATTCCCAGTGTAAAAATTGCCAACTATGCTTATAAAAATAATGGCAATAGTACTTTTAGTAATGTAACCGATGATTGGGGTTTTGAAACGCCTTCCTTTAGTAACGGTGCCGCCTGGGTCGATTTGGATAATGATGGCGATATGGATGTGGTGGTAAACAATATTAACGACGAAGCTTTTTTGTATGAAAATAACAGCAGCCAAAAAGACAATAATTTTATCAATATAAATTGTAAGGGAGATAGTTTAAATAAAAACGGGTTAGGTGCAATTATCGAACTGCATTACGACAAAGGGAAAATACAGGTGTATGAAAACACGCCCTACCGGGGTTACTTATCTACTGTGCAAAACACAGCACATTTTGGTTTAGGAAAACTGGAGGCTGTTGATTCTGTAATAATCAAATGGCCAAACGGAAAACAGCAACTGCTGCAAAATGTAAAAACAAATCAAACGTTGGATGTACATTTTAAAGATGCTGCTTTGCAAAGCAATAATGCTGCAGCTGTAATTAACAGCAATGCTTTATTTACAGAAATTACCCGTGCCGTAAATATTAATTACAATCACAGCGACAGTGATTTTATAGATTTTGATATTCAACGTTTGCTGCCACATAAATTTTCGGAGTATGGGCCGGCACTGGCTGTGGCGGATATTAATGGCGATGGTCTTGACGATATGGTAAGTGGTGGTTCATATTATTATAACACACAATTTTTTTTGCAGCAACCCAATGGCAATTTTTTGCAAAAAGAATTATTTAACAACAATGTAGCAGGCAAAACAAAAAATGCAGAAGACCTTGGTATTTTATTGTTTGATGCAGATGCTGATGGAGATCAGGATTTGTATATTGCCAGCGGAGGATACGAAGCAGCTCCCGGCACTGCTGCTTATAAAGACAGGTTTTATATAAATGATGGCAAGGGAAATTTTACAATTGATACCACAGCTTTTCCTGCAAACCTTACCAGCAAAAGTTGTGTAAGGGCAGCAGATTATGATAATGATGGCGATTTGGATTTGTTTATTGCCGGAAGGGTGGAGCCGGGAAATTATCCAAAGCCTGTATCCAGTTTTATGTATAGAAATGATACAAAGAACGGGAAGGTAAAATTTACAGATGTTACTGCTACAGCAGCAAAAGATTTATTAAACATTGGAATGGTTTGCGATGCACTCTTTACCGATTTTAATAACGACGGTTGGCAGGATATTATTCTTGCAGGCGAATGGATGCCGCTTACTTTTTTACAAAACCAAAAAGGGCAATTCGAAAATCTAAAATCCGAAATCTCAAATCCGCAATCGTCTGGTTGGTGGAATTCTATAACAGCAGGCGATTTTGATAACGATGGCGATATGGATTATATAGCAGGCAATCTTGGCACCAATTCTTTTTACAGGGCATCAGAAAAATATCCTGTTGCTATTACTGCCGATGACTTTGATAAAAATGGCAGTTATGATGCGGTGCTTTCCTTATACCTTCCGGTGTCTGCATTAGATCATAGCAAAGTAGAATATGCGGCTCACTTAAAAGATGATTACAGCGGGCAATTAAACAGCAGCAAAAAAAAGTTTTTAACCTACAATGCTTTTGCAAATGCAGATATAAAAGAGTTGTTGAGCATGTATGAAAACAAAAAACCGCTGCAGCTGCATGCTGCTAATTTGCAATCGGCTTTTATACGCAATGATGGCAATGGAAAATTTACCATGCAGCCACTTCCACTGCAGGCGCAGCTTTCTGTTTTAAATGGTATGGCGGTAGAAGATTTTGATAGCGATGGTAATTTGGATGTGGTGATAAATGGAAATGATTATGGCACCGAAGTTTCTGTGGGACGTTACGATGCATTAAACGGCTTGTTTTTAAAAGGAGATGGTAAAGGAAATTTTGCACCCTTAACGATTTTACAAAGTGGCATTTATATACCGGGAAATGGAAAAGCATTGGTTATGCTGCAGAGTGCCGGTAATAAATGTTTGCTGGCTGCAAGTCAAAATAAAGGAGCATTAAAAGTTTTACAACATAAAAAAATGGATTCATGCATTCGTTTTTTACCTGCAGATGTGAGTGCATTAATAAAATACAAAAACGGATCAATTCAAAAAAGAGAAATTAATTATGGTGCTTCATTCCTCTCCCAATCGGCCAGGTTTATTATAACAAATAAAAACATGGTGAGTATTGAAGTATTGGATAACAGGGGTAAAAAACGGGTAATTAATTTTTAGTTGCCCTTCTCCTCAGAAGAGGGGTTGGGGTAAGGTTAAAATAAAATGGTCTGTAATGTTGCCTAAAGATAAAATGTACAAGAGTGCGACGCCAATGAAGTCAAATTGAAAAACTAAAGCCGGGTTAAAAAAAATTTAATAAAATTAATCATCATGAAAAAAATAATCATTTGCTTTTTTTGTTTATCAACTGTTTGTATAAATGCAACAGCACAATTAATAACCGGCGAAAATATTGCCGTTACCAATACCAATGCCGGTAAAGTAAGAGGCTGCATCAACAATACAATTTTTACTTACAAAGGCATTCCCTATGCCGAAGCAAAAAGATTTGAAGCGCCACAAAAAACAACAGCATGGCAGGGCATCCGCAGTTCTATGACGTATGGCCCGGTAGCGCCATTGATGGATGCAACAACAACTGTACAGGATGAAGGCGAATTTGTATTTAACCACAGTTGGGGATACACTAATGAAAATTGTTTGGTATTAAATGTTTGGACACCCGGCATTAACGACGGCAAAAAAAGACCCGTAATGTTTTGGATACATGGTGGTGGTTTTACAGCTGGTTCATCGCAGGAGCTGCCCTCTTACGATGGCGAAAATTTAGCAAAGAAAGGCGATGTGGTGGTGGTATCTATTAATCACCGGTTAAATATTTTAGGTTTTTTAGATTTATCTGCCTACGGCGAAAAATATAAACATTCGGCCAATGCAAGTATATTAGATATTAAAGCAGCACTGGAATGGGTAAAGGAAAATATTGCCAGCTTTGGCGGCGATGCAAATAATATTACCATTTTTGGCCAGTCGGGTGGTGGTGCTAAAGTAAATACTTCAATGGCAATGCCTGCGGCAAAAGGATTATTTCATAAAGCAATAAATATGAGCGGTTCTTTCAGAACTTCCATGCTGGATAAAAAAGCAACACAGGAAATAAGTGCCGAAGTTTTAAAAGAACTAAAAATTGATGGCGATAAAATTGATGAAATACAAAAATTGCCTTTTCAAACTTTAAGTGATGCAGGTAAAAAAGCATTAAAAACTATTGCAGATAAAATGAAGGCAGAAGGCAAACCGGTAATTGGTTTTGGATTAAACTGGGGCCCCAGTAATGATGGTGAAGATTTACCCTATCAACTTTTTAGTAAGGAAGCGTTTGAGTTATCAAAAAATATTCCTTTATTAATTGGCACTACTAAAAATGAATTTACTCCTTTTGCGAATGGAGCTTTAAGCAAAGCGCCTTTGGATAAAATAATGGAAGTTATAAAAACTCAAAAGAAAGAAAAAGCGGATGCTTATATTGCTGCAGTAAAAAAGGCTTATCCCAATGATACCAAACCGAGCGACCTTTTGGATGTTGATGTTACGTTCCGCCCCGGTGCTGTGCAACAGGCCAAAGAAAAATCAGCCTTAAATGCTGCACCTGTTTATATGTATTTGTTTACCTGGCAAAGCCCGGTGATGGATGGAAAATATAAAGCGGTGCATTGCATGGATATACCTTTTGCATTTAATAATATTCATCGTTGTGCAGAAATGACGGGAGGCCAAAAAGATGCTTATGCGTTGGCAGAAAAATATGCTGATGCTTATATAAATTTTGCAAAAACAGGCAATCCCAATCACAAAGGTTTGCCCAATTGGCCGGCTTTTAATACAACCAACACTGCAACCATGCACTTTAATAATAAATGCGAAGTAAAGCCCCAAATGGATGCAGCGTTGTTTGAGTTAGTGAAGTAAAACTCTGATAAAAAATAATATTAGAATATTTATGTGTAAGGTTTAAAGAAAGGTTGTCAACCTGTTGAAAAATGATGGTATGTGTTTTAAGCCCCCTCTCCTTTGGAGAGGGGGTTGGGGGTGAGGTCAGGCAAAGGTTTGAAGAGATTCATCAAATAATACTGTATAAAAATAATTTTATAATAATTATCACTATTGTCCGACTAAATTATAAATAAAAACGGGCAGTTCGTTAGAACCGCCCATATTAGTTAAGTTTGAGTTACCACACCTAAACTTTACTAA